>CAZNII010000031.1:14660-24765 GCA_964573075.1 uncultured Novosphingobium sp. | reverse complement strand
GTTCATCCCGCCGCGATCGCCCATCAGCATCATCAGGTTGAGCCGGCTGTCGTTGGACGGCGAGAGCATCGCCACCCCCTCGCAGGTCAGCTCGGATCCGCCGAGCGAGAAGTGCCCGCCGCAATCCTCGCCCCCGGCACAGGCCAGCGCGGTGCCCGAAGCGGCAAGGGCGGAAAGGGCGATGATCTGCTTGGCGAAGCGACGGGCCATGGCGTTCTCCTTCGGGAATGGAGAATTCCGCTTTTGCCGGCTGCTACGCAAGCAAAAAGGGGGCCAGCCGAAGCCAACCCCCTTTTCGAAATTGCCTGACCTGTCAGTAGCCTCAGTCGTCGCCCTTCAGGAACGCCGGGACGTGGTCCGGAGCCGGGCCGTCATCGCGATCCGAACGTTCGCGGCGCGGGCCGCGGTCGTCGCGGTCGCGACGCGGACCGCGGTCATCACGGCGCGGGCCGCGATCGCCACGATCACCGCGCGGACCACGACGGTCACCGCGATCACCACGGTCACCGCGCGGTTCGCGCGGCGGGCGGGTGTCTTCCAGCTCGGCACCTGTTTCCTGATCGACGACGCGCATCGACAGGCGGACCTTGCCGCGCGGATCGATCTCGAGGACCTTGACCTTCACGGCCTGGCCTTCGGACACGACGTCGGTCGGCTTTTCGACGCGCTCGTTCTTCATTTCGGAGACGTGGACGAGACCGTCCTTGCCGCCCATGAAGTTCACGAAAGCGCCGAAATCGACGATCGTGACGACCTTGCCGTCATAGATCTTGCCAACTTCGGGTTCCTCGACGATGCCCAGGATCCAGTTCTTGGCGGCTTCGATCTGCGACAGGTCCGAAGACGAGATCTTGATCACGCCTTCGTCGTCGATGTCGACCTTGGCGCCGGTTTCGGCAACGATCTCGCGGATCACCTTGCCGCCGGTGCCGATCACGTCGCGGATCTTCGACTTGTCGATCTGGATCGTCTCGATCCGCGGAGCGTGGGCCGAAAGCTCGGTCCGGGCGCTGCCCAGGGCCTTCTGCATTTCGCCCAGGATGTGCGCACGGCCACCCTTGGCCTGCTGCAGCGCGGCTTCGAAGATTTCCTTGGTGATCCCGGCAACCTTGATGTCCATCTGCATCGTGGTGATGCCTTCGCTGGTGCCGGCCACCTTGAAGTCCATGTCGCCCAGGTGATCTTCGTCACCCAGGATGTCGGACAGCACGGTGAATTCGTCACCTTCGAGGATCAGGCCCATCGCAATGCCGGACACCGGACGGGTGATCGGCACGCCGGCGTCCATCATCGACAGCGCGCCGCCGCAGACGGTGGCCATCGAGGAGGAGCCGTTGGACTCGGTGATGTCCGAGACCACGCGGATCGTGTAGGGGAAGTCTTCCTTCTTAGGCAGCACCGCCTGCAGCGCGCGCCAGGCCAGCTTGCCGTGACCGGTGTCGCGGCGGCTGGGAGCGCCGAAGCGGCCCACTTCACCGACCGAATAGGGCGGGAAGTTGTAGTGCAGCATAAAGCTGGAATAGCTCAGGCCTTCCAGCCCGTCGATCATCTGCTCGGCATCCTTGGTGCCAAGGGTGGTGGTGCAGATCGACTGGGTTTCGCCGCGGGTGAACAGCGCCGAACCGTGGGTGCGCGGCAGGAAGCCGACCATCGATTCGATTTTGCGGACCTGATCGACCTTGCGCCCGTCGATCCGGGTGCCGTCCTTGAGGATCGCGCCGCGCACGATGTCGGCCTCGACCTTCTTCATGGTCTTGATCGCGACCATCTGGGTCTGGGCGTCTTCGCCGGCAAAGGCTTCCTTGGCCTTGTCGCGCGCCGCGTTGAGTGCGGCCGAGCGGGCCGACTTGTCGGTCAGCTTGTAGGCGGCGGCAACGTCCTTGCCGATCAGCTTCTTGAGCTGGTCCTTGATCGCCGAATTATCGGACACCGCGACTTCCCACGGATCCTTGGCGGCCTTTTCGGCCAGGTCGATGATCAGGTTCACAACCTTCTTGCACTCGTCATGCGCGAACATCACGGCGCCGAGCATGACCTCTTCCGAAAGCTCCTTGGCTTCGGATTCGACCATCATCACGGCATTGCCGGTGGCGGCAACCACCAGGTCGAGTTCGCCATTGGCGATCGCTTCGCTCTGCTTGGGGTTCAGCGTATATTCGCCGTCCTGATAGCCGACGCGCACCGCGCCGATCGGGCCCATGAACGGCACGCCCGAGATGGTCAGCGCGGCCGAGGCGGCGATCATCGCCAGCACATCGGGCTCGCACTCACCATCATAGGACAGGACCTGGGCGATAACATTGATTTCGTTATAGAAACCTTCGGGGAACAGTGGGCGGACCGGACGGTCGATCAGGCGGGAAACCAGGGTTTCCTTTTCGGTCGCGCCGCGTTCGCGCTTGAAGAAGCCGCCCGGGATGCGCCCGGCGGCAAAATACTTTTCCTGATAGTGGACGGTCAGCGGGAAGAAGTCCTGGCCTTCCTTGACGCTCTTGGCGGCCGTGACGGCGCAGAGCACCACAGTTTCGCCATAGGTGGCGAGGACCGCGCCGTCAGCCTGACGGGCAATGCGGCCGGTTTCCAGGGTGAGGGTCTTTCCGCCCCACTCCATCGATACGGTTTTGACGTCGAACATTTCGTTTCCTTCAGCCCGCGGGCCCTATTGCCTGCGGGTTTTGCTGCCGGGGAATACCGTCCCGGTCCGGTGCGGGGCCATTGTGCGCCCCTTGGGAAGGGACCCGTCGCCGGATTGCGAACGGAGCCCGGATAGCAAAAGCGGCCCGCTGGGGGCCGCTCCGCTTTGGTTACTTGCGCAGACCAAGCTTCTGGATGAGCGCGTTGTAGCGGTCCACATCCTTGCGCTTGAGGTAATCAAGCAGGCTGCGACGCTTGTTGACCATCATCAGCAGGCCCCGGCGCGAGTGGTTGTCCTTGTGGTGATCCTTGAAGTGGCCCTGCAGCGTGTTGATGCGGCTGGTCAGGATCGCGACTTGGACTTCCGGCGAACCGGTATCACCCTTGGCGCGGGCGTTGTCCTTGATGATCTCAGCTTTCTTTTCGGCGGTAACCGACATGTCATTCACTCCGCGACATCGGAAAGGTTGAAACCCCGAACCACCCTGGCCTCGCCGGAGGAAACCTCCATCAGCGCAACGGGAATGGATCCCGCCCGCGCCCAGCAAAGCCCGTCAGTCTGGGGCAGCCCGGTCAGAACCCGGCCCTGTCGGACCATGCTTGCCTGTTCCGGGCCGAGGTCTAGAGCCGGGATGTCGTCCAGCCCTGCCTCCAGCGGCAAGAGTACGTTCTCAAGTGGCGCGCCCTTAGCGACTTCCTCCAGTTTGTCCAGCGAAATCGCCTGTTCGATCCCGAACGGACCGGCCTTCAGCCGACGCAACATGATGACATGGCCGACCGTTCCGAGCGCCCGGGAAATGTCGCGCGCCAGGCTGCGGATATAGGTGCCCTTGGAGACCTGGGCGATCAGGGTGATCTCTTGCAGCGGGCTACCGCCGTTCGGCTCGTCAAAATGGCTTGCTTGCAGTTCGTGGATCGTAACGGAGCGCGATTGGAGCTCCACCGCCTCACCAGCACGCGCCAGGTCATAGGCACGCTCGCCATCGACCTTGATCGCGGAATACGCCGGTGGGACCTGCTCGATCGGACCGGTGAAGCGCGGCAGCACCGCCTCGACTTCGGCGAGCGTCGGCCGCACCGGGCTTTGCGCAATCACCTGGCCTTCAAGATCGAGCGTGTCGGTCTCCGCCCCGAACTGCACCGTGAAGGCATAGGTCTTGTCACCATCGAGCATCCGCCCGGTCAGCTTGGTCGCCTCGCCAAGGGCAATCGGCAGCACGCCGGTGGCCAGTGGATCGAGCGTCCCGCCATGGCCGACCTTGATCTTGCCCAGCCCGGCCTGCCGGCACACCCGCTTGACCGCGGCAACCGCCTGAGTGCTGCCAAGCCCGTGCGGCTTGTCGAGAATGATCCAGCCATGCGGCATGCGCCGGTCAGCCCCCCGCGAGCATCCCGGCCAGGCCCAGGTAATTGCCGGTCAGCCAGCGGACCGGCGGGCCGATCAGCCAGCCGACAATGTTGAGGCTGGGCGAGATCAGCGGCAGGACCACCAGCAGCAGGATCATTACCAGCAGCGCCTTCTGGTGCAGCGTACCGTATTTGCGGGCCAGGTCGCGCGGCAACAGCCCTTCGACGATATGTCCGCCGTCGAACGGCGGGATCGGCAACAGGTTGAAGATCGCCAGCGAGACGTTGATCGTTATCATCATCAGCAGGTTGGCGCCAATGAACGAGAGCACCAGCGATTCCTCTCCTCCGGCGACAAAGCGCGAGAACAATCCCAGCAGGATCGCGCCGATCCCAGCCATCACCAGATTGCTGCCCGGCCCTGCAGCGGCCACCAGCATCATGTCGCGGCGGGGGTTGCGCAGGCGCTGCTTGAGCACCGGAACCGGCTTGGCATAGCCGAACACCGGCCAGCCGGCGAGCATCAGCATTCCCGGCAGGATCACCGTTCCGAACGGATCGACATGGTTGAGCGGATTGAGGCTGAGCCGGCCAAGGTTCGCCGCAGTCGGATCGCCCAGCGCCCGCGCGGTCCAGCCATGGGCGACCTCGTGAAACACGATCGCCAGGATCATCGGGATCGCAATGACCGCGGCAAGGATGATCGGATTGTTTAGGTCTAGCATCGGTCCAAAGCCTCAACGAAATGCTTGCGGCACAGCGCGACATAGCGGTCGTTCCCGCCAATCTCGGTCTGCGCGCCCTGCTTGACCGCAGCACCACTGGCATCGACGCGCAGGTTCATGGTCGATTTGCGGCCGCAGTGGCACACCGCCTTCAGCTCGACCAGGCTGTCCGCAATTCCCAGCAGCACTTTCGATCCCGGAAACAGCTCGCCCTGGAAGTCGGTGCGCAGGCCATAGCACAGCACCGGAATGTTGGCGCTGTCAGCCAGCCGCGCCAGCTGCCAGACCTGCGGCTCGGTCAGGAACTGCGCCTCGTCGATCAGCACGCAGGCCAGCGGCTCGACCCGGTGCGCGGCGGTGACCCGCTCCCACAGGTCGGTTTCGGGCGTGAAGCGGTGGGCATCGGCACCCAGCCCGATCCGGCTTTCGATCGCATGATGGTCGCTGCGATGATCGAGCGCGGCAGTCCACAGCATCGTCGCCATGCCGCGCTCGCGATAGTTGAAATCGGCCTGCAGCAGCGTGGTCGATTTCCCCGCATTCATGCTGGCATAGTAGAAATAGAGCTTGGCCATAGCCTGCCTGAGATAAGGCCTTGCCTTCAAAAGACCAGTGCGATTGACAGCGCGGCTGTGGAACGCCACTCCTGCGCAAAATCGGGTGGGTTCCTTGCGCTTCTTCCTTGTCCTGTTTCTGCTGCTGGCCACTGCGGCGTCCGGTCCAGCCTATCGCTATCAACTCGACCCAGGCGCTTCGGACGTCAGCGCGCGGGTTTCCTACTTCGGGTTGGGACATAAGGACGCGCGGTTCCCGGCGATGCGCGGTTCGATCCGGCTGTCGCCCGACCGGCTCGATGCGATCGACCTCGATGTCCAGCTCGACGCCCGGGCAATGACCGCCGGCAGCAAGACCGATACGGCCTATCTCAAGGGCAAGGATTTCTTCGACGTCGCCCACCATCCAACGGTCGGTTTTTCCGGGCACCGGATGACAATGACCGGAGCTCTGACCGCCCGGATCGACGGCCAGATCACCGCCCGCGGGGTGACCCGTCCGGCGGTGCTTGCTGTCACCTTCCGTGATCCTCCAGCCAGGGCCACGGGCCGCGATCCGGTCGAGTTGACCGCAACGACCACGATCAACCGCCGTGACTTCGGGATGACTGCCTACAGCATGGTTGTCGGCAAGAAGGTTGCGATCACGATCAGGGCGCGGCTGGTTCCGGGCTAACCGGCCAGGCAAAGGCTGCGGCATGATCGCGGATCGCGGGCGGCCAACCGGCGGCCAGTTCGATGAACCGCGCCCGGTCGTCCTGGTAGAGCGCGCGGATCGCTTCCTCGTAGTTCTCCCGATCTCCGGCGATTGCCGAAAGGAACCGATAGGCCGCATCGCGTCCTGCAGCGGGGGAAAGCGGCGCGCGGCTGGCGGCATCGACCAGGCGGCGCAGCGTTGCCGAGGCTCCGCCGGGCTGGTCCTTCAGCCAGTCCCAATGGCGCGGCAGCAAGGTGACTTCGCGGGCCACCACCCCCAATCTTGGCCGGCCAGGTCCCGATGCGGGTTCGGGTTGTGCGGCATCGCGCAGGTCGAAATCGATCTGGCGGCCGTTGGTATCGTCGAACACCAGCAGGTCGGCGGCGCGCGGCATCTGCGGCATGGCCCTGAGCGCCGCGACAATGTGATCGCGGCTGCCAGAGGCGAGCCAGAGGCCATCGGCAAAGGCGGTATAGGTGGACATGGCAGGCTCCTGGTTTCGGCGCCCGCTTTATACCCGGATAATATTCCAGTCAATATACCCGGGTAAAATAATCAGTCGAGGTCGCGCCTGACCCGCGGATCATCGAGCAGCCGGTCGATCCGGCTGGCCTCGTCAAAGCTCTCATCCGGCAGGAACTTGATCCTGGCAGCATATTTCATCCGCAGCTTGCCAGCCACTTCCTTCTGGAAGAAGGCGGTATTGGTGCGCAGCGCCTTGAGCACCAGTTCTTCGTCCGCGCCCAGCAAGGGTTTCACGAAAACCGTGGCGTGGCGCAGGTCCGGGCTCATCCGCACTTCGGTGACCGAAACCGAATGGGCGCTCAATACCTCGTCGTGGACCATCTGCCGGGTCAGCAGCTCGCTGATCACGTGGCGCACCTGTTCGCCCACCTTGAGCAGGCGGACCGAGCGGGTTTCGGGCGTGGATTGCTGGCGGGACATCAGTCGGCCTTGCGTGGAACCGGGGTCGGGAGCGCGGTAGAAGTGGCACGGGCGTAAAGCGTCGTCCAGCTTTCGTCCCACAGTTCGCCTTCAAGAAAGATAGCCCGGCGGCCGCGGCGGATGACCCGCCCCTTGCCGACAAGCGGCCCGGGCGGGATCAGCTTGAGCAAAGTCATGGCGATTTCGAGGTTGAGCGGCGCCTCGGCCCCCTCCGTCGCGCGGACATGGGCCCAGCCCATCACCTCATCGAGGAAACCCGCGACCAGCCCGCCCTGCACTCCGCCGCGCCCGGTGATGAAGCTGTCCGGTGCGACAAATCGCATCGTGATCGTCTCGCTGGCGGGGTCGAAGTCGAGAAACTCCGCCCCCATCAGTTCGACGTGCGGCCCCTTGGCCCCGGAAAAGACCATTACAGCGTCCGTTCGCGTTCCTCGACCTCGAACACTTCGAGGTGATCGCCCGGCCTGATATCGTTGGTATCAGCCAGAACCACACCGCACTCGAGGCCCGCGCGGACTTCAGGGACGTCGTCCTTGAAGCGACGCAGCGAGGCGATGGTGGTCTTGCTGACGATGACATCGTCGCGGGTAAGGCGGGCGAACAAGCCCTTCTTGATCCCGCCTTCGAGCACCAGCAGACCAGCCGCCTTGTCGCGCTTGCCGGCCGGGAACACTTCCTTGACCTCGGCGCGGCCGACCACGTTTTCGATCCGCTCCGGACCCCAGATCCCGGCCATTTCCTTGGCCACGTCGTCGGTCAGGTGATAGATCACGTCGAAGTACTTCATCCGCACCTTGTTGCGCTCGATCATCTCGCGCGCCTTGGCGTTGGGACGGACGTGGAAGCCGATGATCGGCGCGCCCGAAGCGGCGGCCAGGCTGACGTCGCTTTCGGTGATCGCGCCGACCCCCGATTGCAGGACCTTGACCTTGATCTCGTCGTTCGAGAGCTTATGGAGCGCGTTGACGATCGCTTCGGTCGAACCCTGCACGTCGCTCTTCACCACCACCGGATATTCGATGACGTCGGCCTTGGCCTTCAGCGCCGAGAACATCGTATCGAGGCTGGCGGGAGCCTGGGTAGTGCGCTTGGCGGTGGCCTTTTCCTGGCGATAGGCGGCAACCTCGCGGGCGCGGACTTCGCTTTCGACCACGGTCAGGGTGTCGCCGGCCATCGGCACGCCGCCGATCCCCAGCACTTCGACCGGCAGCGACGGCGGCGCGGCCTTGATCTGGCGGCCCTTGTCGTCGAGCATCGCGCGGACACGGCCCGAATGGGTGCCGACCACCAGGATGTCGCCGACCTTCAGCGTGCCGCGGTTGATCAGCACAGTGGCCAGCGGCCCCTTGCCCTTGTCGAGCTTGGCCTCGATCACGGTCGCTTCGGCAGCGCGATCGGGGTTGGCCTTCAGTTCCATCAGTTCGGACTGGAGCAGGATCTTCTCGATCAGGTTGTCCAGCCCGGCGCCGGTCTTGGCGGACACTTCCACGTCCTGCACTTCGCCGCTCATCGCCTCGACGATGATCTCGTGCTCGAGCAGGCGCTCGCGGATCTTCTGCGGATTGAATTCCGGCTTGTCGGACTTGGTGATCGCCACGATCATCGGCACGCCGGCCGCCTTGGTGTGGTTGATCGCCTCGATCGTCTGCGGCATCAGTCCGTCGTCACCGGCCACCACCAGGATCACGATGTCGGTCACGTTGGCGCCGCGCTGGCGCATTTCGGTGAAGGCCTCGTGGCCCGGGGTATCAAGGAAGGTGATCAGGTCCCCGCCCTTGGTCTTGATCTGGTAGGCCCCGATATGCTGGGTAATCCCGCCGGCCTCGCCGCGCACCACGTCGGTGCCGCGCAGCGCGTCAAGCAGGCTGGTCTTGCCGTGATCGACGTGGCCCATGATGGTCACCACCGGCGGCCGCGTCTTGAGCGTTTCGGGAGCATCGACGTCCTCGGTCGTGTCGATGTCGACATCGCTTTCCGAAACGCGCTGCACGTTGTGGCCGAATTCCTCGACCAGCAGTTCGGCGGTGTCGGCGTCGATGGTCTGGTTGACCGTCACCATCATGCCCATCTTGAACAGCGCCTTGACCAGATCGGCGCCCTTCTCGGCCATGCGGTTGGCCAGTTCCTGAACCGTGATCGCCTCAGGCACGACAACGTCGCGGACCTGCTTCTCGCGCGGCTGGCTCTGCCCGGCGAAGTGGGCCCGGCGTTCCTTTTCGCGGGCGCGCTTGAGCGCGGCGAGCGAGCGGGCGCGGGCGCCCTCGTCCTCGTTCAGCGCGCGGCTGACGGTCAGCTTGCCGGCGTGGCGGCGCTCCCCGCCCGACTTGTCGCGCGGATGAACGATCTTCTTGGCCGCCGGTTCGGGCCGCTTGGGGGCGGCAACCGGGGTGAAGCGGCGCGGCGCCGGCGCGGCGCCGCCCGGTGCGGCAGCGCCGGCGGGTGCTTCACCGGCGTCTTCCCCGTCCGGCTCGGCGGCGGGCTCGTCTGCAGAAGGAGCAGGCGCGGCAGCGGCTTGGGCGGCGGCTTCGGCTTCGGCCTTGCGGTTTTCCTCGGCGCGGCGGCGCTCTTCCTCGATCGCGCGCTGGCGTTCCTCGGCCTCCCTGCGGGTCTGCTCCTCGAGCATGGCGAGGCGCGCTTCCTCGGCTTCGCGCTGCAGGCGGGCAACGCGTTCCTGCGGGGTTTCCCCGGCAGGAGCAGCCGGCTTCTTGGGCGCGGGCGCGGCGGCTGCCGGGGCCGGAGGCGGGGGCGGCGGAGGCGGCGGAGCGGCTTCGGCAGCACCGGGCTTGCCGATCAGCTTGCGGCGCTTGACCTCGACCACCACCTTGTTGGTGCGGCCGTGGCTGAAGGTCTGCTGGACCTGGCCCGCTTCGACCGACTTCTTCAGGCCCAGCGGCTTGCGGCCCAGAGTCGGTTTGTTGTCGCTATCGCTCATACGTCTGACTGTCCTTCAAAACTCAATTCGTCGTCGCAGACGATTGCCCGACCGCAGCGGCCGCGCCTTCGCCCTTCACCTGATCGTTCGCTTCACCCTGCCCCAGAAAGCGCAGCAAGCGCCGGAGCGGGACATCAACCCGTTCCGCTGACCGTGGGTCGGTCAGTGCCAGGTGGACGACATTGTCGCGGCCCAATGCCACAGACAGCGCCGCCCGGTCCAGAGGCAAGGTTAATCCGGTTTCCCCGGATCCTTCGGTTTCGCGGCCCAC
>CAZNII010000031.1:8675-14560 GCA_964573075.1 uncultured Novosphingobium sp. | reverse complement strand
GGTCCAGAGGCAAGGTTAATCCGGTTTCCCCGGATCCTTCGGTTTCGCGGCCCACGCGCCATGCCTGATCGAGCTTGCGCGAGCCGTCTTCGCTGGCATCGGCCGCATGGGCCAGCCAGGCGACATTGCCCATCCGCGCGTTCTCGGCGATCCGATCGGAGCCGAGCAGCAGCTTGCCGGCCTTCATTTCCAGCCCGAGCCGGTCGGTAAAGGCACGCAGCAGCGCTGCCTCCGCCCGCTGCGGCAGGTCATCGGGAATGGCCAGCGCCGCGCCCTTGAAGGCCCGGGCGAGCGCGCCCTTGAGCCGGCCCTTGGCGATCGCCTGCTCCAGCTCTGCGCGCGAAACCCCGATCCAGGCCCCCCGTCCCGGCGCGCGGGCCAGGGCATCGGGCAGGACCAGACCGTCCGGCGAGATCGCCAGGCGCAGCAGATCGTCGCGGGAACCATGATCCCCGGTCAGGATGCAGCGCCGTTCGGGCTGCGTCGAGGTGTCGGAGCTTAGCGGCTCATTGTGAGGAATCCGCATCGGCGGCCTCCTCTTGGGCTGGCTCGTCTTCGAACCAGTGCGCGCGCGCGGCCATGATGATCTCGTTGCCCTGCTCTTCCGACAGGCCATATTCGCCGAGCACACCGCCACGGTCCTGCTCGCGTTCGCGGCGGGCCGGGGCGCTGCCGTCGCGGCGGCGCTGTTCGGTGCGCTTCTTGGCAATCAGCTCGTCGGTGGCAAGGTCGGCCAGATCGTCGAGGGTCTTGATCCCGGCCTTGCCGAGGGTGACCAGCATCTGCTCGGTCAGATGCGGCATTTCGGCCAGATCGTCCTCGACCCCAAGCGCCTGACGCTCCTCGCGATAGGCGGCTTCGCGGCGGTCGAGCGCTTCCTGGGCACGGCTCTGAAGTTCTTCGGCCAGTTCCTCGTCGAAGCCCTCGATCGTCGCCAGTTCGGCCATTTCGATGTAGGCCACTTCCTCCAGCTCGCTGAAGCCTTCGGCGACCAGCAGCTGCGAGAGGGTTTCGTCGACGTCGAGCTCTTCCTCGAACATCTTCGAGCGCTCGGCGAATTCCTTCTGGCGCTTTTCCGAAGCCTCGGCTTCGGTCATGATGTCGATCTGGCTGCCGGTCAGCTGGCTGGCCAGCCGCACGTTCTGGCCGCGGCGACCGATCGCCAGCGAAAGCTGGTCATCGGGGACGACCACTTCGATGCGGCTTTCCTCCTCGTCGATCACCACGCGGCTGACCGTGGCCGGCTGCAGCGCGTTGACCACGAAGGTCGCAGTGTCTTCCGACCAGGGGATGATGTCGATCTTCTCACCCTGCATTTCCTGGACCACCGCCTGGACGCGGCTGCCCTTCATGCCGACGCAGGCGCCGACCGGGTCGATCGAGCTGTCGCGGCTGATCACGCCGATCTTGGCGCGGCTGCCCGGATCGCGGGCGGCGGCCTTGATGGTGATGATCCCGTCGTAGATTTCGGGCACTTCCTGCGCGAACAGGGCCTTCATGAAATCGGGGTGGGCACGGCTCAGGAAGATCTGCGGACCACGGTTCTGACGCTCGACCTTGAGAATCAGCGCGCGGACGCGCTCGCCGACGCGGGCGACTTCGCGCGGGATCTGCTGATCGCGGCGGATCACGCCTTCGGCCCGGCCCAGGTTGACGATCACGTGGCCGAATTCGACCGACTTGATCACCCCGGTGACCATTTCGCCGGCGCGATCCTTGAATTCCTCGAACTGGCGTTCGCGCTCGGCATCGCGGACCTTCTGGAAGATCACCTGCTTGGCCGACTGCGCGTCGATCCGGCCGAGGTCGACCGGCGGCAGCGGATCGACGATGAAGTCGCCCAGCTTTGCGTCCTTGTCGAGCTTCTGGGCCTGCTTGAGATCGACCTGCTTGAAGTAGTCCTCGACCTCTTCGACCACCTCGACAACGCGCCACAGGCGCAGGTCGCCGGTGCGCGGATCGAGCTTGGCGCGGATGTCGTTCTCGGCGCCATAGCGGGCCCGGGCGGCCTTCTGGATCGCCTCTTCCATCGCCTCGATCACGATCGACTTGTCGATCAGCTTCTCATTGGCGACCGAGGTCGCGATCGCGAGCAGTTCGGCACGGTTGGCGGAAATCGGACTGGCCATGTTCAGTCTTCCTGTTCTTCTTCGAGAATCTCGTCGGCCCCGCTGGTATCGAGCGGGCGGGTGGCGGCAATCAGCTTGTCCGTCAGGACCAGCTTGGCGGAATGGATGTCGGACAGCGGGAACGAGACCCGGCCCGATTTCCTGTCTTCGAGAGTGACCGTATCGCCGTCGATCCCGATCAGGTCGCCCTGGAGCGACTTGCGGTTGCCATCGACAGGGCTGGTCAGCGAAATGCGGGCTTCGTGCCCGGCCCAGTTCGCGTAATCCTTCGGCCGGGTCAGCGGACGGTCAATCCCGGGCGAGCTGACCTCGAGCCGGTAGGCGTCCTCGATCAGCACTTCGCCCGTTTCTTCCAGTGCGTCGAACGCATCGGAAATGCGGTGCGACAGTGCGGCGCAATCCTCGATCACAAGCTGACCGGTCTCTGGGCGTTCGGCCATGATCTGGAGGGTATACTCCTCTACATCGGAAAGCGGGCCGATCTCGCCACCCTTGTAATAGCGCACGCGCACGAGGTCGAAGCCGAGGGCCTTGGCCTCCGGCTCGACGATCTCGATAATCCGCGCGATATCCGCCACTTCGAAACTCCTTGCCCCGGACTTGCTGAAACGGGTTCTTGCGCCGGCCCCTTGCGGCGCCAGCCCCTCCGTTGATCAACAATGTCGGGATGCAAAGCCCGATAGGCGCCTTCACCGCCAAAGGCAAGGATTACTTGGCCGCGCGGCGGTGCCATTGCAATTGCGCCACCCAAGGCATATATCAGCGCGGCTAACGTCGCCTGCGACGGAACTTTTCGGCCACCGCGCCCCTTCGTTCCCTTTCTCGCTACCTTTGCTCTGCCGGCGCCTTGCCGGTCGATCACCCGTGTTTCGTGAAAGGAACCACCCCATGCCGGTAGGCACCGTAAAGTTTTTCAATTCGTCCAAAGGCTATGGCTTCATCGCGCCCGACGAGGGCGGCGGCGATGCCTTCGTTCATATCAGCGCGGTCGAACGCGCCGGGATGACGTCGCTCAACCAGGACCAGCGGATCAAGTACGAGCTGGAAACCGACAAGCGTGGCAAGACTTCGGCCGTCAACCTCGAGGCCGCATAACCGCGTGGCCAAGGAGGATCTCCTGACTCTCGAAGGCCAGATCGACGAAGTGCTTCCCGACGGCCGCTTTGGCGTGCTGCTCGAAAACGAACACCGGATCATCGCCTATACGGCGGGCAAGATGCGCAAATTTCGCATCCGCTCGGTGGTGGGCGACCGGGTTCGCGTGGAAATGACTCCCTACGACCTCAGCAAGGGCCGCATCGTGTTTCGCGAACGCGCCCCTGGCGGAGGCACGGGGACCCGCGGAAAGCGGCGGCATTAGCCCTCCCCGACAACAACAATACAGCGGCGGCCGGATGGCCGCCCGGAAATGACAATGAAATTGAATACCATTCTACCTGCAATCCGGCGCGGCCTTGGTCGCTCCGCGGTTGCCCGGAGCTGGACCGGCAACGCTCCCTCGCTCCGCCCCCAGCCGACCTTCCCGCTGACCCGCGAGGAAACCAGGCTGGCGATCATCGAAGTGCTGGGCTGACCAGCCGGAAAGCGAGGCGGGATCTGATGTCCGAGAAATTCTACTCCGAACAGGCCGAAAGCTGCGCCCGCGCAGCCGAGGCCTCCCCGCTCGCCAACCAGCGCGAAATCCTGCTGCGTTCACGTTCGGTCTGGCTTGGCCTGGCCGCCCGCGAAAAGGCCGTCCGCACTGCCCGGATCGAACGCGAACGCACCACAACCAAGGAACCCGACCATGTCAGATGAAGCCCTTCGCCCGTTTCTGATCCAGCGCCAGAGCGACGGCACCTTTCGCCTGACCGTGCGCGACGTGCGCTACAATTCGCAAGGCTACCCGATCGTCACGAAGTCGCTGCAGGATGAGGTCTTCGCGACTTCGGCCGCGGCCAAGAACTTCGCCCGCACCAATTTCGACGCCAAGGCCGGCCAGTACGCCACGAAATAGTGTGCGGATCAGTTTGGCAGGTCCGTCATCACTTGCTTGAAGGTCATCTTGCCGCGGTCGATTTCCCACAGGTCCTTGCTGCCCTCGATGATCACGAACAGCTTGATCGGCACGTTGTAGCTGACGAAGGCATGGATCTCGGTCGGCTGGGGATCGAGCAGGTGGCTCAGGCCATAGCCGGCCGCTTCCTTGGGCACTGCCCGGCTGTCGACATTGATGCAGCCCTTGCTGAAAGTCCGGCTGGAAATCAGCTTGCCGCCAGCATCGAAGACATAAAGGTGGTGCCCGCCGGCCGGAAACACACTCTCTTCAACCGCCGAGCTCATGACATAGGCCGGGATCGATCCATCTGCCCGCGGCGGCAGAACCAGGGTATTGAGGTTGCCCCTGGTACAGCGGAAAGCCTTGTTGCCGATTGCCGTCTCGATCGCCTTTCGGCGGATCTCGACCAGCTTGAGCGCGAGCGGCGACAGCGCACTGTCGTCTTCGGGCTTGAGGAACCCGCCCTTGCGGACCTGGCTGCCCAGCATCCAGTAACGAGCCATGGCCCAGGTCCGGCCGTCCTTCTGGCCGTAGTAGGTGACCAGCAGCAAACCGTCCTCGGCCGGTTCGACCACATAGCCGCTCATGCCTTGCTCGGAAACCTGCTCGATCGACTGCCCGCGCTTCTTGAGATCAGCCTGCAGCGCATCGGTTGAATGCCAGGCGGCCTGGTCGTAGGCATACATTTCCGCCCCGCGCGCCTCGGCCTGCCGGGCGGCTTCAAGCTGGGCCGGAGTGGGATCGGCCCAGGCCGGAACGGCCAGCATGGCGGCCGCCAGGGCCAAGAGGGCAGAAATCGGCCGCATGGTCGCCACTCCTTCGCAAGTTCGCGAGAAGGCGAGCAAATCCTGCTCGGTCCGGCAAGTCAAGCAGCGATGCCCCGCCGATCAGTTGCGGGCGTAATAATCGTCGTTGGAATCGGCGGTGTCATCGCGGAATCGGGCTGCCTCGGCCTCCTTGCGACGCTCAGCCTGTTCCTGTTCGGCCAGTTCCTTGTCTTCGCGAGCGTCGGCAACCAGAGCGTCCCAATTCCACCAGACCGCAATCAGCACGCCCAGCTTGGTCAGAAAGCCATCGTTTTCGCTGATGCTCAGTTCAGCCCGCTTCGCGCTCAGCTCCAGCCGTTCCTGCGCATCAGGGCTCTTGTCGATATACTGGTACAGTGCGGTCAGCGCGAACACGAACACGATCACCAGGCCGACCACAGCCACGATCGCCCGCTTGAGGAACCCCGCGAAGGACATGATCTATTCGTATTCCGAGCGATCCAGCGCCTTGACGTCTTCCTGCTCGTAAATCACGCCGTCCTTGTTGACCCAGACCTGTTCGGTGACCTTGCCCGAGCTCCGGCTGTCGCGGGGGTTGGCGGTACGAGTGGAACTGCCCCAGCCATCGTCGGCCCGGTCCTGTGCGCTGTAACTGCTGCCACTGTCCTTGCTCCAGGCGTTCTTCGACTTGTGCTCGACCGGGTCTCTGCTGTGCAACGCGCCACCGATGCCGCCGACGATCATCATGATGACCGCCAAGGTCAAGCGTGGTGATACCAAGAGAATGCGAAAGAACTGGCCCATGAGGTCCTCCTTGACCTCGCAAGTTCTACGCCGCTTCGGTTACCAGCCTGCTAATTCCCGTTTCTTTCACTCAGGCCGTGCTTCTTCATCGCATGCCTTAGCTGATCGTAACTAAGGCCAAGCGCCTTGGCGGTTTGACGCTGGTTG
>CAZNII010000031.1:0-8575 GCA_964573075.1 uncultured Novosphingobium sp. | reverse complement strand
ATGCCTTAGCTGATCGTAACTAAGGCCAAGCGCCTTGGCGGTTTGACGCTGGTTGAAACGGTGGCGGGCCAAGGCCTGTTCGAGGATCGCCTTTTCATGGGCATCGACCGCGCGCCGGAGATCGCTGACCTGGTCAAGCTGCGCACCGCGTGGGGCCGCCCGGGGCGCCGGGGCCTCGGCCTGCTCATGGCGCGGCAGAGGGGCCGGCTTCCAGGGACTGTCGAACGGATCGAACACGATGTGGCCGATCGGTTCGGCCCAGTCGCCCCAGCGATAGACCGCGCGCTCGATCACGTTGCGAAGCTCGCGGACATTGCCCGGCCACTGGTATTCCTCCAGCGCAGCCATCGCCGCCGCGGTAAAGCCGGGCCAGGCATCCCAATGCAGTTCGGCTGCCATGCGCCGCCCGAAGTAATCGGACAGCACGCGGATATCGCCTTCGCGCACCCGCAGGGGTGGCAGGGTGATAACCTCGAAGCTGAGCCGGTCGAGCAGGTCGGCGCGGAACCGGCCCTCCTCGGCCAGGCGTGGCAGGTCCTCGTTGGTCGCGGCGACAATTCGCACATCGACCTTGATCGGACGCGACGAGCCGATCCGCGTGACCTCGCCATATTCGACCGCGCGCAGCAGCCGTTCCTGCGCGCCCATCGACAGCGTCGCCAGTTCGTCGAGGAATAGCGTCCCTTTGTCGGCTTCCTCGAACCTTCCGGCGCGGGCTTTGGTAGCTCCGGTGAAGGCACCCTGCTCATGACCGAACAATTCCGCCTCGATCAAGGTTTCCGGCAAGGCCGCGCAATTGAGCGTGACCAATGGCTCCTGCCAGCGCCGCGAGAGCTGGTGAAGGCGTTCCGCAATCAGTTCCTTGCCGGTCCCGCGCTCACCGATCACCAGCACCGGCCGGCCCATCGGGGCGGCCCGGCTGGCGCGTTCGACCGAATCCAGGAAGGCGGTCGACTGGCCTACAAACTGGGTATTGCGCTCCATACCCAATATGTAGCGAAATTTCCCAACCTGGCGCAAGAATTCCTACATGTCGTTCGTCGATTGAGTGCTTTGTGCGCTGAAATCCGCCACTTTCAGCAATTGGCACGCCCCTTGCTGAAAGGTGAACAAATCCAATTCCGCGAGGAACACCATGTTCACCAACCTGTTCAAGACCAGCAGCATGCTCGACCGGGCGATCGTCGTTTCGATCGTCGCCATGCTCGCCTTCAACCTTGCGGCGTTGACCGCCAGCGTAGAATCCCCGCTCGCCCTTGCCCAGGTTTCGGGCAACGTGGCGGAGCAGGCGTGAGCCCGGCGGTGACCCGCAAGATGGGACACGAACCCACTTCTCCGCTTGGGCCGGAATCCCAAGCCACCCCCGATGGCGGCACCCAGTCCCCCCGCCGCATGGGAATTCCGGCCCAGACCCCCGACCTCGGCCCGATCGGCCCTGCCCCCCGCCAGCGCGTCTCGCGTTTCGAGGCCGAGGTCGAACGTCTTCGCCGCACCCCCACACCGACCTTCTCGAAGCCTTCTGCCGGAGTACCCTGGATGGGCATTTTCAGCCGCACTCGTGACATCATTGCCGCCAACTTCAACGACCTGCTCGACAAGGCCGACGATCCCGAAAAGATGATCCGGATGATCATCTTCGAGATGGAGGAAACCCTGGTCGAAGTGCGGGCCAGCGCGGCGCGGACGATTGCGGACCAGAAGGAAATGCACCGCCACACCGTCAAGCTCGACCGGCTCCAGGCCGATTGGGCGGACAAGGCCCAGCTGGCGCTGAGCAAGAACCGCGAGGACCTGGCCCGCGCCGCGCTGATCGAAAAGAAGAAGGCCGGCGACATGGCCGAACAGCTCAAGGCCGAAATCGCCGTGCTCGACGATGCACTGCGCGCCTACGAACTCGACATCGAGAAGCTGCAGAACCGACTGCGCGAAGCCCGGGCCCGCCAGGGCGCGATCGCCGCGCGACTGGAAAGCGCAGAGAACCGCGTCAAGCTGCGCACGCTGCTGGCCAGCGAGCGGGTGGACGAGGCGATGGCCCGGTTCGACCAGCTCGAACGCCGGGTCGATTACGCCGAAGGCCGCGCCGATGCGCTGAGCCTGGCCGATGGCCGCGGCAAGCCGAGCCTGGCCGACGAGATCGCCGCGCTCGCTGGTCAGGACAAGATCGACGAGGAGCTCGAGGAAATGAAGCGCGCCCTCAAGGGCGACGACCAGCAGGAGGGCTGAGCTGTGGAAGATATCCTAGTCCCGCTCGGCTTCACGCTTACCGGAATCGTATGGATCACGCTGCACTACATCACCAAGTGGAAGACCGCGCCGACCCTGACCAGCAATGACGAAGCGCTGCTCGAAGACCTGTACCAGCTGGCCCGCCGGCTCGAAGACCGGATGGATACGGTCGAGCGCCTGGTTTCGGCCGAGAACCCGGATTTCCGGACCCAGCGCCAGCTGACCGACGGCACACCACTCGGGTTTGACCAGCTTGGCTCGCGCGAACCGGACAAGGCGCGGAGGCGCTGATGCAACCGGGGCGGCGCAAGTTCTACCGCGACAAGTTCAACGGCAAGCTGCTGGGGGTTTGCTCGGGCCTGGGCGACTATTTCGAGACCGACCCACTGTGGTTTCGCCTTGCCTTCATCATATTGTTTTTCTTCATTAATTTCTTCGTTTTCATCATCTATTTCGCCATTGTCATGCTGACCGAAAAGAAGCCGCCGGAAATGTATCGCAGCAGTCTGACCGACACATTTTCCGGTCCGCGCGTCGTTGAACCGGCCCGCGATCTGATCAGCCCGGCGTCAAGAAAGGGGACCGACCAATGAACAGCCCGCGCACCCGCTTTTACCGCGACAAGCAGAACGCCAAACTGATGGGGATCTGCGCCGGTATCGCCGACTATACCGGGGTCAATTCGATCTGGGTCCGACTGGGCTTCCTGGGTCTGGTGATCATGACCGGCGGATCGATCCTGCCGTTCTATTTCATTGCCGGGCTGCTTGCCGAGAAAAAAAGCCGGCGCAGCTCTATGTCGATCGGCAGGAACAGCAGTTCTGGCAGGGCGTGCGCCAGTCCCCGACCCGGACCGCCCGCGAGGTGAAGAGCCACTTGCGCGAAATCGATCGCCGCCTGGCCGAGGTCGAAACCTTCTACGTCAGCAGCAATCCGCGCCTGTCGGCCGAGATCGAACAGCTGCGCTGAGAATAGCGGCATCAGGGAGAGGTTCCGGACATGGACTACAATCTCATGGCAATCCTGGCGATCACGGTCGGCTTGCCGATCATGATCCCGATCATCGCGATCTGGACCAGGCACCAGCGCAAGATGGCCGAAATGCAGATGAAAGCCGCCGCCGAGCAGGCTGCGCTTTATGCCACCCGCAACACCCAGCTTGAAGACCGGGTCCGCGTGCTCGAGCGGATCGTCACCGACAAGGGCTATGACGTCGCCAGCCAGATCGAGGCGCTGCGCGACGCCCGCAAGGTCGAAGCGCTGATGGACACCCGCGAAGAGGAGCTTCGCAAGTGAACCCCGGTGATGTTCTCGATGCCCTGCGCCTGCTTGGACCCTGGATCGCGGCGGTAACTGCGATCGGCTGCGGAGCTTGGCTGCTCGACACCCGGATGAGGATCAAGAACGGCTACCCGCTGAACGGTTCGTGGGGGCAGAAGCTCTATCCCAAGACCTCGAGCGAGGACAACGAGCGAATCAAGCTGCTGACCCAGGAAAATGCCGCACTGCGGGCCGAACTGGGCAGCATCAAGGACCGGCTCGGCAACGTCGAGCGGATCGTCACCGACAGCGGCTATCACCTGACGCACGAGATCGAAGCGCTGCGCATCACCAAGAAGGACGTGCAATGAACTGGGGCTCACCCGAATTCGTGATCGCGATCGTTGCGATCAGCACGGTCGGCTGGATCGTGAACAACTGGATCCGCGCCCGGCACGGCTATCCGCTGGAAGACGAGTGGGGCGGCAAGAGCAATCGCGGCGGCAACGAGGTCTCGGCGCTCAAGGCCGAGAACGCCCAGCTCAAGGAACGGCTGGCGATGTTCGAAGACCGGGTGATCGTGCTGGAACGGATCGCCACCGACAAGTCGGTCAACCTTGCAGCTCAGATCGAAAACCTGCGCGACACTGGGGAGAAAGTGCAATGAGTTTTGGCGATTTCATGGGCCTGGTGGCGGTGATGGGCGGACTTGTGGCGATGGCTGCCATCTTTGCCAGCTTTCTGCGCAGGCGGATGGAGCACAAGGAGCGGATGGCCGAAATCAAGGCCGGTGCCGGTCAGCTGCCCGCGGCCGTGCCGGCCCGCGATGCCACGGTCGAGCGCCTCGAACACCGTATCCGCGTGCTCGAACGGATCGCCACCGACAAGACCCAAACGCTCGCCGCGCAGATCGAAGACCTGCGCCAGGACGCATAGCCAAACTGAATTTCGGGAGAGAACTCCAATGGACCTGGGAACCGCAATGATCGTGATTGCAGGGATCGGCGCCTATTATTCGCTCCGCTCGCAGCGGCTCCGCCAGCGCGGCGATGCTCGCGATAACCGAGCCGGCGAAGCCGCACTGCCCAGCCCGCGCGAAACCGAGCTGGAACGGGAAGTGGAATCGCTGCGCGAGCGGATCCATGTGCTTGAACGCATCGCTACCGACGGCCGCCGGCCGCAAGCCCTGGCCGAGGAAATCGAAAGCCTGCGCGACCGCTAGGCGCGCTTGCTCAAGGGAGAAACGCCATGAACAGCGACACCCTCCTGATCGCCGCTTCCGGCCTCACCGCCGTGGCGATCTTCGCCCTGGCAAGCCTGCGCGGCTGGCAGGGCTGGCTTCAGCTCAAGACCCGCGAGCTGGAAATGCACCGGCCCGAAATCGAGGGCGGCGCGGCCAACGGCGCGGCCCGGATCGAGATGGCCGACCTGAAGGAGCGGATCCGCAAGCTTGAAGCGATTGCCGCCGGGGTTGACCTGTGAGCGAACGCCGGGGCGATGCCGCGAAGGCCGGGATCGGCCTCGGCTCAGCAATCGCGGTTGCGATCAGCTGGAGCATCAACAAGTCGATCTTCTGGGCGATCGTGCACGGGATCCTCTCGTGGTTCTATGTGATCTATTACGCCTTCACCCGCCCCGGCGGTTTGACCGGCTGAGTTGCGCCCGCCGCCGCACCTGCTAGATGCCCGCTCCATGCGCAGCCTTTCCGATATTGCCGAGGAATACGATTTCCTCGATGCCGACGAGCGTTACCGCCTGCTGATCGAGCTGGGCCGCGAGCTTGAGCCGATGCCCGATGCGCTGAAGACCGACGCCACGCTGGTGCGCGGGTGTTCAGCCTCGGTCTGGGTCTATCCGACCCGGCTCGACGATGGCCGCCTGCATTTCCTGGCCGACAGCAATGCCGCGATCACCAAGGGGATCGTCGCGCTGGTCCTCGCCGCGGTCCAGGATCGTCCGGCCGCCGAAGTGGCCGCGGCCGACATCGCCGCGGCGCTGGAACCCTTCGACCTCAGGAACCAGCTTTCCTCCAACCGCACCCAGGGCGTCCCCAACATGATCGCGCTGGTCCGCGAGACCGCCGCGCGGATCGCGGCGGGCTGAGCGATTGACCCGCCACCTCTATCTTGCCGGCGGCATCGCCTCTGTTGCGCTTGGCGCGGTCGGGGCGGTGCTGCCGATCATGCCGACCGTGCCGTTCCTGCTGCTGGCGGCCTATTGCTTCGCCCGCTCCAACCCGGCCTGGGAGCAACGCCTGCTCGATCACCCGCGCTATGGCCCGCCGCTGCGCGAATGGCGCGAACGCCGGGCGATCTCGCGCACCGCCAAGCTCGCGGCGCTGACCGCGATGTCGGCCGGGGCGGTGATCACCTGGCTGGTGCTCGGCTGGCCGTGGGTACTGATCTCGCTGGCGGTGCTGGCCGGAGCCGGCACCTGGATCTGGACCCGTGCCGAATAGCCCTCGCCCTTGCAAAATGGCCCCGCCCCTGCCTATGGCGCGGGCATGGCCAGCAAACCGCGCACGCTTTACGAGAAGATCTGGGACGCCCACGTGGTCGAACGCCGCGAGGATGGGACCTGCCTGATCTACATTGACCGCCACCTGGTTCATGAGGTGACCAGCCCGCAGGCGTTCGAGGCGCTGCGCGTCTCGGGCCGCAAGGTCCGCCGCCCCGACCTGACCCTGGCCGTGCCCGACCACAACCTGCCGACCACTGCGCGCCGCGATGCCGCTGGCCAGCGCATCCCCATCATCGATCCGGAAAGCGCCCAGCAGCTCGCCGCGCTGGAGCGCAATGCCCCCGAATTCGGCGTGCGGCTGATCGGCGATGCCGATGCCGAACAGGGGATCGTCCACGTCGTCGGCCCGGAACAGGGCTTTTCGCTGCCCGGTGCGACGATCGTCTGCGGCGACAGCCACACCGCCTGCCACGGCGGCCTGGGTGCCCTCGCCTTCGGGATCGGGACCAGCGAGGTCGAGCATGTCCTGGCAACGCAAACCCTGCTGCTCAAGCAGTCGAAGAGCATGGAAGTCCGGGTCGAGGGCCAGCTCGGCGCCGGGGTGACCGCCAAGGACGTCGTGCTGCACATCTGCGGCGTGCTCGGCGCTTCCGGCGGGACCGGCTATGTCATCGAATATACCGGCTCGGTGATCCGCGACCTCAGCATCGAGGGGCGGCTGACCGTGTCCAACATGGCGATCGAGCACGGCGCCCGCGCCGGGCTGATCGCGCCCGATGACAAGACCTTCGCCTATGTCGAGGGCCGGCCCTATGCGCCCAGCGGCGCGGAGTGGGACAGGGCCGTTGCCTGGTGGCGCAGCCTGGCGACCGATCCGGGGGCCAGCTACGACAAGGTGGTGACCATCGACGCCGCCGATATTGCCCCGACGGTCACCTGGGGAACCAGCCCGGAAGACACCGTGGCGATCACCGGTGCGGTGCCCGATCCGGACAGTTTTGCCGACCCGTCGAAGCAGGAAGCGGCCCGCAAGTCGCTCGAATACATGGGCCTCGTCCCGGGTCAGCGGATGCAGGACGTCGAGGTCCAGAACGTCTTCATCGGCAGCTGCACCAACAGCCGGATCGAGGACCTGCGCGCTGCGGCAGCGGTACTCAAGGGGCGGACCAAGGCACCGAACGTCAGGTGGGCGATCGTCGTGCCGGGCTCGGGCCTGGTCAAGCGCCAGGCCGAGGCCGAGGGGCTCGACCGGATCTTCACCGAGGCCGGGCTCGAATGGCGCGAACCGGGCTGTTCGGCCTGCCTGGGGATGAACCCGGACAAGGTGCCGGCGGGCGAGCGCTGCGCCTCGACCAGCAACCGCAACTTCGTCGGCCGCCAGGGCCCGGGGGCGCGGACCCATCTGGTCAGCCCGGCAATGGCGGCCGCGGCGGCAGTCACCGGCCGCCTCGCCGACGTGCGCGAGCTTCGCTAGACCGACCGTTTCCGGACCCTGTCCCGGGCCGCAAGGCCGAAACGCGGCCCGACCTTAAACGCCGCGCCACCGCTCTACGCGGCGGAGTGTTTGCCCGGTGCGGCGCAACCGGCACGATTATCGCGGCGGCGCGCACAAACCGAAATTTCGGCCACTGAAAACAAACGACATTTTCAAGTTAGTTGATAAAACACATCCGCATGGCGTGTTACATGGAAACTGCGCCATAGGGCGCGCCCGGGCCTGGCCGGGACCGGGCGGGAGTGGGGGGATTCAGGCTGAGAAGGAGCGGGCCCGAGTGTGACAGGTCGGCGCGGTGTAGGAAAGAGGCCGGCCAGGAGCGCGAATTGCGGGAGTGACCGTCCGGTGTTTGACTTGAATTTGGTTTAGTGTCCCCAGGATTCCCCCGGAATTCCCAAACAACCCTGGCGGGAAGCAGGCACCGATCAGTGCGCCAAGTAGGCCTCGATCAGGTCTGAACGCAGCGCACGAAGGTTGTAGCCCTGGTATGGGAATGCCGCGACGGCGGCCGCGTATTCCTCGTCCTCCAGATCGTCGATCCGATCGAAGTCGGGATGGGCTTCCCATTGCCTTGGTGCATAGTCAGGGCTTTCGGCCATGGTCCGGAAGGCCCCGTAGAAGCTCTCGACCACCTGCCTGCGCTCGACCTTTGCGCCCCTGATCCGCTCCAGCGATTCATAGGACCGCAGGTGCAGAATATAGTCACTCTTGTCATCGATCGACGAGGCACCGCCATAGAACTGAACCCGGCTGCACGAGCCCTCCTGATCAACCAGCCAGGTCGCGCTGTCGCTGCCCGCGGCAATCGCCTCCAGCCATGCGATGAACCTCGGGAACGGGTCCCAGATATAGGTGCAGAAGATGACGAACTTCTCGTGCAGCGGCCTTACCCGGCAGTGGATCCAGCCTGCTTCGGGCAGGGTGAATTCAACCTGGAGCGGCCTTGCTGTGAAGGCTTCTGGGAATTCCTGATCCGATGACATTCCTCGAATATCCGAGATTTCGGAGGTAAGTTCAAGGCAGGTCGCGCAAATGGTGAACGCTTGCGAAAGTTGAGGTTGGGCTGAGAAGGAGCGGGCCGGAGTGTGACAGGTCGGCGCAGTGTAGGAAAGGGCTGGTGCGGCGCGCGAATTG
>CAZNII010000030.1:21842-25280 GCA_964573075.1 uncultured Novosphingobium sp. | reverse complement strand
GGCGGGCCGAAGCTCAGCCAGTGGGCCAGCACCCGGACCGTGACGAGCACTTCCTCGCTGATCCCGCGCAGCGCCCACTGGTCGAACATGCCCAGTTCCAGGTCGGGCTCGATCAACCGGTCGAGCGGCAGGATCGCGGCGAGCAGCGCGGCGACCCAGATCACCCCGCCACCGGTCCGCGCCAGCACCGGCGCGTCGGGTCCGACCGCGAAGGGATAGAGCATCGCCACCGCCAGGAAGAACAGCACCGGCAGCACGGCCCCGCCGCGCCGCCCGCCAAGCAGCAACTGCGTGCAATCGCGGCGGAGCAGGGCGAACAGCACGCTCACGCGGCAAAATCCTTGAGCTCGATCCGGGTCATCCCCGGCAGAACAAACGGCTGGTGCGAGGCGACCACGGCGATTCCGCCCTCGCGGCAATGGTCGGCCGCCAGCTCCTCGACCAGCGCCACACCCCTGGTATCGAGCCCGTTGAGCGGCTCGTCGAGCAGCCAGACCGGGGCCTTCTGCCCGATCAGCCGGGCCAGCGCCGCGCGCTTCTTCTGCCCGGTGGAGAGATAGCGCACCGGCACGTCCATCAGTTCGGACAGGCCAAGCCGCGCCGCTTCGTTATCAGCCGCGCCATCGATCCGCTGCCAGAAGCCCAGCGCCCGGCCCAGCGGCAGGTGCGGATCTAGCGCCGGGCGCTCATCCAGCAGTCCCAGCGCGCCGGCGCGTTCGACCGTGCCGGCAAAGGGGGCCATCAGCCCGGCAAGTATCCGGATCAGGCTGGACTTGCCGATCCCGTTCGATCCGGCCAGCTGCACCGCCTGTCCCGGCTCCAAAGCGAAGGTCAGCCGCGCGAACAGCAGCCGGTCGCCCCGACGGCAGGCAAGGTCTTGCGCGGCAAGGCGGCAGGCGTCCATCGCCGGCGCGATAGGACAAAGCGGCGCGGCTGCCAAGCGGTGCCCCTAACCGAACCTTCAGCATTGGCGGCTAGGGAGAAAGCATGAGCGAGGAGCGCTTCATCACCCGGCCGATGTCGATCGCGCTCGATGCGCTGCGGTTCCTGTCGGCGCTGGGGGTGCTGGCGGTCCATGCCGCCGATTTCTATGGCCGGGCCGAACAGATGCCGTTCACCCTGCGGCTCAGCCACGGCTGCGTGATCGTGTTCTTCGTGCTGTCGGGGCTGGTGATCGTCGATAGCGCGACCCGCAAGCCGATCGACCTGCGCGGCTATGCCATTGCCCGCGCCGCCCGGATCCTGCCGGTGGCGATTCCGGCGGTACTGGCCGCCGCGCTGGGCCATGCCGTGATCACGGGGCTGGACGGGCCGTTGCCGCCGGGCTTTGCGGCACAAGGGCTGCGCTCGATCATCACCAGCCTGACCTTCATGAGCCAGTCGCCACTGCTCGGCGCGCCCAGCTGGGGTAACCAGCCCTATTGGTCGCTGGCCTATGAGGTGTGGTATTATGCGCTGTTTGCGGCCGGGTTTTTCCTGCGCGGCTGGCGGCGGATCGCCGTAGTGGCCGTCCTGGCGGTGCTGGCAGGCTTCAACATCGTGCTGCTGTTTCCGCTGTGGCTGGGCGGAGCCTGGCTGGTCCGCTCGCGCTGGGCCCGCAGCCTGACCGCGCGGCAGGGTGTGATTTACCTGCTGGGCTGCGCGGCGATGCTGCAGGTGATCCGGCTGTTCGATCTCAAGGCGCTGCTGTGGCTGCGCCCGCAGGTGCCGTTCTCGCTGTCGATGTCGGAATGGGTGCTGAGCGACTATCCGCTGGCCTTGACCGTGATCGTCGCGCTGGCCGCGCTGCGCCCGCTGGCCAATGGTGCGGCGGCCTGGCTCGAGCGATGGGAGGTGCCGATCCGCTGGGCGGCCGGCTTTTCCTTCAGCCTCTATCTGTTCCACTTCCCGCTGCTGGCCTGGATGGAACGCTTCGGCCCGGCGCTGCCCGAAGGGGCCTGGTGGGTGCTGGCCCCGATCGCGGTCACCCTGGCGGCCTGCGCGGGGATCGCGCAGCTGACCGAACGCCGCACCCCGGCGCTGCGCCGCTGGCTCGACCGGGTTCTGCCCCGTCCCGCGGCGGAACGGGTTCCCATCCGCCCCGAACCGGCCTAGACCGGCGGGCATGACCATCGCCCGCCTGACCGACGCCGAAACCGCCGCCCTGATCGCCGAACTGCCCGGTTGGACCCTGCGCGAAGACGGCAAGGCGATCGTCCGCCAGTTCCGCTTCAAGGACTTCAACCAGGCCTTCGGCTTCATGACCCGCGTCGCGCTCTATGCCGACAAGGCCGATCACCATCCGGAATGGTTCAACGTCTACAACCGGGTGGAAATGACCCTGACCACCCACGATGCCGACGGCCTGAGCCAGCGCGACGTGGCGATGGCGCGGGCGATCGAAGCGATGCTGTGACCGCCTGGGTCGCATTGCTGCGGGCGGTCAATGTCGGCGGCACCGGCAAGGTCGCGATGGCCGATCTGAAGGCGCTGTGCGAAGGGCTGGGGCTGGACCAGGTCCGGACCTATATCGCCAGCGGCAACGTGGTCTTCGCGAGCAAGCTCGATGGTAACGAACTGCGCGAACGGATCGAGGGTGCGCTGCTGGACAAATACGGCAAGCCGATCGGGGTGCTGGTGCGCGAGGCGGCCGAACTGGCCCGGGTCCTTGCCGCCAACCCCTGGCCCGATCGGCCCGGCAACCGGGTGATGGCCTTGTTCGTGGACGCGCCGCCCACACTGGACGGGGTGCGGCATCAGTCCGGTGAGCGCCTCGCGCTGGGTGAGCGGGTGATCTACATCGACTATGGCGAGGGGATGGGCACGTCGAAGCTGGTCGTGCCGGCCAGCAAGGCAGGCACCGCGCGCAACATGAACACGGTGGCGAAACTGGCCGGGATGGCAAGCGCGATCGAAGTCTGAGGAAACCCCCAAAACCACCACGTCATCCCCGCGAAAGCGGGGACCCAGAGCGGGCCAACGCTGGATCCCCGCCTTTGCGGGGATGACGAAGGACAGGCCCTAATGCCCGCCCAGCGGCTTGAGCTGGGTCCGGGTCATCTTGCGCAGCCGCCCCGGCATCCAGCGCGCGGCGAAGGCCAGGCGGTGGGCGGTCTTGCCGACCCGATTGTGCAGGTCCGTGCCGTGGACCGCTTTCCACGCTGCCTCGGCCACTTCGGTCACGGGGGTGATTTCCAGCCCGGCTTCGACCACCTTGCTGCGGATGTCCTCGTTCGATCCGGCATTGGGGTTCATGTCGATCAGCGGGGTGTCGATGAAGCCCGGCATCAGATCGCAGACCTTGATCTGGTCCGGCGCCCATTCGGCGTCGAGGCATTCGGTGATCGCCCGCACCCCGAACTTGGTCGCCGAATAGACCGAGGCGCCCGGCGTGCCATAGATCCCCGCCGCGCTGGCGGTGCTCAGCAGGCACGAACCCGGCGCGCTGGCCTTGAGGTA
>CAZNII010000030.1:20586-21742 GCA_964573075.1 uncultured Novosphingobium sp. | reverse complement strand
GCGCCGGCCTCGTTGATATCGGCAATGCCGACGAACCAGCCTTGCGATCCGAACTTCACCGCCACCGCCCGGCCGATCCCCGATGCGCCGCCGGTGATGAAAATCGTCTTCTGCGCCATGGCCGGCTCCCTCTCCGAATCACGCTTACATTGATGTCAGCAGTGCTTACAGCGCCGGGTTGTTATAGCAATGCCAGGTGAAGATCGCCGTCGCCCCGCGATGCGGGCGCCATTTCTCGGCCATGTCGCGGGTGGCTTTTTCGCTGGGGCGCGCGTCAAGGCCGAGCAGCTTGTGCAGGCCCGCCTGCACCGCCAGGTCGCCCGCCGGCCAGATATCGGGTCGGCCTTCGGCGAACAGCAGGTAGATCTCGGCCGACCAGCGCCCGATTCCCTTGATTTGGGTGAGCTGGGCGATCGCTTCCTCGTCGTCCTGGGGCAGGGCCTCGAAATCGAGCGCGCCGGTGACCACCAGTTCGCACAAGGACCGCATGTAGCCCTGCTTCTGGCGGGATAGGCCGCAGGCGCGCAGGGTGTCGAAATCGGCTTCGAGCACGCGTTCGGGCGAAAGTTCCGGCCCGGCATAGTCCTCGAACTTGCGCCACATCGATGCTGCTGCGGCCACGCTGACCTGCTGTCCGACGATCGTGCGCATCAAGGTGCCATAGCCGCGCGGGCGGATTCGCGGCTCGGGATAGCCCGCGACCTTGAGCGCGCCGGCAAAGCCGGGCTCGATCTCGGCCACGGCATCGAGTCCGGCTTTCAGTTGCGCGGCGCTCAGGCCCATCGTTCTCTCCCGCTTGCCAAAGTTTAGCCGAGCGATTAGCAGCCCGGCAAACGCGCGAACAGGCGCGAATTGCAAAGGACGTCCAGATGCCCAAGCTTGTCGTGGTCAACCGTGCCGGTGAGGAAAAGGAAATTCAGGCCAGCGCCGGGGTTTCGGTGATGGAAGCGATCCGCGATGCCGGGATCGACGAAATGCTGGCGCTGTGCGGCGGCTGCTGCTCGTGCGCGACCTGCCACGTCCATGTCGATCCGGCCTTCGTCGACCGGATCAAGCCGATGAGCGAGGACGAGAACGACCTGCTCGATTCGACCGACCACCGCAACGAAACCTCGCGGCTTTCGTGCCAGATCGAGCTGACCGACGCGCTCGACGG
>CAZNII010000030.1:4364-20486 GCA_964573075.1 uncultured Novosphingobium sp. | reverse complement strand
TACGCCAAGCGCGATACGCTGGAACTGATCGGCAATACCCCGCTGGTCCTGCTGGAAGGGCCAAGCGAGGCGGCCGGCTGCGAGATCTGGGGCAAGTGCGAATTCGCCAATCCCGGCGCCTCGGTCAAGGACCGGGCGGCGCTGTGGATTGTCCGCGATGCCGAGGCGCGGGGGCTGCTCAAACCGGGCGGGACGATCGTCGAGGGGACCGCCGGCAACACCGGGATCGGGATCGCGTTGGTCGCCAATGCGCTGGGCTACAAGACGGTGATCGTCATGCCCGAAACCCAGAGCCGCGAGAAGATGGACACGCTGCGCGCGCTGGGGGCCGAGCTGGTGCTGGTTCCGGCGGCGCCGTTCTCCAATCCGGGGCACTTCGTCCACACCTCGCGCCGGCTGGCCGAGGAGACCGAGGGCGCGGTCTGGGCCAACCAGTTCGACAATATCGCCAACCGCAAGGCCCATATCGAAAGCACCGCGCCCGAGATCTGGGAGCAGCTTGAGGGGCGGATCGACGGGTTTACCTGCGCGGCGGGAACGGGCGGGACGATTGCCGGGGTCGGCATGGGCCTCAAGGCCTTCGACGAGAACGTGCGGATCGCGCTGACCGACCCGCATGGCGCCGCGCTCTACAACTACTACGCCAACGGCGAGCTCAAGGCCGAAGGCTCTTCGGTGGCCGAGGGGATCGGGCAGGGGCGGATCACCGCCAACCTCGAAGGCGCGCCGATCGACACCCAGTTCCGGATCTCTGACGAGGATGGGCTCGACTGGGTCGCCCGCCTGCTCAAGGAAGAGGGGCTGTGCCTGGGGCTGTCCTCGGGGATCAACGTGGCCGGCGCGGTCGAGCTGGGGCGGCAGCTGGTGGCCGAAGGGCGGCCCGATCCGCGGGTGGCGACGATCCTGTGCGATACCGGCTTTCGCTATCTCTCCAGCCTCTACAATCCGGACTGGCTGAGGTCGAAGGGACTGCCGGTCTTCCCTTGGCTGCAATGATCGGCTAGTCTCTCCCCCGAGATGGCAACACAACCGCCACGCCGGGTCATGGAACCGCTTTCGGGACCGCAGCATTTCGTGCCGCCGAGCGCGCGCGAATTGCGCGCCCAGACCGTGCAGCGCCTGCAGACCGGGCTGTTCGGGATCGCCGCCGTGCTGCTGGTGGTCGGCCTCGCCAACATCATCAACGATCGCGCGCGGATGGCCGAACAGGCCGGCAAGCCGCCCGCCGCGCAGGCTTCGGCCAGCGCCTCGCCGACCACATCCGATCCGCTGGCCGATATCGGGGTGGTCCCTTCGGCCGTGCCGAGCGAGGCGCCGTCCGCTTCGCCGTCGCCTCCCGTCGCCGGACAGAATGCCCCGCGCTAGGGCTCGGCTGCTCGGAGCCTGCCTGATTGTTGCCGCGATCGTCGGGCTGCTGGCCTGGCGTTCGGCCAACGGTGGCCCGCGGGCGACTGGCCCGGTCGGGCTGTTCACCACCCTGCCGATCCTGTGGGCGGAAAGCCCGGATATCGGTGCGGCGCTCAATCCGGATGCGGAGCAGCACTGGGCCCGGGCGATCCTGACCAGGGCAGGCCCGGTCGAGCCGCTCGACGTGCTGTCCGATCAGTCGCTCGGCAAGGTCCGGCAACTGGTGATCGCTCAGCCCAGGGTGCTCAGTCCGGCCGAGAACCTGGCGCTCGACAACTGGGTCCGGGGCGGGGGCCGACTGCTGCTGCTGGCCGATCCGGCGCTGACCGAGGAATCCGCATACCCGATCAGCGATCCGCGCCGGCCGCAGGCGGTGGTGCTGCTTTCACCGATCCTCGGCCGCTGGGGGCTGGGGTTGCGGATTGCCGATGGCCAGGCGCTGGGCGAAGCGCGACGCGAGGTGATGGGCGTCGAGGTGCCGGTCAACCTGCCGGGTCATTTCGTCACCGAAGGCCAGGGCAATTGCCGGCTCTGGTCCGATGGACTGGCGGTGACCTGTGCGATCGGCAAGGGCCGGGTGGTCGCACTGGCCGATGCCGCCGTGCTCGAACGCGAGGATTCCGGCGGGGCGCGGGCCAAGGCACTGACCTGGCTGCTCGACGCGGCCTTTGTCGGGCGCTGATTCGAGGACATTTCGGGGAAATCGCGGGAAAGTTCGCACGCCATGCCGGAATCGGGCGCTAAGTGGCTGATTTACGTTAAGAACAAAGCAAAAACATCGCCGATGGAGCGGCATTGTCGAGGGAATCAAACATATATTAATCAATTGTTTACCGTCTTATCCCGTGAAATCCCGCAATTTTCCCTTCCATCCCCATCGAAGCAGGGTTAAGGAGTCTTTTCATCGACATCCAAGTCCACTGCCGCGTCCCTTTGCGGGGGCGGGCCGGTCGCGAGGGCGCGCGGCCGGGGTGGAGAGGTTTTTTGCGGGATCCGGAAGCAATTCCGGCAAGTGGCGGGGCGTTTTGTGGAGGCTGGCAAGCCCATCGCGTATAGTGGCCAGGGCTTTTCGCTATTGGGCGAAAAGGGCCGCTTCGTGCTGCCTCCCGATTTCCGCAAGGCGGTGCGCGATTCCGGCCGCGGCGAACGGATCCTGTGCCTGGCCAAACACCCGCGCTGGAAGTGCCTGACCGGCTTCGGCCTGTCGCGCGTCGATGAATTCGAAAGCGAACTGAACCGCGAAGAGGGCATAGCGCTCGAACGCGGGCTCGATTTCGATCGCGATCACCGCGCCCAGCAGCTCTATGGCTTTGCCAGGGTCCCCTTCGACGACAGCGGCCGGTTCGTCCTGCCCGACCGCTATTTCAAGCTCGGCGGCCTCGAAGACGCGATGTTCTTCCAGGGCGGGGGCAAAATGTTCACGATCTGGAACCCGGCCGAACTCGCCAAGATGGGCACCGGCTGGGAAGACGCCCAGGAAGCCTGCGCCGACCTTGCCGCCCAGGCACGGTCCGGAAAGGGCCGCAAATGACGGGCGCCCCGCACATTCCCGTCCTGCTCGACGAAGTGATTGCCGCGCTTGCGCCCGCCCCCGGCGCGGTGATCGTCGATGCCACCTTTGGCGCCGGCGGCTATACCCGCCGCCTGCTCGATGCCGGCGCCTGCGTCCATGCCTTCGATCGCGATCCGGACGCGATCAGGGGCGGCCGCGGATGGAGCGAGGCCGGGGAAAGCCCTCCCCGGCTGGTGCTGCACCCGCGCCGCTTCTCCGAAATGGTCGCTACGCTGGCCGAGGCCGGGGTGGCCCGGGTCGATGGGGTGGTGATGGACATCGGGGTTTCCTCGATGCAGCTCGACCAGGCGGACCGCGGCTTTGCCTTTTCGGCCGACGGCCCGCTCGACATGCGGATGGGCCAGGAAGGGGAAAGCGCCGCCGATTTCCTCAACACCGCCGCCGAAAGCACGATCGCCGACGTGCTCTACCACTATGGCGAGGAACGCCAGTCGCGCCGGGTCGCCCGGGCGATCGTCGCGGCCCGCCCGCTCGAAACCACCGGCCAGCTGGCCCAGGTGGTGCGCAAGGCGTTGGGCCATCGGCCCGGCGCGCCCAAGGATCCCGCCACCCGCAGCTTCCAGGCGATCCGGATCCACGTCAACGCCGAGCTCGACGAGCTGAAGGCGGGCCTCGCCGCGGCCGAAACCTTGCTGGTTCCCGGCGGGCGGCTGGCCGTGGTCAGCTTCCACAGCCTTGAAGACCGGATCGTCAAGCAGTTCCTTAAGGAGGCCAGCGGGGCTGTCGCCAATGCCTCGCGCCACCTGCCGGCTACCGCGCCGAACCTTGCCCCGACCTTCGAACGGGTCGCCAAGGCGGTTCGCCCCGGCGAGGCCGAGCTGGCCCGCAACCCCCGCGCCCGTTCCGCCACCCTGCGCGCCGCCCTGCGCACCGCCGCCCCGCCGCGGGAAAGGAGGGCGGCATGAACCTGACCCGCGACCGGATGCGCTCGATCGGCTGGGCTGCGGTGCTGCTCACCTGCTTTGCCTTCACCGTCGTCCTGACCTTCAAGGTCAATGCGGTGAAAAGCCAGGTGCGGCTGACCGAACGGCAAATCCTGGCAGTCAAGCAGGACAAGCTGCTGCTCGAGACCGAGTTCGAGACCCGCGCCAACCAGCAGCAGCTGCGCAGCCTCAACGAGGTCGAGTTCGGCTATCAGGCCCCTGCCGCCGGACAATACCTTGAAGGCGAGCGCCAGCTGGCCGCGCTGGGCAAGGCGCGCGGGCCCGATGCGCCCGATCCGATCCGGGTGGCCAGCGCCGAACCGCCCAAGGACAGTGCCGCGCTGCCCGCCATGGCCAATCCGCTGACCGGCAAGGCGATGGCGGCTGAACCCCGCAAGACCAAGGCCAAGCCCGCCACCGACGCCACCCTGGGCGAACGGCTCAGCCGCGCCGAATCCCGGGAGGCGCAGGCCGAATGACCACCATCGCCGTTTCGACTGCAATTTCCTCCGGCCGGGGCGAGCTGGTCAGCGTCCGCGCGCGCAGCCTGCTGATGGCCAAGTGGCGGGTGCTGTGGGTTGCCGCGGCCTTTGCCCTGATCGCGGTCGCCGCGCTGCTCAGGATCATGTTCCTGGGACTGTTCGAAGAAGCCCCGGCGCGTCAGCAGTTCGGCACCGCGCTGCTGCCCGAACGTGGCGACATCGTCGATCGGCACGGGGTGCCGCTGGCCCGGGCCTTTCCGGCCTATTCGCTGTGGTACAACCCTGCCGCGCTGGGCGGCGATGGCCCGCCGCTGGTCCGCTCCCCGCGCGAAGTGGCCGAAGCGCTGGTGCGGATCTTCCCCGATCTTGAAGTCAACGCCCTGACCGCGCGGCTCAAAGAAGGGCGCCCGGGCTATCTGCGCCGCCGGATTCTGCCCGAGGACGCCAACCGGATCCACGCGCTGGGTGAACCGGCGCTGGAATTCCCGCGGGAGACCGAGCGGTTCTATCCGCAGGGTTCGATGGCGGCCCACATCCTCGGCTTCGTCGGCGCCGACGGGCGCGGTCATATCGGGATGGAGCAGGTCTTCGACCAGCGCCTGACCGATCCGGCCACGCGCGGCACCCCGGCAGCACTGTCGATCGATACGCGGGTCCAGGGCGCGCTGGAGGACGAGCTGCTGCGCGGCATGGCCGATACCAATGCCAAAGGCGCCGCCGGGATCATCCTCGATGTCGATACCGGCGAAGTGATGGGGCTCGCCTCGCTCCCCTCGTTCAATCCCAACCTGATCGACCGCACCGGGGAAAGCTTCATCTTCAACCGGGTGACCAACCAGGTTTACGAACTGGGCTCCACATTCAAGCCGATCACCGTCGCTGCGGCGATCGATGCCGGCACGGTCACCGACCTGTCGCGGCGCTACCAGTCGAATCGGGCGCTTTCGATCGGCGGGTTCGAGATCAACGACAGCCACGCGCTGGGCGCCTCGCTCAACATCCCCGAAGCCTTGATCCATTCTTCCAACATCGTCACCGCGCAGGTCGCCGACCAGCTTGGCGGCGAGCGCCTGAACGCGACGATGCGCGCGCTCGGGATGGACCAGCGCGCCCAGATCGAGCTGCCGGCGCGCGGTTTTCCGCTGTGGCCCAAGGGCAACTGGTCGCGGATCACCACGATGACCGTGTCCTATGGCCACGGCATCGCGGTTACCCCGCTGCACCTCGCCAGCGCCTATGCCGCGCTGGTCAACGGCGGGGTCTGGCGGCCGGCGACGCTGGTCAAGGTCGAGCCCGGCCAGGTGGTCGAAGGGCGGCGGGTGTTCAAGGCCAGCACCAGCGCGCGGATCCGCCAGTTGCTGCGCCTGATTGTCGAGATCGGCACCGGCAAGAAGGCCGATGCGGTCGGCTACCGGGTCGGCGGCAAGACCGGGTCGGCGGAAAAGCCCGGTGCGGGCGGCTATCGCGAAAGCAGCCTGGTGGCGACCTTTGCCGCTGCCTTCCCGATGGATCATCCGCGCTATGTGATCATCATCATGCTCGACGAGCCGCAGGGCACCGCTGCCACTTCGGGCCAGCGCACTGCCGCCTGGAACGCCGCGCCGATCGTCGGCCGGCTGGTCCCCCGGATCGGCCCCTTGCTGGGAATCATGCCCGACGACACCCGCGACGTGGACATTTCCGACCTTGCCCCGCTGGTCGGCAAGGGGGGCAAGGAATGAGGCTGGGCGCGCTGGCCGAACGGGCAGGAATTGCGCTGCCCGGTGGCGGCGACGAACTGGTAAGCGGCTTCGCGATCGACAACCGCAAGGTCGCGCCCGGCACGGTTTTCGGCGCGTTTCAGGGCCTCAGCCTCAACGGCGAGGATTTCATTCCGGCTGCCATTGCCGCCGGAGCAGTCGCGGTGGTCGCCCGGCCCGAAGCGCGGGTCGAAGGCGCGATCCACATCGCCGATCCCAACCCGCGCCGCGCCTTTGCGCGCCTGGCCGCCGGGTTCTTCGCGCCGTTTCCGGAAACCGTGGTGGCGGTGACCGGGACCAACGGCAAGACCTCTACCGTCGAGATGACTCGCCAGATCTGGCGCATGGCCGGCGAACGGTCCGCCTCGATCGGCACCTTGGGCGTCACCACCGCCGACGAAAGCGTCTCGACCGGGCTGACCACGCCCGACGTGGTCACGTTCCTTGCCAACATGAGCGGGCTGGCGCGCGAGGGGATCAGCCATGTCGCCTTCGAGGCCAGCAGCCATGGCCTGTCGCAGTATCGCAGCGAAGGGCCGAAAGTGGCGGCCGGGGCCTTCACCAACCTCAGCCGCGACCACCTCGATTACCACAAGGACATGGAAGACTATTTCGCGGCCAAGATGCGGCTGTTTGATGAAGTGGTCGAAGACGGCGGTGCCGGTGTCGTCTGGATGGACGACGAGTGGAGTGAGCGCGCGGCCGGCCATATACGTGCGCGCGGTCTGCGCTTGCTGGGCGTTGGCGAGGCGGCCGATGCCGGGGGAATCCGCCTGATATCGCGCACCCCGGGTCAGCTTGGCCAGATCCTCGAGGTCGAGCACGGCGGTTTGCGGCGCAAGGTCAACCTGCCGCTGATCGGGGCCTACCAGGCCGCCAATGCGCTGGTTTCGGCCGGGCTGGTGCTGGCCACCGGCGGCGAGGCGGGCCAGGTGTTCGACGCGCTGGGCCGCCTCCAGCCGGTGCGCGGGCGGATCGAGCGGGCCGCGATCACGCGTTCGGGCGCGCCGGTCTATGTCGACTATGCCCACACTCCCGACGCTCTGGAGGCGGCGATTGCCGCGCTGCGCCCGCATTGCTCGGGCCGGCTGATCGTGGTGTTCGGGGCCGGCGGCGATCGCGACCCCGGCAAGCGCGAACCGATGGGCCGGGTGGTGGCCGAGCAGGCCGAGATCGGGATCGTTACCGACGACAATCCGCGCGGTGAGGATCCGGCCGCGATCCGCGCCGCGGTGCTGGCCGGCGGCCCGGGCGTGCTGCGCGAAGTGGGCGACCGCCGCGCCGCGATTGCCGCCGCGATTGCCGAGGCAGCGGGTGAGGACATCGTGTTGGTGGCCGGCAAGGGGCACGAACAGGGCCAGATCGTCGGCGCGGGAGACAATTGCCGCGTTCTGCCGTTTGATGACGTCGCCGTGGCCAGGGAGTGTGCCGCATGAACGCATTGGCGAAAATTCTCCAATGGCCGGCCGATGAGGCCGACCTCGTCGGCCTTGCGCTGTGGGATGCAGTGGCAATCGCCCGCGCGACCGGCGGGGTCGCGGTCGGCGAATTCCAGGTCTCTGGCGTCGAGATCGACAGCCGCGACGTGGTTCCCGGCGACCTGTTCTTTGCCCTCAAGGGTGAGAGCATGGACGGCTACCGCTTTGTCGAGATGGCCTTTGCCCGCGGGGCCGCGGCGGTGGTGGTCGATCGCCCGGTCGATGGGCCGCATGTGCTGGTTGACGATACCACCGTGGCGCTCGTCCGCCTGGCCCGCGCCGCGCGCGAACGCGCCGATGCGAAGGTGATCGGGGTGACCGGGTCGGTCGGCAAGACCGGGGTCAAGGAAGCGATCTTTGCCGCGCTCGATCGCTCGAGCCGGGGCAATGCCCACCGTTCGGTCAAGAGCTACAACAACCATGTCGGGGTGCCGCTGAGCCTGGCGCGGATGCCCGGGCGCTCGAAATTCGGCGTGTTCGAGATGGGCATGAACCACGCCGGCGAGATCGCCGCGCTGACCGCCCAGGTCCGCCCGCACGTGGCGGTGATCACCACCATCGCGCCGGCCCACATCGAAATGCTCGGTTCGATGGAAGCAATCGCCGATGCCAAGGCCGAGATCTTCGAGGGGCTCCAGCCCGGCGGAACCGCGGTGATCCCGGCGGACAGCCCGCATTACGAACAGCTGAAGGCCGCCGCCGAACGGCTTGGCGCCACGGCGATCGGCTTCGGCAAGTCGGCCCATGCCGATGTTCGCCTGCTCGATGCCGTGCCGGCGGCCGGGGGCGGATCGCTGGTTACCGCCGATCTGGGCGACCGGCGGGTCTGCTATACCGTGGCCGAACCGGGCGAGCACTGGATCGCCAATTCGCTGGCGGTGATGGCCGCCGTTCGCGCCGCCGGGGGCGATCTCGGCGCGGCCGGGCTGGCGCTTGCGGAGATGCAGGGCATGAAGGGGCGCGGACAGCGCCACACCCTCAAGGCCGGGGGCGGCGACGGCACTGGCCGGGCGCTGCTGATCGATGAAAGCTACAACGCCAACCCGGCCTCGATGAAGGCCACGCTGGCGCAGCTGGGCGCCACGCCGGCGCGGCGCCGGATCGCCGTGCTGGGGGCGATGAAGGAACTGGGCGAGCACGGCCCGGCCTTCCACGCTGCCCTGGCCGGACCGATCGGCGCGGCCGGGGTCGACTATGCGGTGCTGGTCGGCGACGAGATGCGCGCGCTGGCCGACGAAATGGGGAAACAGGGCCTGGGCGCGCTTGGCAAGACCATCGCCTTCGCCCATTGCGGAACCGCGGCTGAAGCGCTGGAAACGCTCAGGTCGCACGGCGTGGAAGGCGGCGACGCGATCCTCGTCAAAGGGTCGAACTCGGTCGGGTTGGGGACGCTGGTTTCCGCGCTCGCGCAGGACAAGGAATAAGGCAGGGCGATGCTCTACCTGATCGCGCAATATTTTCAGTTCGAAGGGCTGGCGAACCTGATCCGCTACCAGACCTTCCGCGCGGGCGCCGCGCTTATGACCGCGCTGGTGATCGGGTTGATCATCGGGCCGCGGTTCATCGCCATGCTGCGGGTCCGCCAGGGCAAGGGCCAGCCGATCCGCGAAGACGGACCGCAAAGCCACCTTGCCAAGCGCGGCACCCCGACCATGGGCGGGCTGATGATCCTGGTTTCGCTGGTGATCTCGATGCTGCTGTGGATGGACCTGACCAGCCCGCTGGTCTGGGCCTGCCTGGCGGTGACGGTCGGCTTCGGGGCAATCGGGTTCCTCGACGATTACGACAAGGTCAAGAAGCGCACCACCGCCGGGGTTCCCGGACGGGTCAGGCTGGCGGCCGAATTCGCGGTGGCCGGCTTTGCGGTGTGGATGGTGGCCAGTCAGGTCGATACCAACCTCTATGTGCCGTTCCTGTCGGGCCGCTACATTCCGCTGGGGCCGCTCTATTACCTGTTCGCCGCCTTCGTGATCGTCGGCGCGGGCAATGCCGTGAACCTGACCGACGGGCTCGACGGCCTTGCAACCATGCCGGTGATCATCGCCGCCGGGACCTTTGCGATCATCGCCTATCTGGCCGGCCGCGCCGACTTTTCGAACTACCTGGGCATCCCGCACGTGCCGCGCGCCGGGGAACTGGCGATCCTGTGCGCCGGGATCATGGGCGCGGGGCTGGCCTTCCTGTGGTTCAACGCCCCGCCGGCCGCGGTGTTCATGGGCGATACCGGCAGCCTCGCGCTGGGCGGAGCGCTCGGCGCGATCGCGGTTTCCGCCCACCACGAGATCGTGCTCGGCATCGTCGGCGGCCTGTTCGTGGCCGAGGCGCTGTCGGTGATCATCCAGGTCGCGGTCTACAAGCGCACCGGCAAGCGGGTGTTCAAGATGGCCCCGATCCACCACCACTTCGAACAGCTTGGCTGGAAGGAATCGACCGTGGTGATCCGCTTCTGGATCGTCTCGATCGTGCTGGCCATGATCGGACTATCGACGCTGAAGCTGCGATGATCACGACCTCCGCCTTTTCCGGCAAGCGCTATGCCGTTCTCGGGCTGGCCCGCTCGGGAATGGCGGCTGTCGAAAGCCTGCTGGCCGGCGGCGCCCAGGTGACCGCCTGGGACAGCCGCGAGGAACCGCGCCGCGCGCTGGAAGGGCGGGTCGAACTGGCCGATCCGGTCGGGATCGACCTCAGCGGATTTGCCGGGGTGGTGGTTTCTCCGGGGGTGCCGCTCAACCAGCACCCGATTGCCAAGGTGGCCGAGGCCGCCGGCGTGCCGGTGATCGGCGACATCGAACTGTTCGCGCTGGCCCGGCCCGCGCTGCCGGCGCACCGCGTGGTCGGGATCACCGGGACCAACGGCAAGTCGACCACCACGGCACTGGTCCACCATATCCTGCAATCGGCCGCGCTGCCGACCCGGATGGGCGGCAACATCGGCCTGCCGATCCTCTCGGCCAATCCGCTCGATCCGGGCGGGGTCTATGTGCTTGAGCTGTCGAGCTACCAGATCGACCTGACCCACAGCCTTGAATGCGATGTCGCGGCGCTGCTCAATATCACCCCCGATCACCTTGACCGCTACGATGGCTTTGCCGGCTATGCCGCCTCGAAGGCGCGCCTGTTCTCGATGCAGCGGGCCGATCAGTTCGCGGTGTTCGGGATGGGCGATGCCAAGACCCAGGCGATCGCCGGGCGCGAGGCCAGGCTGCGCGAGGCCTGGCGGGTGCGCTCGGTCGATGGCAAGGACCTGATCAAGCTCCAGGGTGAATGGCCCAGCCTGCAAGGCCCGCACAATCTCCAGAACGCCGCCGTCGCGGTGGCGATCGCCGAGGCGCTGGGGCTGACCCCGATGCAGTGGCGCCCGGCGCTGGCCAGCTTCCGCGGCCTGCCGCACCGGATGGAGCGCGTCGCCGAGGCCGGCGGGGTGATGTACATCAACGACAGCAAGGCGACCAACCCGGCCTCGACCGCGCCGGCGCTGGCGGCCTTTCCGCCCAGCGACCACAAGCGGGTGCACTGGATCCTGGGCGGGCTGCCCAAGGGCGACGATCTGGACGAATGCGCGCCCTATTTCGGCAACGTCGCCGCGGCCTATACGATCGGCGATGCCGGACCGCGCTTTGCCGAGCTGCTCAGCCCCTACATGCCGGTAACCCGCAGCGAGATGATGTGCGAGGCGATCCAGCAGGCGATGGCCGCCGCGCAGCCGGGTGACGTGGTGCTGCTATCCCCGGCCTGCGCCAGCTTCGACCAGTTCCGCGACTATGAGGCGCGCGGCGATGCCTTTCGCCAGATTGTCCAGACCCTGCTGACCCCCGAACCTGCCGGGTCGGCCAGCGGAGGGCGCGGCTGATGGCCAGTCATCCCCCGCTGGTGCCGCGCGGCGGCAAGGTTGGCATCGATGGCGGCGCGGTGCGCGGATCGCGCAACCGGCGCAGCGATTTCGCGATCTGGTGGCGAGAGATCGACCGGGTGCTGCTCGGCCTGATCCTGGCGCTGATGGCGATCGGCACGGTCGCGGTCGCGGCCGGATCCCCGGCCAGCGCGCGGCGGCTTTCGACCGCGTCGGTGCGGCTCGATGACCTGCATTTCTTCTACATGCATATCCGTTACCAGTTCATCGGGCTGGTCGCGATGTTCGCCGCTTCGATGCTGCCCAAGGACATGGCCCGGCGCGCCGGGATCGTGCTGTGCTTCGCCATGCTCGCGGCGCTGATGCTGGTTCCGCTGATCGGCTTCAGCGTCAACGGCGCGCGGCGCTGGCTGAACCTGGGGATGTCGCTCCAGCCGTCGGAATTCCTCAAGCCGGCCTTCGCGATCGGGATGGCCTGGATCCTCTCGTGGCGGGCGCGCGATCCGAACCTGCCGGTGATCGAACTGGTCACCGGGCTGATGGGGATGATCGCGGTGCTGCTGATGGCGCAACCCGATTTCGGATCGACCATCCTGTTCATCGGGGTGTGGTTCGTGATGGTGCTGATGAGCGGGATCTCGCTCAAGAAGATCGGGCTGGCCGGCGGGGCCGGGCTGGTCTTCGTGGTGCTGGCCTACATGTTCTATGACAATGCCCGCAACCGGATCGACAGCTTCCTGGGCGGCGGCACCGCCTTCGACCAGGTCGACCTGGCGCAGCGCACGCTGCTGGCCGGCGGCTGGACCGGAACCGGGCTGTGGCTGGGCACCCGCAAGCTGGGCCTGCCCGAGGCCCACACCGACTACATCTTTTCGGTGATCGGCGAGGAATTCGGGCTGATTGCCTGCGCGGTGATCGTGATCCTCTACCTTGCCCTGGTTACCCGGGTGCTGGTGCGGCTGCTCGAGGAGGAAGACCTGTTCACCACGCTCGCCGCGGCGGGCCTGGTTGCCCAGATCGGCGGGCAGGCCTTCATCAACATCCTGGTGAACCTGCAGCTGTTCCCGTCCAAGGGCATGACCCTGCCGCTGATCTCCTACGGCGGCTCTTCCACCATCGCGCTGTGTCTGGGGGTGGGCTTCCTGCTCTCGATCACCCGGCGCAATCCCTTCATCCGGCGTGAGCGGTTCAAGCTCTCCAGCGTGGGCATCAAGCTATGAGCGGTCCTTCCCGGCACTATGTCCTGGCGGCCGGCGGCACCGGCGGGCACCTGATCCCGGCCTTTGCCCTGGCGGTAGAGCTGGAGCGGCGCGGGCATCACGTGGCGCTGATCACCGACGACCGCGGCAGCCGCCTGCCCGGCAAGCCGCATTCGCTGGTCGCGCATGTCCTGCCGGCCGGGCGGCTGGGCAAGAACCCGCTGCACTGGCCCAAGGGGATCGAGGCGATCCTCGAAGGCAAGCGGATGGCGTTGCGTCTGTTCGACAGCTTTCAGCCCAGCGCGGTGATCGGGTTTGGCGGCTATCCGGCCTTTCCGGCGCTGTGGGCGGCGACCGGGGCCGGGATCCCCAGCGTAATCCACGAACAGAACGCGGTGCTGGGCCGGGTCAACCGCTTCCTCGCCGGGCGGGTGAACGCGATCGCTACCTCCTATCGCCAGGTCGAGCGGCTTAAGCCCAAACATGCCCACAAGGTCCACCTGATCGGCAACCCGGTCCGCGCCGAGGTGCTGGCATTGCGCGAACAGCCGTTCCCGGCCTTCAGTGAGGACGGCCTGCTGCGGGTGCTGGTGACCGGCGGCAGCCAGGGTGCGGGGATCCTCAGCCAGGTGGTGCCCGATGGCCTGGCCATGCTGCCGACCGCCCTGCGCAACCGCCTGCAGGTGACCCAGCAGTGCCGGCCCGAGGATATCGAGGCAGTGCGCGATCGCTATGCCAGCCACGAAATCCCGGCCGAACTTGGCACCTATTTCGAGAACATGGCCGAGCGGCTGGCCGATGCCCACCTGTTCATCGGCCGGGCGGGAGCCTCGACCGTGGCCGAGCTTACCGCGGTCGGCCGCCCGGCGATCCTGGTTCCGCTGCCGATCGCCACCGACGATCACCAGGCCTTCAACACCGCCGAGATCTGCGCCGCCGGCGGTGCGCGGATGATCCGGCAGGACAGGTTCACCGGCGCCGAGCTCGCCAAGCAGATCCAGGCCATCGCGATGAACCCGCAGACCCTTGCCACCGCCGCCCATGCCGCCTGGAACTGCGGCTATCCCAATGCGGTGAGTGACCTTGCCGATCTGGTCGAAAGCTTCGGCGGGGCGCCGCTGATGGATGTGATCCGGCTGGCCGACAGTGCCGAAGCCGCCGCCTCCGCCCAGGGAGCCATGGCATGAAGGCGGTCGGCACCGATATCGGCACGATCCATTTCGTCGGCATCGGCGGGATCGGCATGTCCGGGATTGCCGAGGTGATGCACAACCTGGGCTATACCGTGCAGGGCAGCGACATTGCCGAGGGCTATGTCGTCGAAGGACTGCGCCAGCGCGGGATCAAGGTGATGATCGGCCATGCCGCCGAAAACGTCGGCGATGCCGCGGTGATCGTCACATCGACCGCAGTCAAGCGCGACAATCCCGAAGTGGTCGAAGCCCTCGAAAAGCGCATTCCGGTGGTCCGCCGCGCGGAAATGCTGGCCGAACTGATGCGCCTCAAGCGGACCGTCGCGGTGGCCGGGACCCACGGCAAGACCACCACCACCAGCATGGTCGCCGCGCTGCTCGATGCCGGCGGGATCGATCCGACCGTGATCAACGGCGGGATCATCAACTCCTACGGCTCCAACGCCCGGCTCGGCGCCAGCGAATGGATGGTGGTCGAGGCGGACGAGAGCGACGGTTCGTTCCTGCGGCTCGACGGCACGATCGCGGTCGTCACCAACATCGATCCGGAACACCTCGATCACTACGGCGATTTCGAAGCGGTCAAGAAGGCCTTCGTCGAATTCATCGAAAACGTGCCGTTCTATGGCTGCGCGGTGCTGTGCATCGATCACCCCGAAGTCCAGGCGGTGATCCCCAAGGTCCGCGACCGCCGGGTGGTGACCTATGGCTTTTCCGCCCAGGCCGACGTCCGGGGCGAGAATGTCGTCCCGTTCCCCGGCGGCAACCGCTTCGACGCGGTGATCCGCGAACGCGACGGATCGCACCGCCGGATCGAGGGGATCGAGCTGCCGATGCCGGGCCGCCACAACGTCCAGAACGCGCTCGCCGCGGTGGGCGTCGCGGCCGAGATGGGCTGTCCCGACAGTGTCATCCAGACCGGCTTCGCCAAGTTCGCCGGGGTCAAGCGGCGCTTCACCAAGGTGGGCGAGGTCGATGGCGTGACCGTGATCGACGACTATGGCCACCACCCGGTGGAAATCCGCGCGGTGCTGGCCGCCGCGCGCGAAGGGGTGGGGACCGGCCGGGTCATCGCCGTGGTCCAGCCGCACCGCTTCACCCGCCTGCGCGATCACATGGACGACTTCCAGGCCGCCTTCAACGACGCCGACATGGTCTATGCCGCCCCGGTCTATCCGGCCGGCGAAGCGCCGATCGAAGGGGTCGATGCCGATGCCCTGGTCGAAGGGATCAAGGCCCGCGGCCACCGCAGCGCACACACCATCGCTGGGTCCGACGCGCTCGCCGCGACGCTCGCCAACGTGGCTCAGCCGGGTGACATGGTGGTCTGCCTCGGCGCAGGCGACATCACCAAGTGGGCCGGCGGCCTGGCCGACAAGATCAAGTATCTGAGGGCGGGGGGATGAACGCGGCCACGCTTCCTCAGGTTCATGGCAAGCTGACGCCGAACGCACCGCTCGCCCCGCTGGTCTGGTTCAAGGCCGGGGGCGCGGCGGAATGGCTGTTCGAGCCCAGGGATGTGGCCGATCTGCAGGGGTTCCTGCGCGATCTCGATCCGGCTGTGCCGGTCATGGCGCTGGGGCTGGGCTCCAACCTGATCGTCCGCGATGGCGGGGTGCCGGGCGTGGTGGTGCGGCTGGGCAAGGCCTTTGCCAGGGTCAGCAAAAGCGCCGACCTGACGCTCGATTGCGGGGGCGGGGCCAGCGGCATCCTGGTGAGCTCGACCGCGCGCGACAATGGCATTGCGGGCCTCGAATTCCTCCGCTCGATCCCCGGCACGGTCGGCGGCTTCGTGCGGATGAACGGCGGCGCCTATGGCGGCGAGGTCAAGGACATCCTCGTCGATTGCGACGTGGTGCTGCGCGATGGCAAGCTGGTGACTCTCCCGGTCGAAGGCCTGCATTACACCTATCGCCACAGCGAACTGCCCGAGGGTGCGATTGTCGTCGCGGCGCGGTTCAGGGGGCTCCCCGGCAAGAGCGACGACATCCAGGCCGAAATGGACCGCATTTCCGCCAGCCGCGAAGCCAGCCAGCCGCTGCGCAGCAAGACCGGGGGATCGACCTTCAAGAACCCGCCCGGGCACAAGGCCTGGCAGCTGGTCGATGCGGCCGGTTGCCGCGGGCTGACTATCGGCGGGGCACAGGTCAGCGAAAAGCACACCAACTTCCTGCTCAACCTGGGAGAGGCAACCAGCGCCGACATCGAGGGCCTGGGCGAGGAAGTGCGGCGGCGGGTGAAAGCCAACTCGGGCGTCGAGCTCGAATGGGAAATCCAG
>CAZNII010000030.1:0-4264 GCA_964573075.1 uncultured Novosphingobium sp. | reverse complement strand
AAACTCCACATCGCGGTGCTGATGGGCGGTTGGTCGAACGAACGGCCGGTTTCGCTGATGAGCGGCGAAGGCGTTGCCTCGGCGCTGGAAGAGCGCGGGCATCGCGTCACCCGGATCGACATGGGCCGCGACGTCGCGCAGAAGCTGGCCGAAGCCGCGCCCGACGTGGTGTTCAACGCGCTGCACGGCACCCCCGGGGAGGATGGTACGGTCCAGGGCATGATGGACCTGATGGGGCTGACCTATACCCATTCCGGCATGGTCACCTCGGTCATCGCGATCGACAAGGAACTGACCAAGCAGGCGCTGGTCCCCCACGGCATTCCGATGCCCGGCGGGCGGATCGTGCCGGTCGGGGAAATTTATCAGCGTGATCCGCTGGAACGGCCCTATGTCTTGAAGCCGGTCAACGAAGGCTCCTCGGTCGGCGTGGCGATCGTCACGGCCGAAGGCAATTATGGCAACCCGATCAGCCCGACCGCCAAGGGCCCGTGGCAGGAATTCGACCAGCTGCTGGCCGAACCCTATATCCGCGGGCGCGAACTGACTGTCGCGGTGCTGGGCGAAAAGGCGCTGATGGTCACCGAACTGCGCCCCAAGAGCGGGTTCTACGATTTCGACGCCAAATATACCGAAGGCATGACCGAACACGTCTGTCCGGCCGAAATCCCGGACGAGATCACCCAGGCCTGCCTCGATATCGCGCTGCGCTGCCACAAGCTGCTCGGCTGCAAGGGCTGTAGCCGCACCGACTTCCGCTGGGACGACGAACGCGGGATCGAAGGGCTGTTCGTGCTGGAAACCAATACCCAGCCGGGGATGACCCCGCTCAGCCTGGTGCCCGAACAGGCCAAGCACCTGGGCATTTCCTATGGCGAGCTGGTCGAGATCATCATCGCCGATGCCCTTGCGGCGAAGGAGCAGAAGAAGTGAGCGCGCGGACGATCAAGCGCGGGGGCAAGAGCGCGCGCCGCACCGCCGCCGCCCAGGGCAAGGCCCAGAAAGTCCGCAGCGCCCGGGCCACCACCGGTTCGCTGGTCGATGGGGTGATGGGCTGGCTGCCGTTCAGCGAAGGCCAGCTGCACCGGATCTTCCTGGCGATGATCCTTGGCCTGGTCGCGGTCGGTGCCTGGATGGCGGCGAGTTTCGCCGGGGTGCCGGCGATGGCGCGCGAGCAGGTGGCGCTGTTTGCCCACGATGCCGGGTTCGAACTGCACAACGTCAACGTGCGCGGCACCAACAACCTCAACGAACTGAAGATCTACCAGATCGCGCTGGCCGATCGCGATCGGGCGATGCCGTTCGTCGATGTCGATGCGCTGCGCGAAAAGCTGCTCCAGCTCTCGTGGGTCGAGGACGCCCGGGTTTCGCGCCAGCTGCCCGATACGCTGGTGATCGACATTGTCGAGCGCAAGCCGGTGGCCGTGCTGCAGAAGGTTGACCGGCTGGTGCTGATCGACAAGGACGGTCACGAACTCGAAGTGGTCGGCGAGGCCCGGGCCAAGGGCAAGCTGCTGCTGAAGGGGCCGGGCGCCGGGCGCGAGATTGCCGCGCTGTCCACCCTGCTCGATGCCGCACCCGCGCTGCGGCCGCAGCTGCGCAGCGCCGAATGGGTCGGCAACCGGCGCTGGAACCTGACCTTCAAGACCGGCCAGCTGCTGGCCCTGCCCGAAGGCAAGGACCAGTCGGCCAAGGCGCTGATGACCTTCGCCCAGCTTGACGGGCGCAACCGCCTGCTCGGCGGCAAGGCGGTGGCCTTCGACATGCGCGCGCCTGACCGGATCTATCTGAGGGTTCCCGGGCGGACCGATCCGGTCGAACAGCCCAAGCCGGCCGCGAGCCTGACCGCGAGCGACACGCCGGTCACCGCGAAGTCCGAGGCCGTCAAGCCCGAACCGATCGCCAAACCCCCTGCCAAGAAGGACGCCCGCTGATGGCCCAGCCCCGCATTGCCAAGGTCTTCGGCGCGGTCAACATCGGGTCCTTCCGGATTTCGGCGATGGTCGCGGGCCTGTCCGAAACCGGCGAGATGGTGGTGCTGGGATCAGGCCACCGCGCCGCCCAGGGGATCAAGCGCGGCTATGTCACCGACATGCAGGCTGCCACGTATGCGGTGCGCGATGCGGTCGAACGGGCCGAGAAGATGGCCAACACCTCGGTCTCGAGCGTCTGGATCGGCTGCTCCGGCGCGGGCCTTGCCAGCCAGGTCGCCCAGGTCGAGGTCGATATCGGCGGGCGCCGGATCGAGGCCGAGGATGTCGAGCAACTGCTGATCGAGGCGCGCGACGTGATCCAGCCCGACGGGCGGATGGTGCTGCACGCCCAGCCGGCGCACTACACGCTCGACGGGGCGGACGGGGTGGCCGATCCCAAGGGGCTCCATGCCGAGCGGCTGGGCGTCGATATCCACGTGATGCTGGCCGATGGCGCGCCGGTCCGCAACATTACCGAAGCGGTGCAGAACGCCCACCTCCAGGTCGAGGCGATCGTCGGTTCGCCGATCGCGGCGGGCCACGCCTGTCTGACCGCCGAAGAGCGCGAACTGGGCGTTGCCCTGATCGAGTTCGGCGGGGAAGTGACCAATGTTTCGGTCTATGCTGCCGGCATGCTGCTGGGGCTGGTGACAATCCCGCTTGGTTCGGGCGACATTACCGATGCGGTGGCCAGCGCCTTCGGGATCCGCCGTTTCCAGGCCGAGCGGCTGAAATGCGTCCACGGTTCGGCCATCGCCAGCCCGGCCGATCACCGCGAGATGATCCCGGTCAATGCCCCGGGCGAGGAAGGATCGGGCCCGGCCGCGCGCCACGCCGACGACAAGAACCGCATCCCGCGGGCTGAGCTGGTCTCGGTCATCACCACCCAGCTGGCGGCCTGGATCGAGGAAGTGAACAAGGCGCTCAAGGGTCTCGGCTTCACCGGCCAGCGCGGGCAGCTGGTGGTACTGACCGGCGGCGGCGCGGAACTGGCGGGGCTGGCCGACTTTGCGCAAGGCGCGCTCGGCAAGCCGGTACGGCTGGGCAAACCGCAGCATTTGAAGGGGCTGGCCGAGGCCCATGGCACGCCCGGCTTTTCGACCCTCGCCGGTCTGGTGCTCTACGCCGCGGCCGATCCGATCGACATTCGCGCCATCGGGCCGAGCTATCAGCCGGTGGTCAGGGTTCGCGGCTTTGGCCTGGTCAACCGGCTGTACCGGGCGATGCGGGAGTATTTTTAAGCAATTCCGTGTTTCTACCGATCACGGAGCGGCTGTGGAAAATGGTTGACGCACCTTTGATTCGACGATTCGAAGGGTGCAAGACCGTCATAATTGCACGAGGTGCATCCGCTGTGCGGACAGGAGAGCGTAGATGAGCATCAATATCGGACCGCCCGCTGTCGAGGAACTGCGCCCCCGGATCACCGTAATCGGGGTCGGCGGGGCTGGCGGCAACGCGATTGCCAACATGATCGCGGCCGGGATCGAGGGCGTCGATTTCGTCGTCGCCAACACCGATGCCCAGGCGCTGAACAATGCGGTGGCCGAACACCGCATCCAGCTGGGCACCGACATTACCCAGGGCCTGGGCGCGGGCGCCCGTCCCGAAGTGGGCCGGGCCGCGGCGGAGGAAAGCCTGCCGCAGATCGAACGCGCGCTCGAAGGCGTGCACATGTGCTTCATCGCTGCCGGCATGGGCGGCGGCACCGGCACCGGCGCCGCGCCGGTGGTGGCCAAGGCAGCGCGTGACAAGGGCGTTCTGACCGTCGGCGTGGTGACCAAGCCGTTCCTGTTCGAAGGCACCCGCCGGATGCGCGCGGCCGAAGCCGGGATCGAGGAACTGCAGAAGCACGTCGATACCCTGATCGTCATCCCCAACCAGAACCTGTTCCTGGTCGCCAAGGCGGAAACCACCTTCAAGGAAGCCTTCCAGATGGCGGACGAGGTGCTCCAGCAAGGGGTGCGCTCGATCACCGACCTGATGGTCATGCCGGGCCTGATCAACCTCGACTTTGCCGACGTCCGCTCGGTCATGGCCGAAATGGGCAAGGCGATGATGGGCACCGGCGAAGGCACGGGTGAGAACCGCGCGCTCGAAGCGGCGGAAAAGGCGATCGCCAATCCGCTGCTCGACGGTGTTTCGATGCAGGGCGCCAAGGGCGTGATCATCTCGATCATCGGCGGCGAGGACATGAAGCTGCTCGAGGTCGACGAGGCCGCGAACCACATCCGCGAGCTGGTCGATCCCAACGCCAACATCATCTGGGGCAGCGCCTTCAATCCCGAGCT
>CAZNII010000029.1:19418-25483 GCA_964573075.1 uncultured Novosphingobium sp. | reverse complement strand
TGCGCGAATTGCGGGCCGGAGAGGCGCTGCCGCTGGGTGACGATTTTCCATATGAGGCCATTCCCGGGCTGTCGCGGGAAATGGTCGAACGGCTGAGCGCCGCGCGCCCGGCCACGCTGGCCGCCGCCGGTCGGGTTCCCGGGATCACGCCCGCGGCCCTGGCGGCGCTGCTGGTCCACGCACGGCGGCGGGCGGCATGATCCTGTCGGACGAAGCAGCGGCCCGCGCCTGGCTGGCGCGTTTGCCCGAATGGGACGCGACAGCTCGCGAACGGCTCGAAGACCTGGCGGTGCTGCTGCGGGCCGAAAACGATGTCCAGAACCTGGTGTCCGATGCCAGCCTCGCCGAGCTGTGGGTCCGGCACTATGCCGATTCGGCGCAGCTGCTTGCCCATGTTCCACGTGAAACATCCGCGCCCTGGCTCGATCTGGGCACCGGTGCGGGCTTTCCCGGGCTGGTTGTCGCAATCCTGCGGCCGGAATGCGAAGTGGTGATGGTCGAATCGCGCGCGCGCCGGATCGACTGGCTGCAACGGGTTTGCGAAACGCTGTCGCTCGCCAACGCGCGGATCGCGGGGATGAAACTCGAAGCGTTTGAGACGCGCAAATTCCGCGCCATTTCGGCACGGGCTTTTGCGCCGCTGCCAAAGTTGCTGGACCTATCCGCAAGATTCTCCACAAGCGAAACGGTGTGGCTGTTGCCGAAAGGGCGGTCGGCCCGGCAGGAACTGGCAGAGCTCAAGGGCTGGAATCACCTGTTCCACGTGGAACAATCGCTGACCGACCCGGATTCGGGGGTCATTGTCGGCACCTTGGCGGGCAGAAAGGGCAGGAAAGCGTGATTCGCGTGGCGATCGCCAACCAGAAGGGCGGGGTGGGCAAGACCACCACGGCGATCAACATCGCCACCGCCATGGCTGCAACCGGCTGGAAAGTCCTGCTGATCGATCTCGATCCGCAGGGCAACGCCTCGACCGGGATCGGCCTTCATGCCGACGAGCGCGAACAGAGTTCCTACGATCTGCTGGTCGATCAGGTGCCGCTCAAGGACTGCATCGCCGCAACGCGGATCCCGGGGCTCGACATCGTTCCGGCAACGGTGGACCTGTCGGGGGCCGAAGTCGAGCTGGTCGCGGTCGAGAACCGGACCGACCGCTTGCGCGACGCTCTGGCCGGCCAGACCGGCTATGACATTGCCTTCATCGACTGTCCGCCGTCGCTTGGGCTGCTGACGCTTAACGCACTGTGCGCCGCCGATACCCTGCTGGTGCCGCTGCAGTGCGAGTTCTTTGCGCTCGAAGGGCTGTCGCAGCTGCTCCAGACGGTTGAACGGGTGCAGCAGCGCTTCAACCCGGACCTGGGCATTATCGGGGTGGCGCTGACCATGTTCGATCGCCGCAACCGGCTGACCGATCAGGTTTCGGACGATGTCCGTTCTTGCCTGGGCGCCCTGGTGTTCGATTCGGTGATTCCGCGCAACGTGCGCCTCTCGGAGGCGCCGAGCCATGGCTTGCCGGCGCTGGTCTATGACCACAATTGCGCCGGCAGCCGCGCCTACATGGCGCTGGCGCGCGAACTGATTTCCCGCCTGCCGGAAAAGAGGAAGGCCGCATGAGCGACGAATCCGTGATTCGCACCCCCGCCGCAAAGCGCCCCGCGCTGGGCCGCGGGCTTGGCGCCCTGCTGGGCGAAACTCGCCGCGAAGAGCCGCTGGTCACGCCTGCCGCGACCCGAACCCCGGCGGGAGCCGCGCCGGCCAGCGGCCTTGCCATGCTGGCAGTGGCCGATATCGTCCCGCATCCCGGCCAGCCGCGCCGACACTTTTCCGAAGAAGCCCTGGCCGAGCTGGCCGCCTCGATCGCCGCGCGCGGGGTGATCCAGCCGGTGATCGTCACCCCGCATGGGGCCGGGCGCTGGCGGCTGGTTGCCGGCGAACGCCGCTGGCGCGCCGCCCAGCGTGCGCAACTGCATGAAATTCCAGCGATTATTCGCGATCTGAGCGATCGGGAAGTGACTGCGCTGGCGCTGATCGAGAATCTTCAGCGCGAAGACCTCAACCCGATCGAGGAAGCCCGGGCCTATCACCGTCTGGCCGAGGATGAGGGCCTGACCCAGGCCGAAATCGCAAAGCTGGTCGACAAGAGCCGCAGCCATGTCGCCAACCTTCAGCGTCTGCTGGCCCTGCCGCCGCTGGTGATCGAGCTGGTCGAGGAAGGGCGCCTGTCGATGGGCCATGCCCGCGCGCTGGTCGGAGTCGAGAATGCCCTAGCCCTGGCCGAGCAGGCCGTGGCGAAAAACCTGTCGGTGCGCGAAGTCGAACGGCTGGCGCGCCGTGCCAATGCCCCGGCCAGCACGCCGCGCCGGGCCCGGGCCGAGCGCGATTCGGCCGACGCTGCCGATATTGCCGCGGTGCAGAGCCATCTCGAGGAATTCCTCGGCCTGCCGGTGCGGATCAATACCGATGCCGATCCGCGTTCGGGCGCGGTAACGATCCGGTACCGCACGCTCGATCAGCTCGATCTGATCTGCCAGCGGCTAACCGGCGGCGGAATCTAGGCATTTTCCCGGGGCAGAGGTTAACAAACCGGGCTGCGGCATTAACCAGACCTGCAAGTAAACGTTGAACACAGTGGTCCTACCTAGGGTGCTGCGAATGGGGGGTTTGCCGGCCATTCGGGTAGCGCCCCTGTGCGCTGTCGGCACAGACATTTTGAAGGGACCAGATCAACATGCGTAATTCGCTTCGTCTCGCTGTGGTTGGCGCTGTCGCCGCCGCTTCGTTTGCCACCTCGGCCCAGGCCGCGACCACCGCGACCGGCACCGCCACCGCGGAAGTGCTCAGCTCGCTGACCGTCACCGCCACTGCCGACCTCGCTTTCGGCCAGATCGCCGCGAACACCGGCGGCACCGTGACCGTCAACGCGGATTCGACCGTCGCTTCGACCGGCGCGCTGATCTCGACCGGCACCCGTGCTCCGGCGGCCTTCGACGTGGTCGGCTCGCCGAACTCGATGGTCGTCGTCACCCTGCCGGCCGCTCCGGTCGACCTGACCCGCGTTGCCGGCACCGAAACGATGTCGCTGGGCGGCTTCAACACCAACCCGAACGGTGCGTTCCAGCTCGATGCGGCCGGCAACGGCACTTTCAACGTCGGCGGCACGCTGACCGTTGCCAGCGGCCAGGTCCCGGGGACCTACACCGGCACCTTCTCGGTCTCGGTCGAATACCAGTAAGCAGACCTGACGCCCGCATGCGGGCTGCAGGAACAGGGCCGCATCCGCCACCGCGGGTGCGGCCCTCTCTCGTTCCCGGGCCGCCTGCGCAGGGTTAGCGGTAAATTAACCCTGATTTCCTATGCCATCCGGGAATTCCCGGAGCGGCGCGGCCATCCTCCGGCAAGACTTGTCCAAGGGGATAGCATGAACCGAGTGTCCGCCTTTCGCCGTTTGACCATCGCGCTGGCCGCGCTGGCCGCGCTGGCCGGTCTGGCTCTGGCCGCTCCGGCCGCGGCCCAGGGCGACCTGCTGGTCGCCCCGACCCGGGTGGTGATCGCCAATGGCGGCAATGCCGAGGTGGTGTTGAGCAACATCGGCGAAAAGCCGGCGACCTACCGCATCTCGCTCGAACTGCGGCGGATGGATGAGCAGGGCGATTTCAACGATATCGAAGAGGCCAATGCCAATGCCGGCGAACGCGCCGCGCTCGATATGGTGCGCTATGCCCCGCGCCGGATCACCCTGCTTCCGGGCCAGCCGCAGGCGGTGCGGATCTCGGTCCGCCCGCCCGAAGGCCTGCCCGACGGCGAATACCGCGTGCACATGAGCTTCCGCGCGATCCCGCCGGCCGATACCCCCGAACAGGCTGCGGCAGCCGGCCCGGCAACCGGAGTGCAGATCCGCCTGACCCCGATCTATGGCATCACCATTCCGGTGTTCGTCCGCAAGGGCCGGCTCGAAGCCCAGGCCAGCCTCGGCAAGGCCCAGGTGATGCGCGGCGATGGCGGGGCCTGGCTCGAAATCGACATGGCCCGGACCGGCAATCGCTCGGTCTATGGCGAAGTGATTGGCAAATCGGCCCGCGGCGAGCAGCTGTTCCTGCTGCGCGGGGTGGCGGTCTATCCCGAAGTCACGCGCCGCAAGGTCCAGGTGCCGCTGAATCCCGAACAGCTCGCCAAGCTGCACGGTGCGGTGAAGATCGAATACCGCGAATTGCCCGAAAACGGCGGCGCGTTGCTCGCCGAAACCACCGCGACATTTCCTTAAGTCGATGAGCGGACGAGAGAATTTCCCGAAAAGCTGACGTCATGACCCGCTGGCCCGCCCCCTTGCGCAAGCTTGCCGCCCTCGTCGGGGCGGTTCTTGCCGTTTGGGCGATGCCGGCCCAGGCCGAAAGCTGGACCGCCAATGACGATGATTCGCTGCTGCTCGAGCTGCATTCCGGCAAGTACAAACTGGGCGAACCGCTGCGCGGCTATCAGACCCCGGGCGGGGTCTGCGTCGATTTTGCTGACCTGATCCAGGCGCTCGATCTGCCGGTGCGGCTCGACAAGAAGTCGCGCCGCGCAACTGGCTGGATCTTCGCAGAGGATCAGCGGCTGGTGATCGATCGCGATTCGAATACGGTACAAACCGTGAACGGAAGTCGGGCGATCGGTGCCGACGCGATCCACGACACCCCCGAAGGCTGGTGCATGAGCCTGTCGGCGCTGTCGAGCTGGATGGGGGTGCGGTTCCGCCCGGACCTCGGCAACATGGCGGTCGTGATCGAATCCGATCGCAAGCTGCCGTTCCTCGAGGCGATCGAGCGCAAAAGTCGCGCGGCGCGACTTCGCAAGCCGGCCGCCAGCGAATTCAACCTTGCCACCCTGCCCCAGGCCCAGGCGCCCTATCAGACCTGGCGCTCGCCCTCGGTCGATGTCCAGGCCCAGGCGCAGTGGTCGGGGAACCGCGGGTTCGGCACCAGTTACGAAGTCCTCGCCAGCGGCGAGGTGTTCGGCATGAGCTATGCCGCGCGGGTTGCCGGGCAGGATTCGCTCGCGCCGGATTCGGTCCGGCTCAAGGCCTATCGCAACGATCCTGCGGGTGGGATGCTGGGGCCGCTGGGCGCGACCCAGCTGGCCTTCGGCGATGTCGATACCCCGCCCAGCGCGCTTGCCGCGCAAAGCGCCTATGGCCGCGGCGCCTTCGTTTCCAACCGCCCGCTCAACCTGCCCTCGCGATTCGGAACCACCACGCTGCGCGGCACTCTGCCGGCCGGCTGGGATGCCGAACTGTACCGCAACGGCGTGCTGCGGGCCTATCAGCCCGATCGCGGCGACGGGCGCTACGAATTCCCCGATATCGAACTGCAGTTCGGCGAGAACGAGTTCGACGTGGTGCTCTATGGCCCGCAAGGCCAGGTCCGCCATGACCGGACCAGCCAGACGGTCGGGATCGAAAGCATCCCGGCCGGCAAGACCTGGTACTGGGCCGGGATCCTCGACGAAGGCCGCGATCTGGTCGATCTGGGCGCGCCATCGACGCTGACCCGGACCGGCTGGCGCTGGGGGGTCGGGGTCGAACGCGGGCTTGACGACCGAACGACCGCGGGTCTCGGCTATCACAGCCTGACCCGCTCCGGACACCGCCGCCATTACCTCGAAGCGATCCTGCGTCGCTCGGTCGGCCCGATGCTCGTCGAGCTTTCGGGGGCGCAGCAATTCGGCGCCGGCCGGGCGCTGCGCGGCGAGGCGATGGGCCGGATCAAGGGGGTCAACTTCAACGCCCAGGTGCTGTGGGTCGATGGCGAGTTCGATTCGGACCTGGTTTCGATCGAACAGCGCCGCGAATTCGGCTTGCGCTTGTCCGGCCCGGTGCGGCTGGGCAGCTGGAGCCTGCCGGTCGAGGCCGGCGTGCGCCAGACCCTGTCGCGGCGCGGGCTGAAAGTTACCGAATGGTTAACGCGCGGCTCGGCCCACATCGGTCGGGCCTCGCTGACGGTCGAGCTGCTCAACCGCCAGGTTTCCGGCCCGGCCGTGCTGGCCGCCGCCGAGGATCGCGGCAACCGGCTGAGCGTGATCGCCAATAC
>CAZNII010000029.1:12274-19318 GCA_964573075.1 uncultured Novosphingobium sp. | reverse complement strand
AACCTCGGCTTCGGGCTGACGCTGGCCTTCAGCATCGGCCCCGACCCGGTCGATGGCGGCTGGCGGATGTCGCGCGAGCGGCTGGCCGAAACCGGCCAGGCCGCGGTCGAGGTCTATCGCGACGAGAACGGCGACGGCTATCGTCAGGCCGACGAGCCGGCGGTCGAGGGCGTCGCGGTCGAGGCCGGCTTCCGCCACGGCGACAAATCCACCAACGGCTCGGGCCGGGCGGTGATCGACGGACTGACGCCATATGTCCCGGTGCTGGTCTCGATCGACACCGGCTCGCTGCCCGATCCGCTGCTCCAGCCCAAGGGCCGGGGCATGGTGGTGGTGCCGCGTCCGGGGGTGGTTGCAAGGGTTTCGCTGCCGCTCGCCCCGACCGGCGAGATCGAGGCGGTGCTGCTCGGCCCCGATGGCGAGCCACGCGGCGGGGTCGGGATCGAGCTGGTCGATGGCAGCGGCCAGGTCGTGCTGCGCGGGCAGAGCGACTTCGACGGCTACCTGCTCTTCGACTCGGTACCCTATGGCAGCTACCGGCTGCGCCTGACCGAAACCAGCGCCCGGACGCTGGGGGTCAAGGCGGTGCTGGGCGGGGCGCTGCGGATCGACCGCGGCCAGCCTTCGCTGCGGCTTGGCCACTTGCGGCTGGAACAGCTGCCGCCGCCGCCCGAGATTGCCCAGGCACCTTAATCGCCCGATTAAATTCCGGTTGACCGGCCCCGCTCCAGGGCTTTACCCCTCAAGCCAACCATTCGCCTTGAGAGGAACCGCCATGTCGCTCGATTCGCTGGCCCGCACGGCCTATACCGAAGATCACGAAGCTTTCCGCCAGACCGTCCGGCGCTTCATGCAGGACGAGATCGCGCCGCACCAGGCCGAATGGGCCGAGGCCGGGATCGTCCCCAAGTCGATCTGGCCCAAGGCCGGCGAGCTGGGCCTGCTCTGCCCGACCGTGCCCGAGGAATACGGCGGGCTGGGGCTGGACTTCGGCTATAACGCGATCGTCGATGAAGAAACCGCCTACTACGGCGGGGTCACCACCGGGTTCTCGCTCCAGTCGGACATCGTCTCGAACTACCTCATCGCTCACGGCTCGGAAGAGCAGAAGAAGGAATGGCTGCCCAAGCTGGTCTCGGGCGAAGTCGTCACCGCGATCGCGATGACCGAACCGGGCACCGGCTCGGACCTTCAGGGGATGCGCACCACCGCCCGCAAGGACGGCAACCACTATGTCATCAACGGGTCGAAGACCTACATCACCAACGGCCAGAACGCCGATCTGATCCTGGTCTGCTGCAAGACCGACACCGAGATCCAGCCGGCCTACAAGGGCATCTCGATCGTCCTGGTCGAAGCCAACCGCGAAGGCTTCAAGCGCGGCCGCAACCTCGACAAGATCGGCCAGGACGAGGCCGATACCTCGGAGCTGTTCTTCGAGGACGTGCGGGTGCCGATCACCAACTGCCTCGGGCAGGAAGGGATGGGCTTCATCTACCTGATGAGCGAGCTGCCGCAGGAACGCCTGTCGATCGCGGTTTCGGCCCAGGCCAGCGCCCAGCGCGCCTTCGACATGACGGTCGAATATACCCGCGATCGCAAGGCCTTTGGCAAGCCGATCCTCGATTTCCAGAACAGCCGCTTCGTGCTGGCCGATATCAAGGCCAAGCTGCAGGTCGGCTGGGCCCACCTCGACTGGGCGCTGGCCCGGCACATGAAGAAGGAACTGACCCCCGAGGAAGGCGCCGCGGCCAAGTTGTGGCACACCGACCTGCAGTGGGAAGTGATGGACAAGTGCCTCCAGCTCCACGGCGGGGCCGGCTACATGAACGAATATCCGATCGCCCGGATGTGGCGCGGGGCCCGGGTTACCCGGATCTTCGGCGGCACCAACGAGATCATGAAGGAGCTGATCGGGCGCAAGCTCTGAGCGACCGCATCGCCGTCAAAAGAGAAGGGGGCCGATCGGCCCCCTTCTTCGTTTCCGGTCAGTTCACCCGCACCCGCTTGTCGGGCACGATCCGCACCCGCTTGTCGGGGCGCGGCCGCGGGCGCACTTCGATATAGCGGACCCGGCCGGGAACGGTGACCCATTCTTCGGTCACCACGGTTTCCTTGCACTCGCGCGGCTGGGTCTGGGCGGCCACCTGGACATAGGCAACCGGGACCATCACGGTCATCGGCGCATAGCCGTAGCCGACCACCGGCTGGCCATAGCCATAACCATAGGCCGGGCCCTGGCCCCAGGTGGTGTGCTGTTCGAGATAGGCCTCGCAATAGTCGCGCGCGGCGCGGCGATCGGCGGCATTGCCGATCGCGGCCCCAGCCACCGCGCCCACCGCCGCGCCGGCGATGGTGCCTTCGGTGCGGTTGCTGCGCCCGGCAACCCGGTTGCCGACTAGCCCGCCGACCACTCCGCCAACCACGGCCCCGCCGACGGCATTGCCGTTGCCATGGCGGCGGCGGCATTCGGCCAGCCAGTTGGCCCGAGCCTGTTCCCAGCCCGGAGGATAGGCGCCCGGCTGACCGGGCTGGGCCGCGGGCATGCCGTGCCAGACCGGACGATTGTCGGGCATCGGCCCGTCATAGACCCGGCCCTGGGCATCGACGACGCCCGGCGGCGGTGGCGGCAAGCTGGGCTGGGCCAGCGCCGGCGCGGCACAGGCCAGCGTCGTGACGCCAAGCAGGGCGAGACGGACGGGACGAACGGACATGGCAATCCCCTGAGGTAGGCCGGACGATTCCGGCATTAACCCGGAATTTAGCATCATAAGCCGCCGCCGACCAAGGGCAGGGCCCCGTCTTAGTCGCCGCTGTCCCGAATCGGAGCAGGCGTGGCGGTTCAGATTACCTGCGCCATGACTTCGGCCAGCAGTTCGATCCCCTTGGCGTCTTCGCCGTCGAAGCGCCCCGGCTCCGGGCTGTCGAGATCGATCACGGCCACCACCTTGCCGTCCTTCAGCACCGGCACCACCAGTTCAGAGGCGCTGGCGGCATCGCAGGCGATGTGGCCGGGAAAGGCGTGAACATCGGGGACCAGCTGGGTTTCGCCGCTCGCCGCCGCCGCGCCGCAGACCCCCTGGCCAAGCGGAATGCGGATGCAGGCGGCCTTGCCCTGGAACGGGCCGAGCACCAGGGCGCCATCGACCATCCGGTAAAACCCGGCCCAGTTGAGCTGCGGCACGAATTGCCAGACCAGCGCGGCGACATTGGCCATGTTGGCCACGGAATCGGGTTCTCCGGCGGTGATCGCGCGGGCCGCATCGGCCAGATCGCGGTAGAGTTCGGGCTTGGGCCGGGCGGGATCGGATTGGAAATCGTACATTGCCCCGCCTTAAACCAGACTTTGGTTGCCGCCTAGGCAGTGACAAAGTATCACGCCGCCATGTCGACCAAACGCAAGCTGCTCGTCGCCCTGTCCGTGTTCCTGCTGGTGCTGGGCGGGTTCGTGTTCTTCATCTGGCGCGGGACCCCGGCCGAACACACCACCGACGAATTGTCGGGCGCCGATCCGCTGATCGTCAAGCCCAAGGAAGAAACGATCCCGTCGGTCTCGATTGCCAAGCCGATCGGCTGGGCCAAGGGCGAAGCGCCGGTCGCGGCCAAGGGGCTCGAGGTAAAGCGCTTTGCCGAAGGGCTCGAACATCCGCGGGTGATCTACACCCTGCCCAACGGCGACGTCGTGGTGGCGGAAGCGGATTCGCCCAGCCGCGGCGAAGGCGGCGGACTGATGGGCTGGATTGCCCAGAAGCTGATGGAGCGCGCCGGATCGCACGGCGAATCGCCCGACAAGCTGGTGCTGCTGCGCGATGGCGATGGCGATGGCGCGGCCGAGCAGCGCTTTACGCTGATCGAAGGCAAGCATCTCGCCTCGCCCTCGGGTCTGGCCTGGGCCGATGACGAACTTTACGTCGCCAACCACGATGCGGTGATCGTGTTCGACTACAAGCTGGGCGAAACCGCGATCGGCGGCGATCCGCGCAAGGTGATGGATCTGCCGGCGGCCGGCAACCACTGGATGCGCAACATCCTGCTCAGCCCCGATGGCCTGCGGCTCTATGCCGCGGTCGGCTCGGCCTCGAACATCGGCGAAAACGGGATGGAGATCGAAAAGGGCCGCGCCGCGATCTGGGAAAAGGACCTGACCAAGGACGGCTATCCCCGCCAGTTCGCCAATGGCCTGCGCAATCCCAATGGCCTCGCCTGGAACCCCGCGACCGGCGAACTGTGGACCACGGTCAACGAACGCGACATGCTGGGGCCCGACCTGGTCCCCGATTACCTGACCAACGTGCCGCTTGGCGCGCACTATGGCTGGCCGTGGATCTACTACAAGAAGTACGATGACAACCGGGTCAAATGGGCCCCGCCCGAATATATCGACGATTATGTCCGCAAGCCCGAATATGCGCTGGGCGCGCATGTCGCCGCGCTAGGACTGGCCTTTGTCACCGGGGGCGAGCGGATGGGGCCGGACTTTGCCAACGGCGCCTTCATCGCCCGCCACGGATCGTGGAACCGCAAGCCGCCGGCCGGCTATGATGTGGTCTTCGTCAAATTCGATGCCAAGGGCAATCCGCTGGGCAAGCCGATCCCGGTGCTGACCGGGTTCCTGACCGGCGATGGCGATACCCGCGGCCGGCCGACCTGGGTGGCCTTCGCCCGCGACGGCGCGCTGCTGGTCAGCGACGATACCGCCGGGATCATCTGGCGGGTGATTGCGCCCGGCGCCGCGCCGGCAGCGAAGATCGAAGGGCTCAAGGGGACCAGCCTGCCGGCCGTGCGCAGCCTCAAGGGTGAGCCGGCGCGCTACAAGGCCGGGTTCAAACCCGACGAGAAGGTCAAGCAATAAGGCGGATCAAAGCGGCTTGCCGGCCCGCCCGGCCAGTTCGGTCACGAATTGCCAGGCGACCCGCCCCGAGCGGGCCCCGCGCCGTTTCGACCATTCGAGCGCTTCGGCCTGGTCCCACTCCAGGCCGTGCTCGGTGCAATAGCCCCCGACAATCGCAAGGTAATCGTCCTGGCTGCAATTGTGAAAGCCCACCGACAGCCCGAACCGGTCGGCCAGCGCCAGCCGGTCGTCGACCGCATCGCGCGGGTTGATCGGATCGTCCTGTTCCGAAAGGTGCCGGGGCACGATCGCGCGGCGGTTGCTGGTCACCGCGATCCGGACATTGCCGGGGCGTGCCTCGATCCCGCCTTCGAGCCATGACCGCAAGGCGCGCGGCCCGGCGCTGTCATGCTCCTCGAAGCCGAGGTCGTCGATAAACACCAGGAAGCTGCGCGGCTGGCGCGCCAGCGCGGCAAACAGCTCGGCCAGGCTGCCCAGCGCCTCGGGGGCGACCTGGACCAGCGCGATCCGGGCCGGATTTCCGGCCTGCGCGGACAGAACGGCCGCCCGCAGCAGCGCCGACTTGCCCATCCCGCGCGAGCCCCACAGCAGCATGTCGTGCGCGGCGTGCCCCGCCGCCAGCCGCGCGACATTGGCGACCACCGCCTGTTTCTGCGCCTCGATCCCCTTGAGCAGATCCAGCGCCGGGGCGATCAACTGCTCGACCGGGCGGGCCTGGCCGTGCCAGACATAGGCCGGGGCGGCGCGCCAATCGACCGGCGCGGCTGCCGCCGGAGCCAGCCGCTCGAGCGCCTCGGCGATCCGGGCCAGCGGTTCGCCCTGATCCTTCATCCCGCCAGTTCCTCGGCCGACAGCGCATAGAGCAGGCCAGCGCCGGCAGTGGCGGCGGGTTTCAGCCCGCGCGCCTCGCTGGCGATATGTTCGGCAAAGTAGCGGGCAACCACCCGCTTGGCCTCGCCGCCGGCACCGTCGCGGGCCTGGCGCTGCAATTGCCAGCCGGCCACCGCGACCGAGGCCATGGTGCAGAACGCCACCGATCCGGCCAGCCGGTCGTCAAGGCTGGCGGTCTGGCTCATCCACCCCGCCACATCGGCACAGTCGGCGGCCAAGGCCCTGATCTGCGGGGCATCTTCGCAATCGGCCACGATTTCGGCGAACAGCGCGGCCAGCACCCCGCCCTGCTCATAGCCGAGCTTGCGGGTGACAAGGTCCGCCGCCTGGATGCCGTTGGTGCCTTCATAGATCGGCGCGATTCGGGCATCGCGGTAATGCTGGGCCGCGCCGGTTTCCTCGATGAAGCCCATCCCGCCGTGGATCTGGACGCCAAGGCTCGCCACTTCGCAGCCGACATCGGTGCCCCAGGCCTTGATCATCGGCACCAGGCAATCGGCCCGCTCCTGCGCACCCGCGATCCCCAGCGCGCCGCGATCGACCATGCCGGCGGTGTAATAGAGCAGCGCGCGGGCGCCTTCGGTCAAGCTGCGCATCCGCAGCAGCATCCGCCGCACGTCGGGATGCTCGACGATCGCAACCGGGTTCTTGTCGGGCGAACCGGCCCGGGCCGACTGGATCCGGTCGCGGGCATAGGCCCGGGCCTGCTGCAGCGCGCGTTCGGCAATCTGGACCCCCTGGTTGCCGACATTGATCCGGGCGCTGTTCATCATCGTGAACATCGCCTTCAGGCCTTCGTTCTCGGCCCCGATCATTTCGCCCAGGCACTGGTCGTTGTCGCCAAAGCTCATCACGCAGGTCGGGCTGGCCATGATCCCCAGCTTGTGTTCCAGGCTGACGCAGCGCAGGTCGTTGCGCGCACCAAGGCTGCCATCGGCATTGACGTGGTACTTCGGCACGATGAACAGGCTGATCCCGCGGGTGCCGGCCGGCGCCCCCGGTGTGCGGGCCAGGACCAGGTGGACGATATTGCCGGCAAGGTCATGCTCGCCCCAGGTGATGAAGATCTTGGTGCCCTTGATGTGCCACTTGCCGTCGCCTGCGGGTACGGCAGTGGTACGCAGTGCGCCCACGTCGCTGCCGGCTTGCGGCTCGGTCAGGTTCATCGTGCCTGACCATTCGCCGCTGATCAGCCGGGCAAGGTAGGTCGCCTTCTGCGACTCGCTGCCATGGTGGCTGAGCGATTCGATCGCCCCCACGGTCAGCATCGGCAGCAGCGAAAAGGCCATGTTGGCGCTGCC
>CAZNII010000029.1:0-12174 GCA_964573075.1 uncultured Novosphingobium sp. | reverse complement strand
GCGGCAAAGCGGTCGTGCCCGGCCAGTTCCTCGATCCCGGCATTGACCCGGATGGCAAGAACCTGGTCGGCAGTGGCGGCGGTAAAGGTCATGGCGCGCTTTTCCTTGGCTTCGAGGCTTTCCGCCTATAGCGGGAGCGCATGACGGGCAAGGTGCTCCAACCCACGATCCGCCCCGCCGATGCCGCGGGAATCGCCGCCGCCGCCGAGGTACTGCGCGCGGGGGGCCTCGTCGCCGTGCCGACCGAGACCGTCTATGGCCTGGCCGCCCGGGCCGACAGCGCCGATGCCGTAGCGTCGATCTATCGCGCCAAGGGCCGGCCGGACTTCAACCCGCTGATCGTCCACGTCCCCGACTTGGCCTCGGCCGAGGCGATCGCGGAGTTCGACGATCGCGCGCGGCAGCTGGCCAGGGAATTCTGGCCGGGTGCGCTGACGCTGGTTCTGCCGCTGAGGCCCGAGGCGCGAATCACTCCCGCAGTCACCGCCGGCCTGCCGACCATTGCGCTGCGCTGTCCGGCCCATCCGGCGATGCGCGAGCTGCTCAGGCAATGCGGCCTGCCGCTGGCGGCCCCTTCGGCCAATCGCTCGGGAGCGGTCAGCCCGACCCGGGCGGAGCATGTCGCCGCCTCGCTGGGCGGCGCGGTCGGGCTGGTGCTCGATGGTGGGCCCTGCGCTGCGGGAATCGAAAGCACGATAGTCGCGCTGCGCGACTCCGGCTGGCAGGTGCTGCGGCCCGGCCCGGTCAGCGCCACACAGCTCGCCGGCCTGCTGGGCCCGCCGCTTGACGCCACGACGTTCGGGCGGATTGAAGCGCCCGGCCAGCTCGCCAGCCACTATTCGCCGGGCAAGCGGGTGCGTCTCGATGCCGAAACGGGCGAAGCGGACGAATTCATGATCGGGTTCGGGCCGATTGCCGGCGATGTCAGCCTTTCGCCCACTGGCGATCTCGCCGAAGCGGCGGCGCGGCTTTACCTGTGCCTGCACGCCGCCGCCGCTGCCCCCCAGGCCCGAATCGCCGTGGTGCCGATCCCCGCTGAGGGAATCGGCGCCGCGATAAACGACCGGTTGAAACGGGCCGCGGTCTAGGGCTTGGGCGGAGCCGGCGGCTGCGGCGCGGCGGGCGGTTCGGTGGCGTCGCCGTCCTTCTGCTGGACCGGGGTTTCGCAGACCAGCTTGCCCGAACCCATCGAGCTGACCGTGCAGCGGGCGCGGCCTTTGACCGTGACGTTGCCCGAGCCCATGATGCTGGCCTCGACCTCGCCATCGGAGGCGAAGGTGGTGCTGCCCGAACCGGCGATCGAGACGTCGGCCCGGTCAACCTTGAGCGCGTCCATTTCCGCCGAGCCGCTGCCGGCGATCGACAGGTCCAGGCTCTTCACATTTCCGGCGGCGCGGAAATTGCCCGATCCGGCGATGGTCAGGTCAAGCGATTCGCCGGCAACGGCGGTGCTTTCGATCGTGCCCGATCCCGCCATGGTGACTTCCGCCTTGGGGGCGAGCTGGGCGGTGGTGATCTTGCCCGAACCGGCCATCACCACTTCGCGCGGAGCCGGCATGGTGACGTTGATGATCGCCACCTTGTCGCCGCTGCCGAACATCTTGTCCTTGCGGTGGATCGCCAGGCTGCCATCCTTGAGCACGAAGCGGATCTGGTCCTTGACCTCGGCATCGCCCTCGACGCTGATCGCCAGCTTGTCGCCGGTGGTGACGCGGACCTCGTCGGGGCCGGCCAGGACCAGCTCATCGGGCGCCTTGCCCGAAAGGTCGAGCTCGGACAGCGGCTTGCCCTCCTCGCCGTTGAAGGTCACCTTGCCATCGCACCCGGCCACGCCGGCGGCCAGCGCAACGGCGATGACCGGACCCAGCGCCTTGGCGAAATTGCCGAACCTGAATTTCATCGCGATCTCTCCTGCAATCTGTGTTGCTGACATAATACAGCACAGCGGAGCTTTCAAGAGGGCCCATGCAAAAGGGCCGCCCCGGCGGGGCGGCCCTTCGCAAATTTCGCGATCTGCTGCGGCTCAGGCGGTTGCCGCGGCTTCCGCGTAGTACTTGGGCGCATGCTCGTTGAGGATCGCGAGGATCTTCTTGAGCGCGGCCGGTTCGTCGGTCTTTTCCATCGCGGCCAGTTCGCGCGCCAGGCGCGAGGAGGCGGCTTCGAAGATCTGCCGTTCGGAATAGGACTGTTCCGGCTGATCGTCGGCGCGGAACAGGTCGCGGGTCACTTCGGCGATCGAAACGAGATCGCCCGAATTGATCTTGGCTTCGTATTCCTGGGCGCGGCGCGACCACATGGTGCGCTTGACCTTGGGCTTGCCCTTGAGCGTGTCGAGCGCTTCGCGCAGGGTCTTGTCGCTCGACAGCTTGCGCATCCCGATCGCTTCGACCTTGTTGGTCGGCACGCGCAGGGTCATGCGTTCCTTTTCGAACCGCAGCACGTACAACTCCAGCGTCATCCCGGCGATCTCCTGCTCCTGCAGTTCGATCACGCGGCCGACCCCGTGCTTGGGATAGACAACGTAGTCACCAACATCGAAGGCGTGGGCCTTGGCCACCATGCAACCGTCCTTTCATTCGCGAGAGCGGCGCAGACGCGCCGTTTGCAGAGGGGCGGACCGGAGCCTGCCGGGGGGCAATGCCGCCGCCCGGCCGGATGCTTCCATCAACCGCCTGTCTGCACCCCGCCTTTCCTGAAACTGGCTGTCTCGCGAGGCAAAACCCCGCCGCAGTCGTGCCATTATATAGCACGACTGTAACATAATTGCCAGAGGCGAGAATCGCCGGGGCGTCGAGCGCCTGTTTCAATGCGGGGCGGAGTGGGCGCGGCCGCCGGGATCAGTCGCCTTCGCCGGGTTCGGCCGAGAAGTACTTGTCGAACTTGCCCTCTTCGCCCTTGTGATCGTCGGCCCCGTCCATCGGGTCCTTGCGGGCGGTGATGTTGGGCCAGTCGGCCGAATACTTGGCGTTCAGTTCCAGCCACTGCTCCAGCCCGCTTTCGGTATCGGGCAGGATCGCTTCGGCCGGGCATTCCGGCTCGCACACGCCGCAGTCGATGCATTCGCTGGGATTGATCACCAGCATGTTCTCGCCCTCGTAGAAGCAATCGACCGGGCAGACCTCGACGCAGTCGGTGTACTTGCACTTGATGCAGGCGTCGGTGACGACATAGGTCATGGCTCGATAGTCCCTTGAGGCGAGTTGGTTTGACTTGCTGCTATGGGATTTGCGCCCGCTCCGTCAAGCACCCGATAGCACGATTGCGCTTCGGCGGCCGGTCCGCGCCGCGCGGGCAGCTGCAAAACCTCGACGATCCGTACCCGGTCGCGGACCGGCAGGGTCAGCACGTCGCCCGCCGCCACCGCCGTGCTGGGCTTCTCTACCCGCCGGCCGTTGATTCGGATATGCCCCTCCAGCACCCATTGCTGGGCGAAGCCGCGGCTCGCGGCGAAGCGCAGGAACCACAGCAGCTTGTCGATCCTCACCGCACCAACCCGGCCAGCGCGGCAAAAGCGTTGCCTGGCGCGACGCCGGCCGGAGCAGCAACCGGCTCGGCCCGTTCGTGGCGCGGCGGGCGCCAGCGCCAGCGGGCCGGGACCGGCGGACCCTGGACGCCCTCCGGCAGCGGCCGGGCCGGGCTGGCGGTGAACCCGGCCAGGCGCAGCAACTGGGCATAGGAAGCGGTGGTCAACCCGGTCGAGATCGCCAGGGCGGGGTCGATCACGAAGCCGCGCCCTTTTGCCGCCTCGCGTGCGGTATGGGCGGCGTGGAGCAGCTTTTCGCCGATATCGAGCCGCACCGCCTGTTTGCCGAGCGCACGGTAGCCGGGCGGGCAGGGCGCCTTGCCGGGCAGCGCGACGACCGGCGGCATGTTCGGCACCGGCGCGGACAGGGCCTGGCCGCGCGCGCTCAGCAAGGTGCGCCAGGCCGCGAGCGCGCCGGGGCGCAGCATTTCGGGCACGAACAGGTCAAGCGCGCCGACCCGCACCCCCAGCTTGCGCAGCGCCAGCCGCTGGTCCTTCGACAGGCGTTCAAGACCCGATCCGGCCCGTTCGAGCGTGCCGCCGGATTCGACCAGCCGGATCAGCAGCGCGCGCAGCTCGGGCCCACCGGCCGGCTCGTTCACAGCCGCGTCGAGCCGCCGCAGCGGCGCCAACGCGGCCAGCGCCCGGTCGAGCCAGCCTTCGAGCGCCGCGGTCAATCGGCGTTTCAGGTCGGCACCCAGCGTCTCGAGCGCCAGGTCGAGCACGATCTTCGGGGCAAGCAGACTGCGCCCCGACTCGAGCCGGGCAATCGCCTCGCCATCCCAGGCCAGCCGCGCGCCGTCGAGCGCCAGTGCCGCGGACCCGGCGGCCAGCCCCGCCAGCAGCGTCTCGGCCCGCGCCGTGCGCAGTGCCGGCAAGTGGCGCTCGGCTGCGGCCAGCAGCAGCTTGCGGTCGGCATGGCGGACCTGCGGATCGACCCGGAAACGGAACCCGGCAAGGTGGCCGATCGGCTCGCCATCGACCCGCACTTCGTCCTCGACCAGGGTCACCGGCAGCAGGCCGGCATCGGGGCCGAGCTTTTTCATCAGCACCGACGTGCGGCGGTTGACGAAGCGTTCGGTCAGGCGGGCGTGCAGGGCATCGGACAGCCGGGTTTCCACCGTCCGCGCCCGCGCCGCCATTTCCTCGCGCGCCAGCACCCAGTCGGGCCGTTGGGAAATGTAGGACCACGACCGGATCGCGGCGATCCGCATCTGCAGGGTATCGATATCGCCGGCCGGATTGTCGAGTTCGGCGATCGAGCGGGCGACATAGTCTCCGCCCAGCTGCCCGTGGCGCAAATCCTGCCACAGCCGGGCGACAAAGCGCGAATGGGTTTCGGCACCGTGCTGGCGGAAATCGGGCAGCGAACAGGTCTGCCAGAATCGCCGGACCAGCGCTTCGCCGCGCATGTTCGCGACAATCTCCGGATCCTCGGCCAGCCGCCGCAACACCGCCAGGTCGATCGCCTCGGGCGCAGGGGCCAGGCCCTCGCGTTCAGGCGGCCGAGACAGGTCGGCGATCAGACTCGAAACGCTGGAGCAGTCCGGCTCGGCCTCGCGCCAGAACAGCCTGGTCAGCGGGGGAAAGCGGTGTTCCTCGATCGCATAGACTTCCTCGGCGCTGAATTCGGCATCGTGGCTGCCGCTGCCGGCCAGGGTCCCGAAAGTGCCGTCGCGCTGGTGGCGCCCGGCGCGCCCGGCAATCTGGGCCATTTCGCTGGTGGTCAGCCGTCGCTGGCGCTGCCCGTCGAATTTCGACAGCCCGGCAAAGGCGACATGATCGATATCGAGGTTCAGCCCCATCCCGATCGCGTCGGTCGCAACCAGGTAATCGACCTCGCCGTCCTGGTATAATGATACCTGCCGGTTGCGCGTTTCGGGAGAAAGCGCGCCCATTACCACCGCCGCGCCGCCGCGGAACCGGCGCAGCATCTCGGCCACGGCATAGACCTGTTCGGCGCTGAAGGCGACGATCGCGCTGCGCGGCGGGATCCGGCTGAGCTTCCTTGCCCCGGCGTGGCTGAGCGTTGAAAACCGGGGGCGGCTGACGATCTCGGCTTCGGGCAGCAGCGCGCGGATCAGCGGTTCCGCCGTGGCCGAGCCGAGCAGCATGGTCTCTTCGCGGCCCCGGGCATGGAGCATCCGGTCGGTAAAGATATGGCCGCGCTCGCGGTCGGCGCCCAGCTGGACCTCGTCGAGCGCGACGAAAGCAACATCGGCTGACAGCGGCATCGCCTCGGCGGTGCACAGCAGCCAGCGGGCGTTCTTTGGTTCGATCCGCTCCTCGCCGGTGATCAGCGCAACCCGGTCCGCGCCCTTGATCGCGCAGACCTTGTCATAGACCTCGCGCGCCAGCAGCCGCAGCGGAAAGCCGATCATCCCAGATGAATGCGCGGTCAGCCGCTCGATCGCCAGATGCGTCTTGCCGGTATTGGTCGGACCCAGCACCGCCCTGAGGCGCGAAGTGTGATCGGCGGGGGACTTGGCCATGATACCTGCCGATGTGGCAAGCCGGCGGTCGTGCCGCAAGGTCGGGTACGGCACATTCCCCCGCCGGCAGCACGAAAAGGCGCATTTCGCGCCGTCGCTTAGGCGAAGATTAACCATGCCCGGTGCAGGAAGAGGCTGAGACGGAACGTTCAATCGGGGGCCCCTTGTCGAAACCGCGCGAATTGCCGCACGCCGTCAGTGGCGCGCCCCAGGCGGGCGCGGCGGCCATGGCGCCCGCGTTCGGTACGCGGGTGGTGCGCGAAAGCCTGGGGCAACGGCTTGCCCGGCTGCGCCGCGAGCTTGAGGAAGGCAGCGCCCGGATCGACTGGGCGCCCGACCTGGCCGAGGATATCGGCAGCCCGCGCTGGTTCCGCGGGCTTGGCACCCTGGTCGGCCTGTCGCTGCTCGCGCTGGCCTTCTGGCCGGATTCGGCGGCGGTTGCCTCGGCTCCGGCGATGCCGCTCGACACGAACGCGCGTGACGAGTTTCGCAGCCAGATGATCCAGCCGCTGGCGCTGGGCGGAGACAGCGGGCGGCGGATGGGCGCGACCCGCGCGGTCAGTCCGCTCGCGGCCGCGCCGGAACGAACCAATGTCCAGCTGACCGCGACCCTCGCCCAGGGCGATTCGTTCGCCCGGATGCTGATGCGCGCCGGGGTCGGCGATGAGGAGGCCGGCGTGGTCACCCAGCTGGTCGCCCAGGCCCTGCCGGTCGGGCAGATCGCGCCGGGCACCCAGGTCGACCTCAGGCTTGGCGCGCCGTTGGCAGCCGGCGGCGCGCGCCCGCTCGAGCATCTCGCCTTCCGGGCCCGGTTCGACCTCGACCTGACGATTTCGCGGGTCGATGGCCAGCTGCACATCACCCAGCAGCCGATCGCGGTCGACAACACCCCCTTGCGGATTCGCGGGGTGGTCGGATCGAGCCTTTACCGCTCGGCCCGCGCCGCCGGAGCGCCGATCGAGGCGATCCAGCAATATCTCCAGACACTCGACCAACACCTCAGCCTCGATACCGCGATCGAGCCGGGCGATACCTTCGACATCATCGTGTCCTGCCGCCGTTCGGCCAACGGCGAGGTCCAGGTCGGCGAGCTGCTGTTCGCCGGGCTAGAGCACGAGGGCAAGGCCAAGGCGCAACTGCTGCGCTGGGGCGGGGAAGGGCTGTTCTTCGAAGCCTCCGGGATGGGCGCGCAGCGCACCGGGCTGATCATGCCGGTCTATGGCGGGCGGATCACGTCCAATTTCGGTGCCCGCCGCCATCCGGTGCTGGGCTATACCCGGATGCACGCCGGGGTCGATTTCGGCGCCCCGCACGGCGCTCCGATCTATGCCGTCGGCGATGCGTCGGTAATCTTCTCGGGCTGGCACGGCGGGCACGGCAATTACGTCAAGCTCGACCATGGCGGCGGTTTTGCCACGGCCTATGCCCACATGAGCCGGATCGCGGTCGCTTCGGGCACGCGGGTCCGGGCCGGGCAGGTGATCGGCTATGTCGGCTCGACCGGGCTTTCGACCGGCCCGCACCTGCACTACGAACTTTACCGCAACGGCACGGTGGTCAACCCGCTGTCGGTGCGCTTCACCGTCTCCAACCAGGTCGATCAGAAGGAACTGGTCGCCTTCAAGGCGCGGATGGCCCAGCTCAAGCAGGTTCAGCCCGGTGCGGCGATGTCGGCGATGGGCCCGCGCCAGGCCGCGCCGCAGCAGGGCCCGCGCCGCGAGATCGACCGATTGAAGAGTTGAGCGACGCTCCGCCCCGGCCTATGACCCGGGAATGACCGGACCTTTCCCCGCCACCCGCCTGCGCCGCACCCGCGCCTCTGCCTGGAGCCGCGCGCTCCACCGCGAAACCATGCTGACCCCGGCCGATCTGATCTGGCCGCTGTTCGTCACCGAAGGTGCGGGCGTGGAAGAACCGATCGGTTCGCTGCCGGGGGTCTCGCGCTGGTCGGTCGATCTGATCGCGGCCCGGGCGAAAGAGGCCGTCGCGCTGGGCATCCCGTGCCTGGCGCTGTTTCCCAACACCCAGCCCGAGCGCCGCAGCGAGGACGGGGCCGAGGCGCTCAACCCCGACAACCTGATGTGCCGGGCGATCAAGGCGATCAAGCAAGCCTGCGGCGACGATATCGGCGTGCTGACCGACGTCGCGCTCGATCCCTATACCAGCCACGGCCAGGACGGACTGGTCGATGCGGCCGGCTATGTCCTCAACGATGCGACGGTCGAGGTGCTGGTCGGGCAGAGCCTCAACCAGGCCGCTGCCGGGGCCGACGTGATCGCGCCGAGCGACATGATGGACGGCCGGATCGGGGCGATCCGCGATGCGCTGGAGGATGCCGGCCACGCCAATGTCCAGATCATGTCCTATGCCGCCAAATATGCCAGCGCCTTCTATGGCCCGTTCCGCGACGCGGTCGGCTCGCGCGGGCTGCTGAAAGGCGACAAGAAGACCTACCAGATGGACCCGGCCAATGCCGAGGAAGCGCTGCGCGAGGTCGAGCTGGACCTGGCCGAGGGCGCCGACAGCGTGATGGTCAAGCCGGGCTTGCCCTATCTCGACATCGTCCGGCGGGTGAAGGAAGCCTTCGAAGTGCCGGTCTTCGCCTATCAGGTCAGCGGCGAATACGCGATGATCGAACATGCCGCCGCCGCCGGGGCGGGCGATCGCGATGCGCTGGTGCTGGAAACCCTGCTGGCCTTCAAGCGTGCGGGCTGTTCGGGGGTGCTGACCTACCACGCGGCCCACGCCGCGCGCCTGCTCGGCGCGTGATCGAAACCGGGCGCCTGCGCCTGCGCTCGTGGCGCGGGGAGGACCTTGCGCCGTTCCACGCGATCTGCAGCGATCCGCAGGTCATGGCGACACTCGGACCGGTGATGAGCCTGGCTGAGGTCGAGGCGCTTATCGGCCGGGTGCGGGCGGTGGAGGAAGCGCACGGCCACACCTTCTGGGCGCTCGAACGCCAGGACGACCGGCGCCTGATCGGGTGGTGCGGGGTGATCCGCGGCAATGCCGGGCCGGTTGACGGCAAGGCCGAGATCGGCTGGCGGCTCGCCGCCGATTGCTGGGGGCAGGGCTATGCCACCGAAGCCGCGCGGGCGACGCTTGACTGGCTGTTCGCACACCTGCCTGACGATGCCGCCTGGGCGATCACCCACACCGGCAACCACCGCAGTCGTGCGGTAATGGAGCGGCTGGGGATGCAGTACTGCCCGGACCTCGATTTCGACCATCCCAAGCTGGCCGCGGACGATCCGTTGCTGCCTCACGTCACTTACCGGCTCGGGCGCGAGCAATGGCGGGCGGCCTGATGGCGACGCCCCAGCCCCTCCAGACGCGCCCGGCGCGCGGCCTGTTTGTCGCAACGATCCTGACCGGATCGTTCCTGCTGTTCCTGGTCCAGCCGATGGTTGCACGGATGGCGCTGCCGCGGCTGGGCGGGGCGCCCAATGTCTGGAACAGCGCGATGCTGGTCTATCAGGCGCTGCTGCTGGCCGGCTACTGGTACGCCCACCGCCTGTCGCGCCAGCCGCTGGCCCGGCAGGTCCGGTTGCACCTGGCGCTTTATGCCGTGGCGGTGCTGACCCTGCCGGTCGGGCTGGTCGAGATGGACGCACCCCGCCCCGGGACCGAGGTGTTCTGGGTCCCGGCGCTGCTCGCGCTCAGCATCGGGCCGGTGTTCTTCCTGGTTTCGGCCCAGGCCCCGCTGATGCAGCGCTGGTTCGCGCTCCATCCCGCCGCGGGCGAACCCTGGGCGCTCTATGCGGCGTCCAACCTGGGCAGTTTCGGCGGGCTGATCGCCTATCCGCTGCTGGTCGAGCCACTGCTGCCGCTGCGCGCCCAGGCCTGGCTGTGGAGCGCGGGCTATGTGCTGCTGCTGGGCCTGATTGGCCTGTGCGCCCGGGCCCGCAAGGGCCTGCCCGAACCGGCGCTCGCCGGCGCTTTCGCTCCGCCCGCGCAAACCGCCCCGCCCGCACCGGTGCCGGCGCGACGCCGGGCCTTGTGGATCGCGCTGGCGGCGGTGCCTTCGGGGCTGATGCTGTCGACCACCACCCACCTCACCACCGATATCTTCGCGATGCCGCTGCTGTGGGTGATCCCGCTCGGGATCTACCTCCTCAGCTTCGTCATCGCCTTTGCCGAGCGGCGCGGGCCGGCGCGGGTGATTTCGGCGCTGGCCTGGCCGGCGGTGCTGGGGATCGGCGGGCTGGCGATGGTCTCGCAAGGATCGAACGGGCTGCTACCGGTGATCGCGGCGGTGGCGCTGCTGTTCTTCGTCTGCGTCGCGCTGCACACCCGGCTCTATGACAGTCGTCCGGCGGCCGAGCAGCTGACCGGTTTCTACCTCGCGATGTCGGCCGGCGGGGCGCTCGGCGGGCTGTTCACCGCGCTGGTCGCGCCGCTGGTGTTCGACTGGGTCTGGGAGCATCCGCTGCTGGTGCTGGCTGCCGCGCTGCTGCTCCCGCGCGGGGGCTGGCTCGACTGGCCGCGAACCCGGCCGATGGAGCGCGAGGCGCGGCTGCTGGTGCTGGCGGTGGCCGGCGGTGCGATCGGGCTGATGCTGTGGCAGCTCTATCAGGTCAACCAGGTCGAAGGGACGACGACCGTCCACTGGGCCCTGTCCGCCGGGATCGCCCTGCTCGGGCTGGTGCTGGTGGCGTGGCGCGCGCTGGCGGTCTGGCTGCTCGCCGCGATAATGCTGGTCCAGGGCGGCCTGCAGACGATCGAGGACAGCCGGGCCGGGGTGCGCACGCGCTCCTACTTCGGGATCTACACGGTGCGCCACTATCCGGTCCGCAAGATCCGCACCCTGGCCCACGGCACCACCCTTCACGGCCAGCAATCGACCGAACCGAGCACGCGCTGCCTGCCGCTGAGCTATTACGGCCCCGGATCGGGCGCGGCGATCGGCTTTGCCAATGCCTCGCAGCTGTTTCCCGGCACTCCCCGGCTCGGGGTGCTCGGCCTCGGCACCGGTTCGCTGACCGGCTATGCCCGTCCAGGGCAGAGCTGGACCGTGTTCGAGATCGACGAGGCGGTGCTCAAGCTTTCGCAAAGCGGCACCTTCACCTTCCTCAGGGACTGCGCCCCGCAGACCCGGGTGGTGCTGGGCGATGCCCGGATCGCGCTGGGCCGGGTCCGCGCCGGCAGCTTCGATCTGCTGGCGATCGACGCCTTCTCGTCGGATTCGATTCCGCTCCACCTGTTCACCCACGAAGCCTTCGGGGTCTATCTCGATGCCCTGGCCCCGCGCGGGATCCTGCTGGTGCACATCTCGAACCGGTTCATCGACCTCGAACCGGCGCTGGCCGCCGAAGTGAAGGCGCGCGGGCTGCACGCCGCGGTGCGCGAGGACGAACCGCCCGAGGGGACCCAGTGGACCCCATCGACCTGGGTCGCGCTGGTGCGCGATCCGGCTCAGCTCAAGGCGCTCGAACAAGCCGCGCCGGCAATGTCCTGGCGTCCGCTCAAACCGCCCGCTCCGCGCCTGTGGAGCGATGACCACGCCTCGATCCTGCCCTATGTGACCTGGGCCAACTTCCTGGGAAGACAATGACCGTGCAACGCCCCGATACCACCATCGTCGCCTTCAACGGCAAGGCCCCGCGCATCCACGACAGCGCCTTCATCGCCCCTGGCTGCCGGATCATCGGCGATGTCGAGATCGGTCCCGACGTTTCGGTCTGGTACAATTGCGTGCTGCGCGGCGATGCCAGCCGGATCGTGATCGGCGCGCGCACCAATGTCCAGGACGGCAGCGTGATCCATTGCGACAGCGCGATGCCCGGCGCGCCCGATGGCTACCCCACGCTGATCGGCGAAGACGTGCTGATCGGCCACATGGCGATGATCCACGGCACGGTGATCGAGGACAAGGGCTTCGTCGGCTTTGCCGCGCAGACCATGAACGGCTGCGTGATCGAACGCGAAGGCATGCTCGCGGCCGGGGCGCTGCTCAGCCCCGGCAAGCGGATCCCGGCGCGCCAGCTGTGGGCCGGCCGGCCCGCCACTTTCATGCGCGATCTTGATGATCGGGCGATCGCCGGGCTGCAGCTGGGCGTTGCCCACTATGTCGAGAACGGCAAGGCCCACGCGGCGCTCTACCGTGGCGAAACCGAAGGCTGATTTCCCGCCCGCCGCGGCGATCCGCGCGCTGGCCGA
>CAZNII010000028.1:6378-25852 GCA_964573075.1 uncultured Novosphingobium sp. | reverse complement strand
AAGACGGGGTGGTGGAGATCACCAGCATGAACCACGGCTTCGCGGTCGATAACACCGCGCTGCCGGACGGCGTGGTCGAAACCCACGTCAGCCTGTTCGACGGATCGAACTGCGGCATCGCGATCAAGGGCAAGAAGGCCTTCGGCGTGCAGTATCACCCCGAGGCTAGCCCGGGGCCGATGGATAGCTTCTACTTGTTCGAGCGGTTTGTGGGGATGCTGGGGTGAAGGACGAGGGTTCGCTTGAACGAGCAATTCTCGAATATTTGTCGAGAAACGAAGAATCGACGGATTCTTTCCATTCATTCACCACAATTTTCGAGGAAGTCGCCGAACCATACACTAGGCAAACAACTTATTTCAAGGATGGCGGCGAGATCAATCGCAAGGAATACATACGAGCTTTTCTTGACCAGATGGTTGCTGATGGTCTCTTGGATTCGCAGTTGGGTGAACGAGGTTATGAGGCCAATTACAGACTCACAGATCAAGGCCAGTACGAAGCAAGCGGATTTGACCAACTAACCTTATCGTCAAATGTTTTGACTGACGGATCTGGAGAGCCTCTCTTTACAGAAAGAGGCGATTTCCTCGAGGCGGAGGAAATTCCCAAAGATGAGCCCATAACAGTCGATAGCTCCAAGTGGACTGGGTTAACCAAGACTATCATCGATGCACGAAATGCAAAGGTAGTCAGCGGCCTAATCGGTAAGGCTTTGGATTGCTTGCCGGAATCTGAGAAGGGCAACTTTGAGATCATGCAGGCGACGGCATATCTCAAGGCTGCTCGCGAACTTGTAGACGCGCCCGAACCCCCCTCTGAAGAAATTTGGCGCTTCATTAGCCGAGCGGCCGATATTGTTGGCTTGGTTAGCTTCTTTTACCTAATTTTCGAGCAGGTTCTCATAAATGCCCAAACGCACTGACATCTCCTCGATCCTCGTCATTGGCGCCGGTCCGATCGTTATCGGCCAGGCCTGCGAGTTCGACTATTCCGGAACCCAGGCGATCAAGGCGCTGAAGGAGGAGGGGTACCGGGTGGTCCTGGTCAACTCCAACCCCGCCACGATCATGACCGATCCGGACATGGCCGATGCCACTTATGTCGAGCCGATCACGCCCGATGTGGTCGCGCGGATCATCGAGAAGGAGCGGCCCGATGCCGTCCTGCCGACGATGGGCGGGCAGACCGCGCTCAACACCGCGCTGGCGCTGTTCAACGATGGCACGCTGGAGAAGTTCGGGGTCAAGATGATCGGCGCCGATGCCGATGCGATCGACAAGGCCGAAGACCGCCAGCGCTTCCGCGAGGCGATGGACAAGATCGGGCTTGAAAGTGCCCGCAGCGGCGTCGCCCACACGGTTGACGAGGCCTTCGCGGTGCTCGAACGCACAGGCCTGCCGGCGATCATCCGCCCCAGCTTTACCCTGGGCGGCACCGGCGGCGGCGTTGCCTACAACAAGGCCGAGTTCGAGCAGATTGTCAGGTCCGGCCTCGATGCCTCTCCAACCACTGAGGTTTTGATCGAGGAAAGCCTGCTCGGCTGGAAAGAGTACGAGATGGAAGTCGTGCGCGATCGCAACGACAATGCCATCATCATCTGCTCGATCGAGAACGTCGATCCGATGGGCGTCCACACCGGGGATTCGATCACGGTCGCGCCGGCGCTGACGCTGACCGACAAGGAATACCAGATCATGCGCTCGGCCTCGATCGCCGTGCTGCGCGAGATCGGGGTGGAAACCGGCGGATCGAACGTCCAGTTCGCGGTCAACCCCAAGGACGGCCGCCTGATCGTGATCGAGATGAACCCGCGCGTCTCGCGTTCGTCGGCGCTGGCTTCCAAGGCCACCGGCTTCCCGATCGCGCGGGTCGCCGCCAAGCTGGCGGTCGGCTATACGCTGGATGAGATCACCAACGAGATCACCGGCGCGACGCCCGCCAGTTTCGAGCCGACCATCGATTACGTGGTGACCAAGATCCCGCGTTTCGCCTTCGAGAAGTTCAAGGGCAGCGAACCGCTGCTCTCGACCGCGATGAAGTCGGTCGGCGAGGTCATGGCGATCGGCCGCAACTTCAAGGAATCGGTCCAGAAGGCGCTGCGCGGGCTCGAAACCGGGCTCGACGGGTTCAACCGCATGCTCCACCTCGAAGGCGCGGGCCGCGATGCGGTGACCGCCGCGCTTTCACAACAGACGCCCGATCGGCTGCTGGTGGTGGCCCAGGCCTTCCGCGAGGGCTTCACGGTCGAGGAAGTCCAGGCGATCACCCACTTCGATCCCTGGTTCCTGCGCCACATCGAAGAGATTATCGCCGAGGAAGCGGCGATCATGGAAAACGGCCTGCCCAACGATGCGGCCGGGCTGCGCCGGCTGAAGGCCATGGGCTTTTCCGACAAGCGCCTGGCGATCCTGGCGGTGCGCGGGGTCGGCGTGGCCGGCGGGCTGGGCGAAACGCTCGCCGCGCGCCGCTCGGGCCTGCTTCACGATGCGCTGCGGGCAATGGCCGGGGCGACCACCGAGGACGAGGTGCGCCAGCTGCGCGAGAAGCTTGGCGTCCACCCGGTGTTCAAGCGGATCGACAGCTGCGCGGCCGAATTCGAGGCGGTCACGCCCTACATGTATTCGACCTATGAGGCCCCGCTGTTCGGCCCGCCCGAATGCGAAGCCGCGCCGAGCGACCGGCAGAAGATCGTGATCCTGGGCGGCGGTCCGAACCGGATCGGGCAGGGGATCGAGTTCGACTATTGCTGCTGCCACGCCTGCTTCGCGCTGGACGAGGCGGGCTATGAGACGATCATGGTCAACTGCAACCCGGAAACGGTTTCGACCGACTATGACACCTCCGACCGGCTCTATTTCGAGCCGCTGACCGGCGAGGACGTGCTGGAAATCCTACGCACCGAACAGCAGGCCGGGACCCTGGTCGGGGTAATCGTCCAGTTCGGCGGGCAGACCCCGCTCAAGCTGGCCCAGGCGCTGGAAGATGCCGGGATCCCGATCCTCGGCACCTCGCCCGATGCGATCGACCTGGCCGAAGACCGCGAACGGTTCGCCGCGCTGGTCAACAAGCTGGGGCTGAAGCAGCCGGCCAACGGCATTGCCCGCAGCCGCGACGAGGCGGTCGCGGTGGCCAACCGGATCGGCTATCCGGTGCTGATGCGGCCCAGCTATGTTCTGGGCGGGCGGGCGATGGAGATCGTCGACAGCGAGGCCCAGCTCGACGACTATATCAACACCGCGGTCTCGGTTTCGGGCGACAGCCCGGTGCTGATCGACCAGTACCTGCGCGATGCGGTCGAGTGCGATGTCGATGCGCTGTGCGATGGCGAACAGGTGGTGGTCGCGGGCGTGATGCAGCACATCGAGGAAGCCGGGATCCATTCGGGCGACAGCGCCTGCACCCTGCCGCCCTACAGCCTGCCGGGCGAGATCATCGCCGAGATGGAACGCCAGGCCGAGGCGCTGGCGCTGGCGCTGGGGGTCAAGGGGCTGATGAACGTGCAGTTCGCGGTCAAGGATGGCGAGGTTTACCTGATCGAGGTGAACCCGCGCGCCAGCCGCACCGTGCCGTTCGTCGCCAAGGCGATCGGCCAGCCGGTGGCCAAGATCGCGGCACGGGTGATGGCGGGCGAGAAGCTTTCCACCTTCCCGCCGTTCAAGCGCGATCTCGATTACATGGCTGTCAAGGAAGCCGTGTTCCCGTTCGCCCGGTTCCCCGGGGTCGATCCGGTGCTGTCGCCGGAAATGAAGAGCACCGGCGAAGTGATGGGGATCGACGCCAATTTCCCGATCGCCTTTGCCAAGAGCCAGCTCGGCGCCGGCACCCGCCTGCCGAGCGGCGGTGTGGCCTTCGTTTCGGTCAAGGACAGCGACAAGCCGGTGATCCTGCCGGCGGTGCGCCAGCTGATCGAGCAGGGGTTTGCGGTGATCGCCACCGGCGGCACCCAGCGCTATCTGGCCGAGGCCGGCCTGCCGGTCGAACGGGTCAACAAGGTGGCCGAAGGGCGCCCGCACATCGTTGACCGGATCATCGACGGCGATGTGACGCTGATCTTCAACACCACCGAAGGCTGGCAGAGCCTGAAGGACTCGCAGTCGATCCGCGGTTCGGCGCTGAGCGGCAAGGTTCCGTACTATACCACGGCGGCGGCTTCGCTGGCGGCGGCGGAAGCGATTGCTGCAATGCAAAATACGAGCCTTGAAGTGCGCTCGCTCCAGGACTATTATAGTCACTGATCATTCGCGCATTTCCCAAATCGGCGACTGAGGGACCCGCATCCGGCAAGGAGCGGGGCAGGGTCCTAGTCGCTGCGAAGGCGCGGGGTTGAGGAGGACTTGGGAACGATGGCAAGTGTCGAAAAGCTGCCGATGCTGGCGGAAGGCTATGAGCGCCTGGTCGCCGAGCTGAAAGCGCTGCGCGAAGAGCGGCCCCGGATCGTCGACGCGATCGAGGAAGCGCGCGCCCATGGCGACTTGTCGGAAAACGCCGAATACCACGCCGCCAAGGAACGCCAGGGCCAGGTCGAAGCCTCGATTGCCGATCTTGAGGACAAGGTCAGCCGTGCCCAGATCATCGATCCGGCCTCGCTTTCGGGTGAGAAGATCATTTTCGGCGCCACCGTCACGCTGCTGGACGATGACGACAAGCCGGTCCGGTACCAGATCGTCGGCCCCTACGAGGCGGACGCCAAGGTTGGCCGGATCAGCTACAACTCGCCGCTGGGCAAGGCCCTGATCGGCCGCCGGGTCGAGGACGAGATCGAAGTCTCGGTCCCGGCCGGAGACCGGTTCTACGTGGTCGAGAAGATCGAATTCATCTGATGTGGAAAGGCCCCGGAATTCCGGGGCCTTCTCATATTCAGCGCTTGAGCATGTCGGGCTGGACCAGCCGGTGCAGGTGCACCACGACATATTTCATTTCGGCATCGTCGATCGTGCGGCGCGCGGCGCTGCGCCAGGCTTCCTCGGCGCTGGCATAGTCGGGAAAGATCCCGACGAAATCCATCGAATCGAGATCGGTGAATTCCAGCGTCTGCGGGTCCTTGACCCGCCCGCCGAACACGAGGTGGAGTTTCTGTTCGCTCATTTGCAACACCTGGGGAAATGGAGAAAGCGCGCGCATAATCGCGCGAATTTCCCAAGGCAAGTACCACCTAGGTCTTAGGTGAAGCTACTTTCGCAGCCGGGAGGCCAGCTTGATCGCCTCGCCGGCCAGCTTGACCCCGGTGGAGCGGGCGCTGCGCGATGCGCTGCCGGCGGCTTCCCCGGCGCGGCGGCGCAGCGGGGCGGTGCGCTCGTCGAGCCGGTGCAGCCCTTCGCGCGCGCTTTCGCTGGCGCTTTCGCGGGCATTGCGGCTCAGCGCAAGGGCCAGCTCGGCCCCGGCCGCAGCCAGGCCCAGCGCCCGCGAGGCGGCCTTTGATCCAGCCCGCTTGGGCAGCAGCGCGCCCAGCAGCAGGCCGGCCCCGGCCCCGGCGGCGACCACCAGCCAGGGATGCTCGCTCGCGAGGCTGCGCAGATCCTCGGGCGGATAGGCATCGGCCGGCGCGCGGCGCGGCGGGAGTGCGGGCAGCTGATCGCTTTCGCGGCTCAGCCGCTCTTGCGAAGCCTCGATCCGGGCGCGGATCCGTTCACGCTTTTCGTCGGCTTCGGTCACGTTTGCTGTTCCTCTTCGTGGTTCGTATCGGCCCTATCGGCCGCATCATGAACCTCGCCTTGCCCGAACCGGTTCCGCACCATCGCCATCAGGGGCTTGCGAAAGGCCCAGATCGCCAGTGTGCCGAGCGTTGCGGCGATCACCGTCTTGCTTTCGCGGGCGATGTCGATGCCCTTGTCGATGGCCTTGGCCGCCTCGTCCTCGGCCTTGGCCCTGATCCGCGCCGGGACCGGCCGTGCGGCCAGATCGGCCTTGACCTGGGCCAGCCGGGTATCGAACAACCCGCGCGCGGTGGTGCGGTTGGAGCGGTCCTCGGCCAGGCGATCTTCGGCTTCGCTCATGGCTGCGATCCCTGTTCGGCGATCTGGGCGGCGGCGCGCTTCCAGCGGCGGCTCGCGACCATCGCCGAGAGGCCTGCGAGGCCAAGCAGCGCCAGCACGACTATCGCCGTCGCGCCAAGGGCGCCGAGCAGCGGAACCAGCGCCAGGACCAGCCCCATGACCAGCGCCATCAGCGCGAAGAACACCAGCGCCAGCGCCAGCGCGCCCCAGCCGGCCACCGCCCTGGCCGCCTGTCCGGCGACCAGGGCGCGGCTTTTCTGGTAGGTGAGCTCGGCCTCGAGCAGAGTGCGGCCGTCCTCGACCAGTTGCCGCACGTCGGCAACCAGCGAGCGTTCGGCCGCGTCGTCCTCGATCAGCGGGGGCTGCTCATCCGCCATGAAGGGCTGCCGACCGGGTTCAGGCGTCGTTCGAGCCGCCCTTGAACAGGCGCGATACGAGGAACCCGGCGACCGCCGCAATGCCGAGCGCCAGGCCCGGGCTCTTGCGGACGAATTCCTTGGCGTCCTCGCCCAGCTCGCCCAGATCCTTGGCTTCGATCTTGGCGGCGGTTTCCTGCATCGAGCGGGCCGCGGTGCGGGCATAGTCGCCGTACTTCACGCCCAGCTTTTCGTCGATCGTCTCGGCATTGTCGGCCACGATCTTGCCCAGGCTGGCAATCGCGTCGCTGGTCTTGGCCTTGCCTTCCTTGGCCAGTTCGCCGGCGCGTTCCTTGGCCTGGCCGGCCAGGTCCTTGGCATCATCGGCCCAGTCGCCGCTCTTGGCGGCCAGCTGCTCCTTGTAGGCGCCGGCCTTGGCCTGGGCATCCTGCGACAGCGTCTTGGCCTTGGTCTGGGCCTCGCTGGCGAGGGCCTGGGCCCCGGCCTTGGCTTCCTCAATCGCCTTGGCGAACTTGGCCTTGGCGTCGCCCGAAGCGGCGGCGGCCTTGGCGGCGGGCTTCTTCGCTGCCGGTTTCTTGGCGGCGGTGGTCTTCACGGTCTTGTCGGTGGTCTTGGCCATGGCTCATGCCCTTTCTTCGCCCGAGGGGGGAGCGGGCGCGCTGCTGATGTGGGAGCGCGCCTTGCGCTCTGCAAGATGTGCTTATGCGGGCCAAATTGCTGCAATGCAACTTGCCTGCCTAGGCTCGGCTGCTAAGGAGCCCGCATCAGCGCAAAAGGAGCACCTTCGCCATGACCGCGATCATTGACATCCACGCCCGCGAAATCCTCGACAGCCGGGGCAATCCGACCGTCGAAGTCGATGTCCTGCTGGATGACGGCAGCTTCGGCCGGGCCGCGGTCCCCTCTGGCGCATCGACCGGCGCGCACGAAGCGGTCGAACTGCGCGATGGCGACAAGGGGCGCTACCTGGGCAAGGGCGTGCTCAAGGCGGTCCAGGCGGTCAATGCCGAGATCAGCGACGCGCTGCTCGGCCTCGATGCCGAAGACCAGCGCGATATCGACGCGATCATGATCGAGCTGGACGGGACTGACAACAAGGCCCGGCTTGGCGCCAATGCGATCCTCGGCACGTCGCTGGCAGTGGCCAAGGCGGCGGCCAATGCCCGCGGCCTGCCGCTCTATTCCTATGTCGGCGGGGTTTCGGCCCATGTCCTGCCGGTGCCGATGATGAACATCATCAACGGCGGCGAACATGCCGACAACCCGATCGACTTCCAGGAATTCATGATCATGCCGGTCGGCGCGCCGACCCTGGCTGAAGCCGTGCGGTGGGGCGCGGAAGTGTTCCACACCCTGAAGAAGGGCCTGCATGACAAGGGCCTGGCAACCGCGGTGGGCGACGAGGGCGGGTTCGCGCCGAACCTGTCGAGCACCCGCGCCGCGCTCGACTTCATCATGGAATCGATCGCCAAGGCCGGCTTCAAGGCCGGAACCGACATCAAGCTGGCGCTCGATTGCGCCGCGACCGAGTTCTTCAAGAACGGCAAGTACGAGATCAGCGGGGAAGGGCTGTCGCTCAGCCCGGTCGAAATGGCCGAATACCTCGCTGCGCTGTGCGCCGACTATCCGATCATCTCGATCGAGGACGGGATGAGCGAGGACGACTTCGAGGGCTGGAAGGCCGTGACCGACAAGCTCGGCGGCAAGGTCCAGCTGGTCGGCGATGACCTGTTCGTCACCAACCCCAAGCGGCTGACCATGGGGATCGAGAAGGGCCTGGCCAATTCGCTGCTGGTCAAGGTCAACCAGATCGGATCGCTCTCGGAAACGCTCGACGCGGTCAGCATTGCGAACCGCAACGGCTATACCGCGGTCATGTCGCACCGTTCGGGTGAGACCGAGGACGCGACGATTGCCGACCTGGCGGTTGCCACCAACTGCGGCCAGATCAAGACCGGCTCGCTCGCGCGGTCCGACCGGCTTGCCAAGTACAACCAGCTGATCCGGATCGAGGAAGAGCTGGGCGATGCCGCGCACTATGCCGGCGCCGGCGCATTCGGCCGGCTTTCGTAAGCCCTCCTAAGCCCATTGCCAGCACCTCTCTTGTCGTTTAACCGTTCGTTTAAACGACAAGAGAGAGGAGCCGGATGGGCGCTATTCCTTCGCATCCCGAGGCGATCGAGCCGGGCTGGCTTAACGAGCGGCTGTCCGCTGCTGGGCTGCTCGACAATGGCCGGGTCACCGCAATCCGGTGGGAACCGATCGGCACCGGACAGGTCGGCGATTCCGCGCGCTTCCACCTCAGCTATGACCGCGAAGGGGCAGGCCCCGCGACTGTCGCAGGCAAGTTTCCGGCCGCCGATCCGACCAGCCGGGCCACTGCCGGCGCCTTCGGCCTCTATACCAAGGAAGTCGGTTTCTACCGCGAGCTTGCCGCGCAGCTCGATGTGCGGGTGCCCGCCGTGCTCGCCGCCGAGATCGCGGATGACGGGGTGGATTTCGTCCTGATCTTCGAGGATCTGGGACCATGCCGGGGCGGAAACCAGCTGGCTTCGTGCTCCGCCGCCGATGCCCGGGCCGGGATCCGCCAGGCGGCGGCGATCCATGCCCCGAGCTGGAATAAAGAGGCGCTGACCGGGCTTGACTGGCTTCAACCCAAGGAAGGGCAGACCGAACAGGTCAAGGCGCTTTACGACAATGCCCAGGCGATTTTCCGCGAACGCTATGCAAACAGTCTCGAGCCCGAGTTCATGGCAATCTGCGAGGAGCTGAACGAAGCGAAGGAAAGCTGGTTCGGCCGGGAATCGGGGCCCCGATCGATCATCCATGGCGATTTCCGGCTCGACAACATGCTGTTCGACATCAAGGGCGGGGCCGAAGAGATCGCGGTGCTGGACTGGCAGACCGTGGCGGCGGGCAATCCGCTGGTCGATATCGGCTATTTCATGGGCACCGGGATCGGCGACGAACTGCGCCGCGCCCACGAAGCCGAACTGCTGGACCTGTATTGCGCGGAGATGACCGCGCGCGGCGTTGCGCTGAGCAGGGACGCGATCTGGGACGATTACGTGCTGGGCGCAATCCACGGCATTTCGACCGCCGTGTTCAGCGCCGCCTATGTCGAGCGGACCGAACGCGGCGATGCCAACTTCCTCTCCATGGCCCGTGGCGGCTGCGCGCTTGCGCTGCAGCACGGCAGCATGGAGAAGCTGCAAAATGACTGACCTGACCGATCCCTTCCTGATGCGGGGCCAGTCGGTCCTGGCCAGTCAGCCGTTCAGCGTACTTCTGGGGGCCGAACTCAGCCAGTTCGCACCGGGCCATGCCGAGCTGCGCATGCCGGTTAGAGCTGAACTGCTGCAACAGCACGGCTTCGTCCATGGCGGGGTATTGGCTTACCTTGCAGACAATGCGCTGACTTACGCCGGTGGGTCGAGCCTTGCGGGCCAGATCGTAACGGCCGAAATGAAGATCAACTATGTCAGGCCTGCGGTGGGAGAGCTTCTCATCGCGCGGGCAACGGCAATTTCGAGCGGGCGCAGCCAGGCGGTGGCGCGTTGCGATGTCTTCGTGGTCAAGGATGGTGTCGAAAAACTCTGTGCTGCGGCGCAGGGCACGATTGCCGCGTCCCGACCAGCCGCACAATCCCAGGAGTAACGACATGGTCCTGACCAAAGGCGACGATTATCCGCTGCACCAGACGCCCGAGCCGGTGGCCTATGCCGGAACCGACCGGAATTTCTACGACCGCTATTTCTTCAACGGCTATGGCCCGGACGGGTCGGGCTTCTTTGCCGTGGCGCTGGGGGTCTATCCGCACCTCAACGTGATGGACGCGCACTTTTCGACCATCCGCGACGGGGTGCAGTATTGCCTGCATGCCAGCAAGGAGCTGGGGATGGAGCGGCTGGACCTGCAAGTCGGGCCGATCCGGATCGAGATCCTCGAACCGCTGCAGAAGCTCCGTGTTGTGGTCGATGGTGAGGGGCTGAAGGCCGACCTGACCTTTACCGGCCGGGCCTTTCCGATCGAGGAGCCGCGCTTTATCCACCGGATCGGGCCGCGTACCTTCATGGACTATACCCGCCTGACCCAGAACGGCCACTACACCGGCTGGATCGAGGTCGATGGCGTGCGGCAGGATTGCGCACCCGGCACTGCCGGCACCCGCGACCGCTCGTGGGGGGTGCGCCCGGTCGGCAGCCGTGACGAGCAGCCGCACGGCACCGGCGTGGTCCCAGGCTTTTTCTGGCAGTGGACCCCGATCAACTTCGCCGATCGCAGCGTGTTCTTCCACGTCAATGCCGATGCCAAGGGCAACAAGTGGAACACCCGCGCGGTGATCGCGCCGGATGGGGCAAGCGCCGATGCGCTGTTGGATACCGAAGGCGAAATGGCTTCGCCAATGGCCAAGGGCACCCGCTGGCCGGAGAAGGGCACGCTGGTGATCGAGGGTCCGGAGGGCCCCGAAACCCTTACTTTCGAGCCGGTCGGCCGCTTCCAGATGCGCGGGATCGGCTATACCAGCCCCAAATGGAACCACGGGCTGTGGCATGGCGCGCTGGCGGTGGAGCGCGAGGACTTCGGGCTGCTGCAGTGCGATCCGGGCAGCATGGACAATTACCACGTCCAGCTGCCCTGCCGGATCGTCAGCGACAAACACGGCGAGGGCTTCGGGGTGTTCGAGCAACTGATCATCGGGCCTTACGCGCCCTATGGCCTCAAGGAGTTCATGGACCTTGGCTGAAACAGCAAAGACATCGCGCTGGGCGATCGCGGCGACCGTGGCGGTCGGGCTGGTTGCCGGGCTGGGTAGCGGCTGGTGGGCGATTACCGGCGGGATGGGCGGCGAGAGCTTCTCCGGCTGGTATGGCAGTTCGGTCACCGGTTCGGCCGATGCCGGGCCGTGGCTGCGGGCCCGGGTCGCGAAGAGCGGGCTGCTGGCGCTCAACAAGAGCCAGGCGATCTATTTCACCCGCAAGACCGACGATGCGGGCGAGCCGCTGCGCGAGGCCTGTCGCTATCGGATCAGCGGCGGGCCGGTGCCGGGGCGCTGGTGGTCGGTGACGGTCTATGCCGCCGACAACTATCTGCCGCTCAACGATGACGATGCCCTGTCATTCGATGCGACCGAGGTTCAGGACGACGGACAGGGGCAGTGGAGCGCCACGCTGGCCCCGACCCGCCCCGAAAGCGGGGCCTGGGCATCGACCCGCAACGCCGGGAATTTCGACATGACCTTGCGGATCTATCAGCCGAGCGCGGCGGCGCAGGCCGATTACGGCTCGATCGCCATGCCCAAGGTCACCCGGCTCGATTGTGGAGGCAAGGCATGAAGCGTCCGCTCAAACTGGCGATCCTGTTCGCCGTGTCGGCTGCGGTGGCCCATGTCGGGCTGGTCATGGCGGTGCCGCACGTGCTGATGAACGTGGCAATGACGCGCGTTTCGCAGGATGGAAAGCTGGTCAACCAGTTCATCTTCGGGGACCGGACCACGCAGAATTCCCGCAACATCGTGCGTCCGTCCCCGGATCTGGCCTATTCGACCTGCGTCTATGACCTGTCGGCAGGTCCGGTGCTGATCGAGGCCCAGCCCAGCCCGCAGCAGGGCTATGTCTCGATCTCGGTCTTTGCCGGCAATACCGACAACATCGCGGTGTTCGATACCAGCCAGATGCCGCAGGGCATCCGGTTCGTGCTGGCGCGCGACGGGCAAAAGGTACCGGCCGGCGAGCGGGTGGTGATATCGCCCTCGGATCGGGGCATGGTGCTCGACCGGCGACTGGCGGCCAGTGCCGAGCTGTTCGCCGCGGCAGACCAGGCCCGCCGCGGCGACAAATGCACCCCGCTGAGGCGGTAGCGCCTATTTGAGGATCGTCACGTGACCGGTCTTGGTGTGCTTCATCTGGCCGCCGGTGAAGGTCATCGTGGTGGCCGCGCAGGCCACTCCGGCTTGGCAGCGTGTACCGAAATCGACGCCCTGGCTCTGCTTGGCGGTGGTGAAGTTTGTGCTCATCCGGGCCGGGGTCGAATCGATCCGGTTGATCCCGCTGCGGGCATAGGATGCGGCGGCCGCGCCGCTGCCGGTCCCCGCGACGCAAGACACGGCCGCGCCTTTGATCTCGAACACGTCTGAGCCGCTCGTAACCGTGACGGTGTCAAGGTGGCCTGTGGCGCAGGCCAGCTGGTACTCGCCGGGGATCTTCTGGAACGTGAACTGCAGGACGTAGACCTCACCGAAATTCGCGGCAAAGGCGAGGTCGGGGCTGCCATCGCCATCGACGTCACCGACCGCCTTGCCGGTGCCATTGGCCAGCGCACCGCCGGCCTGGGCCATCCCCGCCTGAACCCGGCCGGCGCTGGCATCGGATTCGCGGCCATGTTCGGGACTACCCGCAGGCCGGGTGCGCTTGGTGCTGGCGGTGCCGCATTGTCCGGTGTTGCACACGCCGAAGGACCAGCTCGCCACGGCGGTATCGCCTTCGATCCCTTCGATTTTCATGGTGGTGCCCGCGGCCAGTGCCGGCGTGGTGACCAGCATGGCGGCGGCAAGCACGATCATTGAGGCTGTCTGTTTCATTTGCCCCTCTCCCTTGTTGATCCGCAAGGTTTGCGCGATGCAAACTGAACGGGTGATGGGCCTGCCGTTGCGCGAGCGCAAGCTTTCTCAACGCACCGCGAGCAACAGCGCCGCGCCGCCGGCGATCAGTCCGGCCCCGGCCAGCCGCGCCTTGCCGACCTGTTCCTTGAGGAACAGCCAGGCGATCAGCACCCCGAACAGGATCGAGGTTTCGCGCAGCGCGGCCAGCCGCGGAACATCGCCCAGCCGATAGGCCCACAGCGCCAGGCCATAGGTGACGAGCGACATCGCTCCGGCGATCAGGCCGGGTCGCCACTGCGCCCGGGCCTCGGCAATGAAGCGCGGGCCCCGCCACAAGGCAAAGGACAAGGCGATCAGCAAACCGTGCAGCAGAAACAGCCAGACGATATAGCTCATCGCGTCGGGCGTGCTGCGAATGCCGCGGGCATCGACTACCGTATAGGTCGCGATCATCGCCCCGGTTGCCAGCGCCCAGCCGAGCGAGCGGCGCGAGGGGCTGTTCCACCAGGCCACCAGGACCGTGCCAAGGCTGACCAGCAGCGTTCCCGCCACCACCGCGGGGGTGATCGGATCGCGCAGCCACAGCACCGATACCACCGCGGCAAGCACCGGCGCCGATCCGCGCATCACCGGATAGACCGCGCTCATATCGGCGCCCTCGAAGGCCTTGATCAGGCAAACGAGGTAGACGAAGTGGATCGAGATCGAGGTGAACAGCCAGCCCCACGATCCCGCCGGCAGCGGCACCAGGAAGGCGAGGGGCAGGATCAGCAGCGCGCTCGATCCGTCGATCAGCGCGCGACTCGACATCTTGTCGCCGCCGGACTTGAGCACCGCGTTGACCACGGCATGGGCCGCGCCCGATGCCAGCATCAGCAGCGATGCGCTGGCGATCACCCTTGCGGCACTGCCTTGTTCAGCCGCTCGATCTGTTCGGGCATCAGCTCGATGTCGATCGCCTCGACCAGCTCGTCGAGCTGATCCGGCGTGGTCGCGCTGGCAATCGGAGCGGCGATGCCGGGCTGGTCGAGCAGCCAGGCGAGGGCGACCTGGGCCACGGTCGCCTCGCACTCGGCCGCGATCCGGTCCATCACCGCGAGCAGGGCCGGGCCCTTGCCTTCGTGATACTGCCTGACCCGGTCGCCACGAACAAACCGCGCCAGGTCCGCGTCCTTGCGGTACTTGCCGGTCAGGTAACCGCTGGCGAGCCCGAAGAACGGCAGCATGGCCACATCGTTGGCGACGCAGAAGTTCTGGTAGTCGGCATCGAAATCGGCGCGTTCCAGCAGGTTGTACTGGTTCTGCAACACGGTGAAGCCCGGCACACCACCGGCCTTGGCCGCGGCGATGGCCGAACGCAGGCGGTCTTCGGTGAAGTTCGAGGCTCCGGCCTCGCGCACCTTGCCTTCGGCGATCAGTGCGCTGAAACCGGCCACCACTTCGTCCTGCGGCGTCACCGGATCGTCGCGGTGGGCATAGTAGAGGTCGACATAGTCGGTCTGGAGCCGTTCGAGCGAACCGGCGAGCCGGGTGCCCAGCGTGGCGGGGTTAAGATCGCCATGCTCCATGCCCCAGCCGGTCTTGGTGGCGATCCGCATGTCGCGGCGCACCCCGCGGTCCTTCATCCAGGCGCCGATCACGGTCTCGCTCTCGCCGCCCTTGTGCCCCGGAACCCAGGCCGAATAGACCTCGGCCGTATCGACCATCCGCCCGCCGGCCTCGTAGAAGGCGTCGAGGATTTCAAAGCTGGTGTCCTGATCGGCGGTCCAGCCGAAGACGTTGCCGCCAAGCACCAGCTTGAGGCCCGAAAGCGAGGGATGGCGGCTCATGCGAACTTCTCCTTGAGCGCGAGGAGGGCAAGCGCAGCCTTGGCCGCTTCGCCGCCCTTGTCCTTCTGCTGCGGATCGGCGCGGACAATCGCCTGCTGTTCGTTTTCGACCGTCAGGATGCCGTTGCCGATCGCGATCCCGTCCATGGTCAGCGCCATGATCCCGCGGGCGCTTTCGCCGGCGACGATCTCGAAGTGATAGGTCTCTCCCCGGATCACCACCCCGATCGCGACATAGCCGTCATAGAGATCGGCCTGGTCGGCCAGCGAGATCGCTCCGGGAATTTCCAGCGCGCCCGGAACGGTGATGACATCGACCTGATGCCCGGCGGCCTTGAGCGCGGCGCGCGCGCCCTCGACCAGCATGTCGTTCAGGTGGTCGTAGAAGCGGGCTTCGACAATGAGGAAACGGGCCACGGATCTTATCCTTCCTGGATCGGGCGTTCGCCCACGATGTTGAGACCATAGCCTTCGATCGCGACGATGTTGCGGTGGGAATTGGTCAGCAGGATCATGTCATGGATCCCCAGGTCGGCCAGGATCTGGGCGCCGATGCCATAGGCGCGCAGGTCCATTTCCGGCCCCTTGGTCCCGCCGACCTCGGCGCTGAGCTGTTCGGGCGAATTGGGCATAAGCAGCACGATCACCCCGGAATCGTTATCGCCGATCGCGTTCATCGCGCGCTGCAGGGTGCGCTTGCGCGGGCCGGGCTGGCCCAGCACGTCAGAGAAGATCGAGATCGAATGCATCCGCACCAGGGTCGGCTCGCCCGGGACGACATGGCCCTTCTGCAGCGCGATGTTGACCGAGCCATCGACCTTGTTGCGATAGGTCCGCGCGGTCCAGGCCCCGCCATAATCGGACGTGAAGGGCGCTTCGCTGACGCATTCGACCAGCCGGTCGTTCTTGCGGCGGTATTCGATCAGGTCGCGGATCGTGCCCATTTTCAGGCCATGGCGGCGGGCGAAGGGGATCAGGTCGTCCATCCGCGCCATGGTCCCGTCCTCGTTCATGATCTCGCAGATCACGCCCGAGGGGTTGAGCCCGGCCAGCCGCGAAATATCGACCGAGGCCTCGGTGTGCCCGGCGCGGACCAGCACCCCACCGTCGCGGGCGATCAGCGGGAAGACGTGCCCGGGGGTGACGATATCGTCGCGGCCCTTGCTGGCGTCGATCGCGACAGCAACGGTGCGGGCCCGGTCGCCGGCCGAGATGCCGGTGGTGACGCCTTCGCGCGCCTCGATCGAGACGGTGAAGGCGGTTTCGTGACGGGTACCGTTGTTGCGGCTCATCAGTTCGAGGCCGAGCTGGTCGGTCCGCGCCTTGCTCAGCGTCAGGCAGATCAGCCCGCGGCCATGGGTGGCCATGAAGTTGATGACATCGGGCGTCGCCATCTGCGCCGGGATCACCAGATCGCCCTCGTTCTCGCGGTCCTCGTCATCGACCAGGATGAACATCCGGCCGTTGCGGGCTTCCTCGATGATCTCCTCGATCCCGACCAGCACCGGCTCTTCCTCGCTGTCCCACAGGAAGCGCTCGAGCTTGCGCAGCGTTTCGGTGGTTGGGTTCCAGCCGTCGTCGGTGCAATCGCGCAGGGTGTTGGCATGAAGCCCGGCGGCGCGCGCCAGGCCGGCTCGCGACATGCCACCGTCGGAAACGAGGCGGCGGACGCGTTCGATGATGTTGGTCGACATGATTCGCCGGGTATCACATTAAAATGTGATCCCCAAGGGTTCGAATCACATCGATGTGGATCAATCGCCCTTGAACACCGGCTTGCGCTTTTCGAGGAAGGCGTTGACCGCTTCGGCATTGTCGCGGGTGGCATGGGCCACCGATTGCATCGCCGCCGACATTTCCAGCACCTGGCCGATGCTCATCGACTGGGCATCCCAGATCAGCCGCTTGGCCATCCGCACCGCGAAGGGCGGGTTGCAGGCGATCCGCGCGGCCATCTTGCGCGCCGCCTCCAGCAGTTCGCCATCCGGGACCACCTGGTTGACCAGCCCGATCCGCAGCGCTTCGGCGGCATCGATCGTCTCGCCGGTCAGGGTCAGCTCGGCGGCGCGGGCAAAGCCGATGATCCGCTGGATCAGCCAGGCCCCGCCATCGCCGGGGATGATCCCCAGCTTGACGAAGCTTTCGGCAAACTTGGCGCTTTCGCCGGCAACGCGCAGATCGCACATGCAGGCAAGATCCAGCCCGGCGCCGATCGCCGGTCCGTTGACCGCCGCGATCACCGGCACTTCGAGCGCGGCGAAGGCCAGCGGCAGGCGCTGGATCCCGCTCTTGTAATTGCGCCGGGTGCGAGCCGGGAGCGAGGCGTTGAGTCCGCCCGAATCCGGCAGCATCGCCTTGAGGTTGCCGCCGGCGGAAAAGGCCGAACCGGCCCCGGTCAGGATCGCGACGCGGACCTTGGGATCGTCTTCCATCGCCTGGAGCGTGTCGAGCAGCGCCTCGATCAGATCGAGGTCCGAGATCGGGTTGCGCAACTCGGGCCGATTGAGCGTGATCGTGGCGATGCCATCGGCGTCGAGCGAATAGAGGACCGGGCTGTCCATCGGGCAATTCTCCAGGGTTCAGATCTTGGCAGCGGCTTTGGCACGGCGTTCGCGGATCGACAACCACCAGCTGAGCGCAATTGCCACCGCCAGCGTCGCCAGGGTTGCCGCGATCGGGCCGGTTCCCAGCATGGCGGCATTGTGCAGCATCGGCACGTTCACCGCATAGAGCGGAAACGAAAGCAACCCGAGCCAGGTGGCCCAGGGCGCATCGCCCTGCAGCCGCAACCCGCCCGCGATCAGCAACGGGCAGGCCAGCACCACGAACAGCAGGTCATAGGTCCAGCCCAGCATCGGCAAGGGCGCGGCCAGCAGCACGGGGATCGCCAGGAAGGGAAGGGCTGGATGGATCCTGAGCGGCGGCCGGTCGCGCCAGTGCCGCCACAGCAGGACTCCGCCGATGTACGGCACCAGGCTGCGGATCAGCGCGGGGAACCAATGAACCGCAATGGTCCCGAAATCGACATTGCCGTTGATCCGGACCATCACCGTCAGCAGCCCGAGCAGGGCGGCCAGTACGGCGGTCAGTGCCAGGTTGCCGAGCCGCCTGAACCCGGCGGCATGAAGCACGTTGGCGATCAGTTCGAAGAAGATCGACCAGCCCGGGCCATTGAGCGGGAACAGCTGGTAATTGAGCGGCGCCGGCAGCAAGGCCAGGTTGAGCAGCAGGCAGGCGGCGAACACAGCCGGTCCGGGGGCGATGTCCCACAGGAACGGAATGCCGAGCAGGCTGCCCAGAAACATGGTCAGCCACATTCGCCTGTAGCGGATCCGGAAAAAGGCGGCGGTGCCGAGCCCGGCCTGCATCCGCGCCTCATAAGTCCGGGCCATGACATAGCCCGAAAGCATCATGAAGAAATCGACCGCGAGATAGCCTTTCGACCACCAGTCCGGAAAGGACGGGAAGATCACGTGAACGTGAAACCCGAACACGCTCAGCGCCGCCACGCCGCGCAGTCCATCAAGACCGTGGATGCGGGCGGGAGCGCTCAACCGATGACCCGCTCGATAAACCAGAAGCTGGCGGTGATGCCGATCGCGTAAGTGGCGGTTATCGTCGCCGGTCGCAGCGCACGCGGGGCCATGCGGCTGACCAGCGCGATCGCTGCAAGCACCACCGCGACGATCACCAGCTGGCCGGCCTCGACCCCCAGGTTGAAGGTCAGCAGGGCGGTGGGCACATCGCTTTCAGGCAGGCCGATCTCGCGCAGCGCCCCGGCAAAACCGAAGCCGTGGATCAGCCCGAACAGGAAAGCGACGATCCATGGGGCACGCTCGGCCAAGTTGGGGTGGGCCGGATCCTGCTTGATGATCTCCACCGCCAGGAACACGATCGAGAGCGCGATCAGCGCCTCGACCGGGGCCTGGGCCAGCCCGACCAGACCTAGCGTCGATCCGATCAGCGTGATCGAATGGGCGACGGTGAAGGCGGTGGCGGCCTTCACCACCATGCCCAACCGGCCGATCAGCAGGACCAGCGCGATCACGAACAGCAGGTGATCGTAGCCTTCGAGGATGTGGATCACGCCCAGCACGAAATAGCTGCGGGCGACTTCCCAGCCGTCGGGCACGGTCGCAACCTCGATCATGGCCCGGTCCTGGGTCAGCCGTGCGGCCTGGACCGGCCGGTTCAGCGGCGCGACCCGCAGCAACGCGTCGGTAAAGGCCGCGTCCATCCCCGACAGGCCGACCTTGGAGCCTGCCAGATCCTGGCTGCAGGTCAGCCGGCTTTCGGCCACCAGCACCAGCCCTTCGACCCGCGCCTGCGGCGGGCTCTGGGTGCAGAATTGGGGGAAGGCGGGGCGGGTGCGGGTGGCCAGGCCGCCCAGCACCGGGGCCTTCCACACCAGCTTCCAGTGGCTGGCGTCCTGCTGGGTGAATTCGAGATAGCCGGGACGCAGTTCGTCGGCACGGGCCGGTGAAACAAACAGCATTGCCAGGATCAGGATCAACAGGCGCATGTGCCAAACCCGTTCGCCCCGAGCGAAGTCGAGGGGCCGCGACGCAGGCAGACCCCTCGACTTCGCTCGGGGCGAACGGAAATAACGGGTCTTACTCACTTGGGCAGCTCGATCACCACGTCGTAACCCTTGAGGATCCGGTCATAGGCA
>CAZNII010000028.1:0-6278 GCA_964573075.1 uncultured Novosphingobium sp. | reverse complement strand
TCACTTGGGCAGCTCGATCACCACGTCGTAACCCTTGAGGATCCGGTCATAGGCATCGGCGCGGGCCCTGGCCGTCGCCTGGGCGCGCCAGTCGTTTTCGACGCGCTGGCGAACCCGCTCAAGCCGGGGCGGCTCGGCCGCGCGGCGCCCGGTGATCCGCACCAGATGCAGGCCCAGCCCGGAAGCGACCGGTCCGCTCCACTGGCCCTGCGGCAGATTGCGCAGCGCCAGGGTGAATTCGTCGCCGAACTGCCCGGAAATCTCGTGCGAGGCGGCATCGCTGAAACTGCCGGGGATCGGCAAGGGAACGCCGCTCACCGCTTCGCCCTTGCGCAGTTTCTGCAACTGACCCTCAGCCGCGGCGCGCACCGTGGGGGTATCGGCGCCAAGGTAAACCTGTTCGAAGCTGGTGCGCGGATCCTCGGCATAGCGGGCCGGGTCCTTGTCGATCATCGCCTGCAGCATGGCATCGTCGGGCGTTTGGGTTTCGGCGTCGGCCACTGCCATCGCCTCCATCTTGCGCCGCATCCGCCGCACCACGACCTCGTCATTCTCGTCGAGCCCCAGCGCCAGCGCCTCGCGGTAATAGACCTGGTCCTGCACCCAATCGCGGATCAGCCCGTCGGTTTCGTCCTTGGTCGGCATGCGCCGGAAGGAATCGTAGAACCGGCTGACCAGCGCGCCGACCACCCGTTCATCGACCACGATCCGCCGTTCGCCCAGGTCGGGCGCGCGCCCGGCGAGCAGGGCATAGACCAGCGCGCCGGCTAGCAGGAAATGCACCAGCGGCTCCTTCAGGAGCCGCCGGACAGTGTCTTTCAGAGCCATGTTTCTCAGCTTGGGGTGTACCAGATCGCCGAGGTATAGGCGCGTTCCTGGTGCTTGAGGGGGATTTCCGGCGGCAGGGTCAGCTTGTACTTGACCATGTCGTAGGCCATCCAGGTCGGGGTCGGGATCTGCAGGACGCGGACGTAGTAGAACGCCCGCTGCTTGGGATCGAATTCCGGGTCGGTCCAGACCGTCGCCAGGGTCGGCGCGCCGATGGTGTTCTGGTAAGTGGCGGTTGCCACATCGACCGTGTCGCCGACCGCCGGGACCTTGCCGCCCACCGCCTTGCGGCTGCCGTCCATGTCGCTCCACACGACATCGAAGACCTTTTCGTGCGCCTGGCCGGCGGCATCGACCCAGCCCTTGATCACCTGAACCCGGTCAAGGTTGCCGTCCTGCGGGTCCTTCAGCGCGGAAATGACGAAACTTGGCGCATCGCCGGCCTTGGCCTTCAGCTCGCCGCCCATCGGCACCCCGCGGGTGTAGCCGGCCTTGACCCAATCGCCCTTGAGATCGTCGGCCTTGAAGTCCCAGCCGCCGAACACCCGCACGGTCATCCGCGGGCCGGTGGTGGCATAGACCTCGCGCCGCATCATCGCGTCGAACAGCGCCTCGCGGGTGTTCGAGGTAGCCCAGACCGCAGCATAGCCGCTGGCCAGGCTCTGCCAGTTCATCCGGCCGGAATTCACCCCGGGAACGAACCCGGCGGTGGCCCGCTTGGGGCTCGGCTCCACCCCGGTGTGCTTGCCGAAGAAGTTGTTTTCGTCGGGCGTCGAAAGCGAGGTGTGGCTGTCGGTCGAGCCGATCACCCCGAACTTGTAGGGGTTCACGCCGGTCCGCTGCTCGATCAGCAGCCCGCGCTTCAGCGCCTCGCGAACATAGGAGCCGGGCAGGTCGCTTTGCTTGGTCTTGATGTTGCCCAGCAGGTTTGCCTGATCCCAGCCGGCCGTGCCATAGCCCGCAAATTCGTCGTTGGGCGACATGAACGGATGAGCTTCGCTGTCGCCCTTGATCTGGGTGATTTCGGCAATCGGTTCGCGCGCCGCGCGGGTGCGGGCATATTCGGCGCTGATCGGTCCGCCGGTCGGATCGGTCAGCATCCACATCAGCCCGTTGGAGACGTTGCCGTTGTGCGGGATCGCCAGGACCTTGCCGCCGGTGCTCTTCTCATAGGCGTCCATCTTGACCCACAGGTCGTCCGGCCACAGGCTGTCCTGCGGATCCCACGGAGTGATCGTCTTGACCCTGTCCTTGCCGTCGCGGAAAATGACGTTGCGGTGCAGATTGTTGCCGGTCTGCATCAGGGTATATTCGAAGCCCATGAAGGCAGTGAACTTACCCGGCTCGTTATAGCGCTCGACCGTATCGAGGTGCTCGTCCCACAGCTTGCGGGTGCGCTTTTCCGCGGCTTCCTTGTCGTTCATGAAGGCCGGGACATTGCCCGATGCCCGCGCCGCCAGCATTTCGCCGGTCGCCTTGAGCGAGCCTTCGGGGCCTTCGTGCATCATGTCGTACCAGCGCAGCGCGGTCGGATCGCTGATCATCATCCGCGGCGCTTCATAGAGCGCCTTGGTCGCGCCGATCCCTTCGGCGTGGTCCGAGATCACCAGGAAGTCGAGCGGGCGGGCCAGCTTGGCCTTGGTTCCGCTGCTCGCCTCCACTTCCTCGCCCCGGGCGAAGCGCAGCGCGGCTTCGGGATCGAGCCGGGTGCCGAACCCGAAGGCATCGACCGAGTTGGAGGTGTGCAGGTGGGTATCGCCCCAGAACACCTGTTCGGGATAGGCGGTGTTCTTGACTTCGGCCGAGCCGCCGCCCGCCTGGCCCAGCTTGTCGCAGCCGGTGACCAGCGCGGTCGAGGCCAGCAGCAATGCCGCACTCACAATTGCCTTGCGCATCCTATTCCTCCTCCTGCCGGCGCTGTCAGGCCGGGTTGTACCAGATCGGCGATGTATAGCCGCGTTCCTGCTGGGTCAGCGGGATCGCCGGATCGAGCTTGAGCTTGAAGCGGACCATGTCGAAATCGACCCAGCTCGGGGTCGGGATCTCGATCACGCGGACATAGTAGAACGCCCGCTGCTTCGAATCGAATTCCGGATCGGTCCAGACCGTCGCCAGGGTCGGCGCGCCGATGCTGTTCTGGTAGGTCGCGGTCGCCACATCGACCGTGTTGCCCACCGCCGGCACCTTGCCGCCGGCCGCAGCGCGCTTGTCCATATCGGACCAGACAACGTCGAACACCTTCTCATGCGCCTGCCCGGCAGCATCGACCCAGCCCTTGACCACCTGGACCCGGTCAAGGTTGGCGCCAACCGGGTCCTTCGCGGCCGAAACGATGAAGCTGGGGGCGCCCTGGCCGGGCTTGAGATCGCCGCCCATCGGCACCCCGCGGGTGTAGCCCGCCTTGACCCAGTCACCCTTGAGGTCTTCGCCCTTGAAATCCCATCCGCCAAAGAAGCGCACCACCATCCGCGGGCCGGTGGTGGCATAGACCTCCTTGCGCATCATCGCATCGAAGATCGCCTCGCGGGTGTTGGCGGTGGCCCAGACCGCGGCATAGCCGCTGGCGAGGTAGTTCCAGCCCTGCCGTTCGTCATGGCGGCCAAGCCCCTGCGACTTGGTGGTGCGGGTCGGGCCCGGCTCCGCTCCCGGGTGCTTGCCGAAGAAGTTGTCGTCATCAGCAGTGGCAAGGGCGGTGTGGCTGTCAGTCGAACCGATCACGCCGTACTTGTAGGGGTTCACACCGGTGCGCTGCTCGATCAGCAGCCCGCGCTTGAGGGCCTCGCGGACATAGGAGCCGGGCTGCATCTCGGGCGTGGACTTCTCCGAGAAATCGAGATTGCCCAGTTCCCAGCCGGCATCGCCATAGGAGGCGAACTCGTCGTTGGGCGACATGAACGGGTGGCTTTCGCTGTCGCCCTTGATCTGGGTAATTTCGACCAGCGGCTCACGCGAGGCGCGGCGACGGGCATAGTCGGCGCTCATCGGACCGCCGCTCGGGTCGGTCAGCATGAACATCATCCCGTTCGACAGGTTCGAATTGTGCGGGATGGTCAGCGCCTTGCCGCCGGTCTTCTTTTCATAGGTGTCGAGGTAATCCCACAGCCCGTCGGGAATGACCGTATCGAACGAGGCAAGCGGCGAAAAGTCGGCCACCCGGGTGGCGCCGTCGCGGTAGATCACATTGCGGTGCAGGTTGTTGCCGCCGCTCATCAAGGTGTATTCAAAGCCCATGAAGGCGGTGAACTTGCCCGGCTCGTTATAGCGTTCGACCGTGGCGACATGGGCGTACCAGTTCTTGCGCAGCCGATCCTCCGCGCCTTCCGGATTGACCAGTTCGGGCGGCAGGGTGCCCTTGGCCTTGGCATCGATGATTTCGCCCACCGCCTTTTGCGACTGTTCGGGGCCGGCGTGCATCATGTCATACCAGCGCAGCATCATCGGATGGTTCGGCACCATGGCACGCGGCGCGTTGTAAAGGTCCTTGATCGAGGCGAAGCCGTCCGAGTGATCCGCGATCACCAGGAAATCCAGCGGGCGGGCCAGCTTGGCCTTGATCCCGGTGGAAGAGGTTACCTCCTCGCCCCGGGCAAAGCGCAGCGCGGCCTCGGGATCGAGCCGGTTGCCGAAGCCGAATGCGTCGGGGGAATTGGCGGTATGCAGGTGGGTGTCGCCCCAGAAAACCTGTTGCGGATAAGGCGCCTGTTGCACTGCGCCACCTTCCTGCCCGGCCGGCGCGGCGCGGTTGCAGCCGCCCACCAGCGCAGTCGACGCCAGCAATGCCGCTGCCAGCGCAATGCCCTTCCGCATCTCGATCCCCTCCCGATCCCGTTTTCATTGGCAACTTGCCAGCATGTCGAGCCGGGTTCAAGGGTTCGCGAGGGGTTGCGCGCCTTAATTGTTCGCTTAAGGGCTGGGCCATGACCGAGAGTGAAGACATCACCGAAATCCGCCGCGCGGTACAGGCGCTGTGCGCCGAATACCCGGGCGAATACTGGCGCGAGAAGGACCGCGAGCGGGCCTATCCGGGCGAATTCGTCGATGCCCTGACCAGGGCCGGGTTTCTCGCCGCGCTGATTCCCGAAGCTTACGGCGGATCGGGGCTCAAGCTCGATGCGGCGGCGGTGATCATGGAGGAAATCCAGGCCGCCGGCTGCAACGGCGCATCGGCCCATGCGCAGATGTACATCATGAATACCCTGCTGCGCTACGGCAGCGAAGAGCAGAAGGCGAAGTATCTGCCGGGCATTGCCGATGGTTCGCTGCGGCTCCAGGCCTTCGGGGTGTCCGAGCCGACCAGCGGAACCGATACGCTGAGCCTGCGCACGGTCGCGGTGCGCGATGGCGATCATTATGTGGTCAACGGCCAGAAGATCTGGACCAGCCGCGCGGAACATTCCGATCTGATGCTGCTGCTGGCGCGGACCACCCCGCGCGACCAGGTGCAAAGCAAGACCGAGGGGCTGTCGATCTTCCTGGTCGACATGCGCGAGGTTGTCGGCAGCGGCATGACGATCAAGCCGATCCGCACGATGATGAACCATTCGACCACCGAGGTGTTCTTCGACGACATGCGGATCCCGGCCTCCAGCCTGATCGGCGAGGAAGGGAAGGGCTTCCGCTACATCCTGTCAGGGATGAATGCCGAACGGATCCTGATCGCGGCGGAGTGCGTCGGCGATGCCAAGTGGTTCATCCGCAAGGCCACCGACTATGCCCGTGAGCGTTCGGTGTTCGGGCGACCGATCGGGCAGAACCAGGGCGTCCAGTTTCCGATTGCGCGCTGCTATGCGCAGATGCGCGCGGCCGAGCTGATGGTCCACCATGCCGCGCAGGTCTATGATGCCGGCGGCAATCCGGGCGAAGAGGCCAACATGGCCAAGATGCTGGCGAGCGAAGCCAGCTGGGCGGCGGCCGACATGTGCGTCCAGACCCACGGCGGGTTCGGCTTTGCCGAGGAATACGACGTGGAGCGCAAATTCCGCGAGGCGCGGCTCTATACCGTTGCCCCGATCAGTACCAACCTGATCCTCAGCTATCTGGCCGAGCACGTGCTCGGCCTGCCGCGGTCTTACTGAAAGGGCAAAACCGGCGCGGCGGTCGAGGTGTGCTTGGCCGGCGTCGGCAACAGCACCATCCGGCCGCGCTTTGCGTTCCAGGCGAATTCGCCCGGGCAGACTTCGGATCCGAAGCCGCCGCACTGGCTGCCGTGGAAATCGAACACGAAGACGATCCGCCCATCGCGCCTGACCGCCTCATGCTCACGCACCTGGCGATCGAACACCCGGATCGGCGTGGCCTTGGCCCGCCCTAGCCAGAGCTGGTAACGGCACCCGCCGGTTCCGCACCAGGCCGAACCGAAGGTGTTGAAATCGACCTCCCAGTCCTGATTCCCGTCGCCATTGATATCGACCGGCTTGATCGCGGCGCGGATCTCGGCCTGGCTGTGCGGC
>CAZNII010000027.1:22426-26952 GCA_964573075.1 uncultured Novosphingobium sp. | reverse complement strand
TCAATCGTGATCAACAGCCTGTCGCGCCCATGGATCGCGCGCAGCGAATCGGTCAGCGCGCGCAGCTGCTCGCGGCTTTCCACGTTGCGGCCGAACAGGATGTAGCCCGCCGGATCGGCCTCGCGGAAGAAGGCGCGTTCATTCGCGTCGAGAATCAATCCGGAAATGCCGAAGATCGCGGGAGTCATAACAGGGGGAAAGTCGCAGCATGGCGGCGCTTGTGCAAGCGCCGCCGCTGCAATCCGTGTGGATTATGGCCTTACTTGACCTGGCAGGAGACGCCGGCCGCCGTGAGCTTGGCGCACAGCGCCTTGGCCGCGGCGGCATCGGGCGCGATCGCCTGCAGGCGATAGACCGTGCCGCTTTCAGCCGGACCCGGCACGACCCGGTGCGAAACGCCCGAAAGCGCGCCCTTGGCCTTGGCAACCACGTCGGTCCAGCCGGCCTCGGCCTTGTCCTTGCTCGAAAAGGCGCCAACCTGAACCCCGACCCCGCCCGAGGCCGGTGCGGCACCCTGGCCGGTAGCGATGCCGGGCTTGGCGTTGGGATCGGCATTGGCGGCCGGCGGTGGCGCGGCGCCATCGCCCAGCTGGGCCGGGCGGTTCTGCCCTTCGGACACGGCAAAGCTCGAATCCCCGGTCCCGTCGAACTGCTTGCCGCCGGGATCCTTGGGGGCTTCCTTGTAGGGCTGGCTATCGGCCTGGACCAGGCTGCCATCGGGCACCAGCGCCGGATCGGGATTGCGGTGGGTGGCCCACCAGATCGCGCCGACCAGCACGGCCAGCGCGAACAGGCCCATCGCCACCAGCTTCATCATCCCGCTGTTGTCGGCGCCGTCGTACTCGTATTCGTCCTCGTCGGAACCTTCGAGCCAGGGCAGGCGCTCATCCTCTTCGGCGAGCGAAAGCTGTTCGGTTTCCAGCGGCTCGCCTTCGTCGCCGACCCACTCTTCGCCTTCGCGGTCCCCATCGATCCCCGACATGGCCTACATCTCCTCTACGGCTTCCACCCCCAGAATGGAGAGCCCGTTGCGGACAAGTTGCCCGATTTGGGACGCAAGATAAAGCCTTGCCCCGGTCAGTTTACCATCCTGTGCCACGATGAAGCGCTTTTCCGGCTTGTCGTTGCCGAGATTCCAGTAAGCATGAAAAGCCGCTGCAAGGTCATAGAGATAGAACGCGATCCGGTGCGGTTCGCGGGCTGCGGCGGCGGCCTCGACCAGCCGCGGGAACTGCGCGGCCAGTTTGACCAGCTCAAGCTCTTCCGCGCCGAGCTGTTCCAGCGCTTCGCCCGACGGAGCGAAACCTTCGGCAGCGGCCTTGCGCAGGGTCGAGCGGATCCGGGCATGGGCGTACTGAACGTAGAACACCGGATTGTCCTTCGATGCTTCGACCACCTTGTCGAAATCGAAGTCCATCTGCGCTTCGGGCTTGCGGGTCAGCATGGTGAAGCGGACCACGTCCTTGCCGACCATCTCGACTACGTCGGCAAGCGTGACGAAGTTGCCCGAACGCTTCGACATCTTGAACGGCTCGCCGCCCTTCAGCAGCTGGACCATCTGCACGAGTTTGACCTCGAACGGCTTGCCCGTGCCGTCCTCGCCCCCGGTCAGCGCGGCAACCGCGGCCTTGATCCGCTTGACCGTGCCGGCATGGTCCGCGCCCCAGATATCGACCAGCGCGTCGGCGCTCTGGGCCTTCTGGAAGTGATAGGCCATGTCCGCGCCGAAATAGGTCCACGAACCGTCGCTCTTCTTGATCGGGCGGTCCTGATCGTCGCCGAACCGGGTCGAGCGGAACAGCGGCAGCTCCACCGGCTCCCAGTCCTCGGGCGTCTTGCCCTTGGGCGCTTCGAGGTGGCCGTCATAGACCAGATCGTGCGCGCGCAGCCAGGCTTCGGCCTCTTCGGGCTTGCCGGCGGCCTGCAATTCGGCCTCGGAGCTGAACAGGTCATGCCGGATGCCGAGCAGCGCGAGGTCCGCCTTGATCTGCTCGACCATCGCCGCGATGGCGCGAGCGCGGAACAGGGCGAGCCACTCGCTTTCCGGCGCCTTGGCATAGGCATCGCCGAATTCGGCGGCCAGCGCCTGGCCGACCGGAACCAGATAGTCGCCGGGATAGAGCCCTTCGGGGATTTCGCCGATCGCCTCGCCCAGCGCTTCGCGATAGCGCAACTGCGCCGAGCGGGCGAGCACATCGACCTGCCCGCCGGCATCGTTGACGTAGTATTCGCGGATCACCTTGTGCCCGGCCCATTCGAGCAGGGACGCCAGGGCATCACCGACCACCGCGCCGCGGCAGTGGCCCATGTGCATCGGCCCGGTCGGGTTGGCCGAGACATATTCGACGTTGACCGTGCTGCCGCCGCCCAGCTGCGAACGGCCATAGTTCCCGGCCTTGGCCGCGATCGCGCGCAGTTCGGCAATCCAGGCTTCGGGCGCGACGCGCAGGTTGATGAAGCCCGGCCCGGCAATTTCGGCCGAGGCGACCGAGGGCACCTTGGCCAGTTCGCCGACCAGCGCCTCGGCCAGCGCGCGCGGATTGGTCCCGGCGGGCTTGGCCAGGACCATCGCCGCGTTGGTCGCCAGGTCGCCATGGGCCGGATCGCGCGGCGGCTCGACCGTTATCGCGCCGCGGCCCAGCCCGGCCGGAATGGTTCCGGCGGCCTCAAGCGCATCGAGCGCGGCGGCAATGTGGCCGGCATAGGCGGCGTAGATGGTCTTGGGTTCGCTCATCGGACTGCTCTTGGATAGGGCCACAGCGGGGCCGCATAACGTGACAGCGCCCCTACCGCCTGGGCAGGGGCGCGGCAAGGATGGATGGGCGCGCGGCCGCGCGCCCGCTTCATCGCGTGGCGTTGAAGGTCAGCTGGTCCTGGCTGAGCTGGAAGCCGACCAGCACTTCGAAGGTGGCGCGGGCGATCGCCGCCTTGACTTCGGGCTGCGACAGCGGATCGACCGCCGCCTCTTCCTCGCCCGCGCGGCGACGGCGGGTGATGCGTTCGCGGATTTCGGGGGGCAACGAGGCTTCGGCCTTGTCGACATAGGCGCTGCCCTGGCCGCTGGCCTGGGCGCGTTCCTGACCATCGGCGAAGTTCAGCGTGACCTGCCCGACCCGCTTGGTCACCACCGCCTTGCCGCCGCGCAGCACGGTGACGAAATAGGGAATCGTCACCTGCCGTGCACCGCGGGTGTCGGTGCGCCGGGCCTGCACCTCGAAGGTCACGTTGGTGAAGACCTTTTCGCCCGAATCGTTGCACTGGCTGCGCAGGTTGGTCATCGTCGCGACCACATCGATGTTCGCGGCGGAGGTATCGCCGGGAACGCGGAACAGCGTGATATCGCCGGTGTAGTCGGGAATGCCGACCGCCGGGCAGGCGGTCCGCACCGCCTGGATGCCGACCCCTTCATCGACGACGATATCGCCGGTGGTCTTGCACCCGGCCAGCACGGCGGCCACGGCAAGGGCTGAAATCAGGCGGAAACGAGCGGTCATCTGGGCATCCTTGGAATCTCGGTTTGCTTGCCCTAGCGGCGCGCGGGGCAAAGCGCTAGAGGCCGCATCATGAACGCCCCATTGCCGACCGCCGAAAGAGCTCCCCTGCGCCTGCTGCTGGCCGCGCCGCGCGGGTTCTGCGCCGGCGTGGACCGCGCGATCGAGATCGTCGAGCTGGCGCTGCAGCGCTATGGCGCGCCGGTCTATGTCCGCCACGAGATCGTCCACAACCGCTTCGTGGTCGAAAGCCTGAAGGCCAAGGGCGCGATCTTCGTCGAGGAACTGGACGAGGTGCCCGATGGCGTGCCGGTGGTGTTCAGTGCCCACGGCGTGCCCAAATCGGTGCCCGAAGCCGCGACCAGCCGCGGGCTCGACTGGCTCGATGCGACCTGCCCGCTGGTTTCCAAGGTTCACCGCCAGGCCGAGCGCCAGATCGAAGCCGGGCGCCACATCGTGTTCATCGGCCACAAGGGCCATCCCGAAGTCATCGGCACGCTGGGCCAGGTTCCCGACGGCACGATCACGCTGGTCGAAACGGTCGAGGACGTTGCCGCGCTGCAATTCGCGGTCGATGCGCCGCTGGCCTTCCTGACCCAGACCACGCTTTCGGTTGACGATACCGCCGGGATCGTCGCCGCGCTGCGCGCGCGCTATCCGCAGATCGTCGGGCCCAAGGCCGAGGACATCTGCTATGCCACCTCCAACCGCCAGGCCGCGGTCAAGACAATCGCTCCCGAATGCCAGCTGGTGCTGGTGATCGGCGCGCCCAACAGCTCCAATTCGCTGCGGCTGGTCGAAGTGGCCGAACGCTGCGGCGCGCAGAGCCGGCTGGTGCAGCGCGGGGCGGAGATCGAGGCCGACTGGCTCGACGGGGTAAGCGTGCTGGGCCTGACCGCGGGCGCCTCGGCCCCGGAGGAGCTGATCCAGGAAGTGATCTCGCGGATCGAGACCTTGCGCGACGTACAGATCGAGCAGGTGGTCACCGCCGAGGAAAAGATGGTGTTCAAGCTGCCCCGGCAACTGGTGGACTGA
>CAZNII010000027.1:20978-22326 GCA_964573075.1 uncultured Novosphingobium sp. | reverse complement strand
GGTCACCGCCGAGGAAAAGATGGTGTTCAAGCTGCCCCGGCAACTGGTGGACTGATGGCGGTCTATACCCACCTTGGCGCCGAGGACCTGGCCGCGCTGATCGCCCATTTCGATGTGGGTGAGCTGACCAGCGCCAAGGGCATCGCCGAGGGCGTGTCCAATTCCAACTGGCTGGTCGAGACTACCGGCAAGGGCGGTGCCGGCGCGCGGTTCATCCTGACCATGTACGAGTTCCGGATCGAGGTGGAGGACCTGCCGTTCTTCCTCTCGCTGCTCGATCACCTCGCCGCCAAGGGCTGCCCGGTGCCGCGCACGATCCATGATCGTTCGGGCGCACTCTATCGGATGATCGACGGCAAGGCCGTGGCGCTGATCGAGTTCCTGCCCGGCGTCTCGGTCAGCCACCCCACCCCCGGTCAGGCCCGCGCGGTTGGCCGGGCGCTGGCCCAGCTGCACCTTGCCAGCGCCGATTTCCCCGCCGCCCGCGCCAATGCGATGGGCCTGGCCGAAAGCCACCGGCTGGCCGAGGCCTGCGGGCATGACGGGATGGCCTCGATCGACCCGGCGCTGGCCGCGCTGGTCGAGCGGGAATTGCCGCAGCTCGAAGCCGCCTGGCCGGCCGACCTGCCGCGCTCGGTGATCCATGCCGACCTGTTCCCCGACAATGTCCTGATGCTGGGCGATCAGGTGACCGGGCTGATCGACTTCTACTTCGCCTGCACCGACCTTGCCGCCTACGATGTGGCGGTGACCCACGCGGCCTGGTGCTTCGACAACGAGGGGCGAAATTTCAGCCCGGCAATTTCGGCGGCGTTGCTGGAGGGTTACCAGGCGGTCCGCCCGTTGAGCGAGGCGGAGCGCGCGGCGCTGCCGGTGCTGGCCCGCACAGCGGCGCTGCGCTTCACCATGAGCCGCGCCTATGACTGGCTCAACACCCCGGCCGACGCCCTGGTGGTCCGCAAGAGCCCGATGGCTTTCGCCCGGCGGCTGGAGTTCTATGCCGACCCGGCCAATGCCGGGGTCTTCGAGCACCCGTGAAAAAGGTCGAGATCTTCACCGACGGCGCCTGCAAGGGCAATCCCGGCCCGGGCGGCTGGGGCGCGGTGCTGCGGATGGGGCATCATGAAAAGGAACTGTCCGGCGGCGAGCCCGGAACGACCAACAACCGGATGGAACTGACCGCGGTGATCCGCGCGCTCGAAGCGCTGAAAGAGCCGTGCCACGTCCACCTCCACACCGACAGCCGCTATGTGATCGACGGGATCACCGGCTGGATCTTTGGCTGGCAGAAGAACGGCTGGAAGACCGCCGCGAAGAAGCCGGTCCTCAACGCCGACCTGTGGCAGGA
>CAZNII010000027.1:11365-20878 GCA_964573075.1 uncultured Novosphingobium sp. | reverse complement strand
CGCACCGGCCAGTCCACCACCCGCTCGAACCGGTCGATCGCCAGCGCCAGATCGAGCTCGTCGGGCGCGGCATCGCAGGGCGGGCCGGGGATCTCGTCATGCGGGCTGAGCCACAGCTTCGCGCCCTCGGGCTTGAAGTAGAACGAGCCGTCAAAACCCAGGGTCAGCGGCAGATCGGCCGGCACGCGGCCGGCGCAATCGAGCTGCGCCATGGTCCGGCGCAGCGGTTGCAGTCCCAGCCGCGCGATCCCGCAACGCTCCGCCACTTCATCGGCCCAGGCGCCGGCGGCATTGATCAGCACCGTCGCGTCGAGGATCCGTCGGTCTTCCAGTTCGATCCGCCACCCCGCGCCGATCCGTTCTCCCCGCGCCAGCCGGGCCCGGCACAGCAGCTCCACCCCGCCGCAGCTGGCCTCGCCCAGCCACAATTGATGCAGCGCGGCCACATCGATGTCGCAACAATCGGGCTCCAGCACGCCGTGGCGCCATTCCTCGCGCAGGCCCGGCAGGCGGGCTTCCAGCGCGGCGCGGTCCAGGCGCTCGATCCGCACCCCCAGCGCTGCGAACTCGGCCGCGAACGCTTCGAGCCCCGCAGCCTCATCGGCCCTTGCCAGCGTCAGCGCCCCGCGCCGGGTCAGCAGGCCGTGGCGTTCAAGGAACGGGCCCGAGGCCGCGGTCAGCGGCAAAACCAGCGGCCCGCCATAGCTTTCGGTCCAGAACGCGGCCGAACGCCCGGTGGCGTGATAGCCGGGCCGGTCCTCGGCCTCGACCAGGGCGACCCGGCCGTGCGCAGCCAGCCCGGCGGCCAGCGAAGCCCCGGCCATCCCCGCACCGACAATCGCGAAATCGTAGCGCTCAACCATGGCTCAATCGGCGGCAATCCGGGCCAGGAAGGCATCGCAAGCCGCGAGCGCCCGATCGCGGACCGGATCGGCTTCGCGCAGGATCTCGTGATGGGCTTCCTTGCCAAAGTGGACCAGTTCGCAATCGCCCAGCCGCGCCGCCGCCCGGGCAATCGCCGCATAGCCTACCAGTTTGTCGTTGTCGGTCGCGAGGATCAGAACCGGGGTCCTGACCGCCTCGAGCAGTCCCGGACTGGCCAGGAACCGCATCGAGGCATAGGCCCGTTCGACCCAACCCCACGAACCCGGCCCCATCACCAGCTCGGGCCGCGCCTCGCGCCAGAAGATCTCGTCGCCATAACGCTCGCGGTCGTGGGTCAGCAGGTGGATCCGCGCTTCGGGCGGCTCGCCGGGCTTTTCGCTCCACTTCCAGGCCGGGCGGCGCGGATCGCCCAGCGCTTTCATCGCCTTGGCCGCCTGGTGCATTGCCGCGTCGGGCAGCAGGCTGGCGGTAAAGCCCAGCATCGGCGCCGAAAGGATCGCGCCGGCCGGATCAACCTGCCCTTCGGCCAGCGCCCGCAGCACCAGGTGCCCGCCCATCGAATGGCCGGCCAGCAGGTGCGGCCCCGGCGTTTCGGCGGTCCAGTGCTTCCACAGCGTCGCAAGGTCTTCGACCCAGGTCGCGAAATCGTCGATGTGGCCGGTCACCGCATCGGTGCCGAGCCGCCCGGACCCGGCCTGGCCGCGCCAGTCCGACGCGGTTACCCGCCAGCCGAGTGCATTCCAGTGATCGAGCGTTTCGAGGTATTTCTCATAGAAATCGCCGCGCCCCGGCAGGAACAGGATCGAACCCTTCGCGTGGTCGCCAGACACCGCCCAGTCGATCCGGCGCACAGCCTGGCCATCGCCGGTCAGCCAGGTGCTTTCACTCGCATTTGCGGGGATCGCGCGGCGGTCGAATGCTTGTCGCACGTGGCTAACTCCGGCCTCCCGAGGGTAGTTACTATTTGGTAAGTCCTGCCCCTTACACAGGCTCCCTGAACCAGGGGGCCGTCAATGCCGGACGTGGAATTTCGTTACCTGCTGCTGGGGGGCTTGGCAATCGCACTGGCGATCGCCGCCTTTACCGACCTCAAGCGGCGCCAGATCGACAACTGGCTGAATGCCGCGATCGCCCTGACCGCGCCGCTCTACTGGTGGGCTTCGGGCCTGGCGCTGTGGCCTGATGTGGCCTGGCAGATCGGCATTTGCCTGATCGTGTTCTTCGGATTTGCCCTGATCTTCGCCCGTGGCGGGATGGGCGGCGGTGACGTCAAACTGCTCGCCGCGCTGGCCCTGTGGTTGCCGCCGCTGGTGTTCTTCTCGGTGATCTTCCTGACCTCGCTGGTCGGCGGGGCGATGTCGATGGTCGCCGGCGCCCGCAATCTTTCGCTCGATGCCGGGCAGACCGGCAAGCGCGGCCTGGCCTTTACCGCCACTACGCTGTGGGTGCTGGGCTCATGCTACATCGCCTGGACGATGAACGGTGGCAAGCCGCTGGAACTGGGCCAGATCCTGCCCGGCAGCCTCGTCAAAGTCGCGCTGTTCGGCCTGCTCGGCCTGACCGCGGCGGGTGCCCTGGTGGTTTCCCGCAACCAGAAAAGCCGCCTTCCCGTGCCCTATGGCCTGGCCATTTCGACCGGGGGGCTTCTCGTACTCTTCACCCAGTTTTTACCGCCGGCACGGGCTGCTTTTGCAGCATCGGGCCTCGGTTGACCGGATTTTAACCAGTTTGCCCGAATAGACACGGACGTTTTCGGGATTTTTCTAGGGGGCTTGCATAGCCATGGATAAGAAAAAGCTGTTGCTGCTGCTTGGCGCACTGATCATCGCGGTTGGTACTGCCATGGCTGCGAGGAGCCTGTTCGTCGGTGCTTCCGCGCCGAAGGCCGAGGCCGCCCAGCAGGCGCCCAAGGGCCCCAAGGTGCTGGTCGCGCAGCGGGCGCTGCCGGTCGGCACGATCATCACCGCCGATTCGGTCTCGTTCCAGGAATGGCCGAAGGAGATGGTCCAGGACGCTTACTTCATCGACGGCGAAGCCGACATGAACAAGCTGATGGGCACCGTCGTGCGCTATCCGATCACTGCCGGCCAGCCGGTCACCCAGGGCGCGCTGGTTGCGCCGGGCGATCGCGGCTTCCTGGCGGCGGCGCTTGGCCCCGGCATGCGCGCCGTGACGATCCCCGTTTCGGCCAAGACCGGCGTCGGCGGCTTCGTCTTCCCGGGCGACCATGTTGACCTGATGCTGACCCAGACCGTGACCCCGCGCGATGGCGGCCTGCCGCTCAAGGCGACCGAAACGATCCTGCGCAACGTCCGCGTGCTGGCAACCGACCAGTCGACCGAAACCACCGTCGAAGAAGGCAAGACCGTGGTCCGCGCCTTCCGCACCGTGACGCTCGAAGTGACGCCCAAGATCGCCGAAAAGATCGCGGTGGCCCAGACCATCGGCACGCTCAGCCTCTCGCTGCGCAGCCTTGCCGACAACCAGGCCGAGCTCGACCAGGCGATCGCCAGCGGCACTGTCAAGGTTCCGGCCGGTGCGACCAAGGCCCAGGAAGAAAAGTTCCTGGCCGACGCGATGAACCGTCCGCTCGACAACAGCGGTACCTTCGTGACGGGTGGCGACGTGTCGCGCTTCCAGCGCCGCAATGCGCCCAACCCCGATCAGGCTGCCCGCGCGATGATGTCGCCCTATGCCAGCCCGATGCCGGCTCCGGCCGCCGCACCGAGCCGCAGCTCTGCAGCTCCGGCCTACCGCCCCGGCCCCGTGGTCCGTGTGACCCGCGGCAAGACCACCACCGAAGAAATGGCGGGAGGACGCTGACATGACCAGCACCAATGTGATCGCCCAAGTGGCTGCCAAGAAAGGCAATACGATGAAGCGCCTTGCCATTACCCTGATGACTGCCGCTTGCGCGGTGGCGCCCTTCGCCCTGGTCCCGGCCGAACAGGCCAAGGCCCAGGCGGTGAGCCGCCCGGCCAACGACATCGTCCTTTCGATCGGGCGCGGCCAGCTGGTCACCGTCGGCGGGGTGATGACCGACGTCTTCGTCGCCGATGAAAAGGTGGCCGACGTCCAGGTCAAGTCGAACCGCCAGCTCTATGTCTTCGGCAAGGCCGGTGGCGAAACCACCGTCTATGCCAGCGACGCGGGTGGCAACATCATCTGGTCGTCCAACATCCGGGTCGGCTCGAACATCGACAGCGTCGATCAGATGCTGGCCATGGCGATGCCCGATGCCAAGATCACGGTTTCGACCATGGGCACCAACACCTTCCTGCTGACCGGCACCGTTGCCGCTCCGGAAGACGCGGCCGAGGCCCAGCGCCTGGTCCAGGCCTTCGTCGGCAAGGAAGCCAACGTGATCAGCCGCTTGCGCATGGCAACGCCGCTGCAGGTCAACCTGCAGGTCCGCTTCGCCGAAGTTAGCCGCACGCTGGTCCGCGAAATCGGCACCAACCTGGTCACCCGTGACCAGTCGGGCGGGATGATGTTCGGCGCCAGCCGCGGCCGCGTGGCCGGGACGATCGGCAACATCGACACCACCGGCATGCCGATGCTCGATGCCTCGTCGCTTTATGGCCTGCCGGCCGGCTCGATCAGCCTGCCGTTCAATCCGGCGACCGGGCAGTTCATCACCGGCGGCACCCAGTACAAGTTCAACGCCAACCCGGCGGGGACGACCGCGCTGGGCTTTGCCGGCAAGCTGCTCGGCCTCGACGTGCTCGGCGCGCTGGACCTGGGCGAAAAGCTGGGTCTGGTGACCACCCTTTCGCAGCCCAACCTGACCGCGCTGTCGGGTGAAACTGCGGACTTCCTGGCCGGCGGCGAATATCCGATCCCGATCAGCCAGGGCCTTGGCACCACCTCGATCGAATACAAGCGCTTCGGGGTCAGCCTGTCCTACACCCCGACCGTGCTTTCGAACGGCCGCATCTCGATGCGGGTCCGTCCGGAAGTGTCCGAGCTTTCGAGCCAGGGCGCGATCACGGTCAACGGCTTCCAGGTTCCCGCACTGACCGTGCGCCGCGCCGAAAGCACGATCGAACTCGGTTCGGGCCAGTCGATGATGATCGCCGGGCTGATGAGCAACAGCTCGCAGCAGACGGTTGAAAAGGTGCCGGGCGCCGGCGACCTGCCGATCATCGGCACGCTGTTCAAGTCGACCAGCTTCCGCCGCGGCGAAACCGAACTGGTGATCGTGGTGACGCCGTACCTGGTGAAGCCGGTCGATGCCAACGATATCAAGCTGCCGACCGACGGATACCAGAACCCGAACGAAGCCCAGCGCATCTTCGGCAACATGGAAAACTCCGGCAAGTCCGGCGGCCAGCGCCCGATGCCTTCGGCCGGCCCCGACCAGGGCGGCCAGGCCCCCAAGGTGGGCGAGCTGGACGTACCCGGCCCGCTGCAGAACCCCAAGCCGGGCGACGGCAAGAAGAAGAGCAAGAAGGGCAACCGCACCGCTGACGCCAGCGGCGCCGCCCCCGGCTTCGACCTGAACTGAGAGAGGAAGACCAATGCGTAACCGTATCTCCAACAAGGCGCTGGCTTCGGCCCTCTCTGCTTCGCTCGTCCTGATCCTGGGCGGCTGCGGCGGAATGCCCAGCAACCGCAGCGTGGAAAGCATCCACCAGCCGGTCGTGACCCGCACCAACTACACGCTCGACATCACCGCCGGTCCCGGCGGGGTTTCGATCCCCGAGCAACGCCGGCTGGCCGGCTGGTTCGAGGCGATGGACCTGCGCTATGGTGATCGCATCACGATCGACGATCCGCTGAAGAGCGGCGCGACCCGTGCGGCAGTTCAGGGTGTGGCCGGCCGTTACGGCATGATCGTGGGCGATGAAGCTCCGGTCACTCCCGGCTACGTCAATCCCGGCACGGTCCGCGTGGTGGTGAGCCGCTCGACGGCCGAAGTGCCGGGCTGCCCCGACTGGTCGGTCAAGAGCGAGACCAACCTCGCCAACGGCACCAGCAGCAACTACGGCTGCGCGACCAATTCGAACCTCGCGGCGATGGTCGCCGATCCGGAACACCTGCTGCACGGCGCCAACGGCACCGGCACGACCACGGTGATGAGCGGCAACAAGGCGATCGACTCGTATCGCGAAGCCCCGCCGACCGGCGAAAAGGGCCTTTCGAACCAATCGACTCAGACGGGGAAGTAAGCACATGAATGCCCCTTGGAAACCCGGCGCGCCCGGAAGCCGCGACGCCTTCAACGCCTTCATCTGCGACGATGCGGCCCTCGATGTGCTGCGTCCCGTGGTGATCGAAATGGGCTGGCAGCCCGAGAAGTGCAACAAGGGCGGCCTGCGCAACGCGGTGCAGTCCCTGTCGATCTCGGCCAGCCCCAACATCCTGATGGTCGACCTGTCGGAAAGCGGCGACCCGCTGAGCGATATCAACGCTCTGGCGGAAGTCTGCGAACCCGGTACGGTGGTGATCGCGGTGGGCCAGGTCAACGATGTGCGCCTTTACCGCGACCTGCTGGCCAGCGGGATCCACGATTACCTGCTCAAGCCGCTCTCGCCCGGTCAGGTGCGCGATGCGCTGGTCAATGCCCAGGCGGTGTTCGCCGCGCCCAAGCAGCACGATCCGTCGGTGGCCAAGCGCCACATCTCGACCGCGATCATCGGCACCCGCGGGGGCGTCGGCGCTTCGACGCTGGCCACCTCGCTGGCCTGGCTGTTCAGCGCCGATGAAAAGATGCCGACCGCACTGCTCGACCTCGACGTCCACTTCGGCACCGGCGCGCTGGCGCTCGATCTCGAGCCGGGCCGCGGCCTGACCGACGCGATCGAGAACCCGGGCCGCATCGACGGGCTGTTCATCGAACGCGCGATGATCCGCGCCAACGATCATCTGGCGATCCTTTCGGCCGAAGCGCCGATGAACCAGCCGCTGATGACCGACGGCGCGGCCTTCGTCCAGCTGGAGGAGGAATTCCGCCAGGCGTTCGAAATGACCGTGATCGACCTGCCGCGCAACATGCTGATCAACTTCCCGCACCTGCTGGCCGACGTGAACGTTGCGCTGGTGGTGGTGGAAATGACCCTGGCATCGGCGCGCGACGCGATCCGCATCCTGTCCTGGCTCAAGACCAATGCCGCGCACGTTCAGCCGATCGTGATCGCGAACAAGGTCCAGTCGGGCGTGGCCGAAATCAGCAAGGCCGATTTCGAAGCCTCGATCGAACGCAAGATCAACTTCTCGATCCCCTACGACATCAAGGCGGCGACCAATGCCGCCAAGCTGGGCCAGACCTTTGCCGATGCCAACCGCACGGCCAAGGCCGGTGTCGCGATCCGCGACGTGGCCAAGCAGATCATGGGCGTCGGCGAAGGCGAAATCCTTGACGACAAGGTCAAGTCGAAGACCTCGCTCCTCGGCAAGATCGATCTCAAGGGCATGCTTTCGAAGAAGGCCAAGCCGGCCGCGAACGCCAAGGAACCGGTCGGCGCCAAGGCGTGATCAAATCCCTGCCCGGTGCCGCCTCCGTGCGGCCCGGGTGACAAGGAAGGTGTAAGGCAGCGATGAGCATCGTCCAGCTCCTGCTGATTGCCGTGGGCCTGATGAGCTTCATGGTCCTGGGCTATGTCGCCCTGTCCGGCCCTTCGGCCGCCAAGGAAGGCACGCGCCGGCTGCAAGCCGTGCGCTATCGCCATTCCGAGAGCACCGCCGACAAGGTCGAGGCCCAGCTCAAGAAGGCCGTGGCCGCGCGCAAGCCCAAGATGCACCAGATCGCGGGGTCCGAATCCCGCGTGGCGGCGCTGGCGCTGCGCCTGCACCGCACCGGCAAGGGCTGGACCCTTTCGCAATATGCCTATGCCTCGGCCGGGATTGCCCTGGCGGTTACCGTGCTCCTGTTCCTCAAGACCGGCGCCGCCGCGCTCTCGCTAGGGGTCGGGCTGCTGGTCGGTGCGGGCCTTCCGCACATGGTGGTCGGCTTCTTCATCAACAAGCGCAACGGTGCCTTCACCGCGAAGTTCCCCGATGCAATCGAACTGCTAGTCCGCGGCCTGCGCTCGGGCCTTCCGGTTACCGAAACGCTAGGCGTGGTCGCGACCGAAGTTCCCGGCCCGGTCGGCGAGGAATTCAAGCTGGTCACTGAACGCATCAAGATCGGCAAGACCATGGAGGACGCCCTCCAGGAAACCGCCGATCGGCTCAACACGCCGGAGTTCAGCTTCTTCTGCATCACGCTGGCGATCCAGCGGGAAACCGGTGGCAACCTCGCAGAAACGCTTTCGAACCTGGCCGACGTGCTGCGCAAGCGCGCCCAGATGAAGCTCAAGATCCGCGCGATGAGCTCGGAATCCAAGGCTTCGGCCTATATCGTCGGTGCCCTGCCGTTCATCGTCTTCACGATGATCTACTGGATCAACCCCAAGTACCTTGGCGGCTTCTTCACCGATGAGCGCCTGATCGTGACCGGCCTTGGCGGCCTGGTGTGGATGAGCATCGGCGCCTTCATCATGGCCAAGATGGTCAGCTTCGAGATCTGAGCGAGGGATACCCAGAGCCATGTTGAACACCCCGCCCGGACCCACGCTCCTCGGCTTCGACGTCATCTGGATCGGTACGATCCTGGCCGGCCTTGCCGCCATGGCCGTGATGTTCGCGATCTATACCGCGGTGACGATCCGCGATCCCATGCAGAAGCGCGTCAAGGCGCTGAACGAGCGGCGCGAGCAGCTCAAGGCCGGGATCGTCACGCAGAACACCAAGAAACGCGCCAGCCTGGTTCGCAAGAGCGAAACCACCGAGAAGATGAAGGACACGCTGTCCTCGCTCAAGGTGCTGCAGCAGAGCCAGCTCGAGACGATCCAGCAGAAGCTGGCCCAGGCCGGGATCCGCCGCAAGGAACTGGCGATCGTCGTGGTCTTCGCGCGGATGGTGCTGCCGATCGTGCTGGGCGGGATCGCCGCCTTCATGATCTATGGCATCAACTATTTCCCCACCTGGGGCGGCATGAAGAAGCTGATGGGCTTCGCGGCGATGGTCGGCCTGGGCTACAAGGGTCCGGAAATCTACATTTCCAACCTGATTTCCAAGCGCACCGACGCGATCCGCAAGGGTCTGCCCGACGCGCTCGACCTGCTGGTGATCTGCGCCGAAGCCGGCCTTACCGTGGACGCCGCGTTCAACCGCGTGGCCCGCGAACTCGGCCGGGCCTATCCGGAACTCGGCGACGAATTCGCGCTGACCGCGATCGAGCTTTCGTTCCTGGGCGAACGCCGGCTGGCCTTCGAAAACCTGGCCTACCGCGTCAACCTCGAGGCGGTGAAGGGCGTGACCACCACCATGGTCCAGACCGAACGCTATGGTACGCCGCTGGCCTCCGCGCTGCGCGTACTGTCGGCCGAATTCCGCAACGAGCGCATGATGCGGGCCGAAGAAAAGGCCGCGCGCCTGCCCGCGATCATGACTGTGCCGCTGATCCTGTTCATTCTGCCGGTGCTGTTCGTCGTGATCCTTGGCCCGGCGGCCTGCTCGATCGCCGATGCCTTCGCGGCCAAGCCGGGCGGACCGAAGTAAGCACAAGGGCACAAGCCCCTGACAAGACGAAGGCCGGAGCGCTGACTGCCGCTCCGGCCTTCTTCGTTTCTGTTCAGGTGCGCA
>CAZNII010000027.1:0-11265 GCA_964573075.1 uncultured Novosphingobium sp. | reverse complement strand
ACCGTGCCCGAGCCGATGATCGACCCCGCGCCGATCCGCCGGGTCTTGGCCAGATGGGCGATCAGCGTGCCGAAATCGAAAGTGCATTCCTCGCCCGCTTCGGCCCGCCCGAACGGCTGGCCGTTGAGATCGACCGCCAGCACCCGGTTGAGCCGCCCGCCCGCCCAGGCCGCGCCCAGTTCATCGGGCGTGGCGAAAACCGGCGAGAAGTGGCTGGCCGGCTTCGACTGGACAAAGCCGAAGCCCTTGGCCAGCTCGTCCGGGATGAGATTGCGCAGCGAGACATCGTTGACCAGCCCGACCAGACGGATGTGATCGAGCGCCTCGGTCGGCGAGACGCCTTGCGGCACGTCGCCGGTGACCACGCAGATCTCTGCCTCCATGTCGCAGCCCCAGGCCTCGTCAGCCAGCTCGATTGGCGCACGGGCGGCGCGCAGGTCGTCGCTGCCGCCCTGGTACATCAGCGGATCGTGCCAGAAGCTCTCCGGCAGCTCCGCCCCGCGCGCCTTGCGGACCAGTTCGACGTGGTTGACGTAAGCCGAACCATCGGCCCACTGATAGGCCCGCGGCAGCGGCGCGGCGACTTCGCGTTCGTGGAACCGCTCGCGCGGGATCGCGCCGTGTTCCAGCTCGGTCGCCAGTGCGCGCAGCACCGGCTCGTGTCGGTCCCAGTCGTCCAGCGCGGCCTGCAGCGTGGGCACCAGGTGATCGGCCGGGCTGAACCAGGCCAGGTCGCTGGAAACGACCACCAGCCGCCCGTCGCGGCCATGGGGAAGCGAGGCAAGCTTCATCCGGTTATTCTCCTTGGGCCGCGGCCTGGTTGTAAAGCTGTGCCAGAACCGCCTTGAAGGCCTGGCGTTCGCTGGTGGAAAGCGGCGCGAACAGCCGGCGTTCCATGTCGAGCGCGATCGGCATGATCTCGCCATGGACCCCGCGGCCGGCGGCGGTCAGCTCGAGATGGTGCGAGCGCCCGTCGCGCGCGTTGGGGCTGCGCGCGATCAGGCCGCGTTCCTCCAGCACCTTGCAGGCGCGGTTGACCGCGACCTTGTCCATCCGCGTTGCCCCGACCAGCTCGCGCTGGGTGCGCGGGCCGGAATCGCCCAGCACCGCCATCACCCGCCATTCGGGAATCTTGAGGCCGAACCGGGCGCGGTATTCGTCAGCAATCCGGTCGCTGACCGCGTTAGAGGTCACTGACAGCAGATAGGGCAGGAAATCTGCCAGGCGGGTCTGGTCGGGCATGATGAACCGGTTCCTGTTGCAACCAGTTCGCTAGGGGCAGACGCGCGGCGGCGCAATGGGCAAGGTCAATTTTTCACGGCTTCGGGCGCGGCGGCGGCAAAGGCCGGCAGCTCGCGTAGCGCAGCGTCGATCCGGACCAGCCGGGGATAGCAATCAAGCGGCAGCTCGAACCGGCGGGCATTGGCCATTTGCGGCACCAGGCACAGGTCTGCCAGATCGGGCGCGGCGCCGCCGAACAGGCCGGTATCGGGGGCCTGCGCCTCCAGCGCGGCAAAGCCGCTGGCGATCCAGTGGCGGTTCCATTCGACCACCGCTTCGTCGCTGGCGCCGAACTGGCTCTTCAGCCGGTTCATCACCCTGAGGTTCTGGATCGGATGGATATCGGCGGCGATCACCAGTGCCCGCGCCAGCACTGCCGCACGGGCAGCCGGATCGGCCGGCAGCAGGGGCGGATCGGGCCGGGTCCGGTCAAGATAGTCGACGATCGCCAGGCTTTGCGTCAGCAGATGACCGTCGATTTCCAGCGCCGGGATCAGCCCTTGCGGATTGCGCGCGGTGTAGCCCGCCCCGCCCTGTTCGCCCAGCCGCAGGTCGATCGGCACCGGGCGATAGGCCAGCCCCTTGAGGTTGAGCGCGATCCGCACCCGGTAAGCCGCCGAGGAACGCCAGTAATCGTAGAGGATCACCTCGCCGCTCATCCCAGCACCCGCCCGGCCACGGCCAGCAGCTTGGCCGCCAGCACCGGATCGCGCGCCTCTTTCGCGGTCATCACCGCGTGATCGAGCGCGCGGTCGATCGGACTGGCGCTGCGGGCCTTGGGCAGCATCCGGGCAAAGCGCCGCAGCACCTTGCGGGCAAGCTCCGAATTGCGGCCCATCACCGCCAGCACATCTGCCGCATCGACCGTTTCCCCGCTGTCGCGCCAGGAATCGTAATCGGTGACCATCCCGAGCAGGGCATAGGGCAGCTCCGCCTCACGAGCGAGCCGGGCTTCGGGCATCGCGGTCATTCCGATCACGTCAGCGCCCCAGGTCTGGTAGAGCCGGCTTTCCGCCCGGGTCGAGAACTGCGGTCCTTCAATCGCGATATAGCAGCCCCCGGCGTGGACCACCGCATCTTCGTGACGCGCCGCTTCGGCGAGGCCGGCGGACAGGCGCGGACAGACCGGATCGGCCAGGCCGACATGGGCGACCAGCCCGGGGCCGAAGAACGAACCGACGCGGCCCGATGTGCGGTCGATGAACTGGTCAACCGCGACGAAGTGCCCCGGAGCCATCGCGGAATTGAGCGAGCCGATTGCCGAAACCGCAATCAGGTCGGTCACCCCGCAGCGCTTCAGCACATCGATATTGGCGCGATAGTTGACCGATCCCGGCGGGATCGCGTGGCCCGGGCCATGGCGCGGCAGGAAAGTGAAGCGCACCCCTTCGAGGCTGCCCGTGGTGACTGCTCCCGATGGCAGGCCGAACGGGCTGCCAACCTCGATCTCCTGTCCGCCATCAAGCCCCAGCCCGGCCGCCAGGCCCGAACCCCCGATTACACCGATATGCCAGGAATCGCTCATTTGTGAGCGAGGATACCCGTCATGATGAAGTCGATGCAATGCTCGCGATAGCGGTCGCGTAACTGTTCGGTAAGGCTGTCGGTATCGTAGCAGTGCTTGAGCACCAGTCGGGTCGAGAAGAACCGGTCGCAGGCGCCGGTCACGGTGAAATAGAACAGCTGCGGATCGACCGGCCGGAACACCCCACTGCGCACCCCGTCCTCGATCAGCTTGTCATAGGCGCGGCTGAGCGGGGTGAGATAGGAATCGGCGATCCGGTGGGCTTCCTCATCGTCGCTTTCGCGCACCAGCCGCATCAGCAGGCGGTTGAGGTAGGGGGTCTTGTAATAGGTATCGACCACCGCACCGATGTGGCGGCGCAGTCGGTCTTCGGGGGCCATGTCCTTGGCCATCAGCGCGTCGACCGCGTGGACGATATCGGCCATGTCGCGATCGAGCAGGGCCTTCATCAGCCCGGCCTTGTTCCCGAAGTAGTACTTGACCAGCGCCGAATTGAGCCCCGAGCGCAGCGACAGTTCGGACAGCGAGATATCGACGATATCGCCTTCGCGCATGATGTCCGAGGCGGTCTGCAACAGCAGCTCGCGCGCACCGGCGGGAACTTCGCCTTCGATCTGCCTGGTCTCGCTCATTCGTAAGGTGGCTCCCCTCCCCACCACGGGTAAAAGTCAGGCATATCGGCGGAAACCTTGCCCGGAAAGGCGGGGGGCCGCTTTTCGAGGAAGCTTTGCACACCTTCCTTCGCGTCCACCCCTTTGGAAAGGCGGTAGATCGCCCGGCTGTCAACGCGGTGCGCCGCCATCGGGTGATCGCCCGAAGGGATCCGCCACAGCATCGCGCGGGTCATCGCCACCGACACGGCCGAGGTATTGTCGGCAATTTCGCGAGCGAGGCCGCGGGCCGCGTCGATCAGTTCGCCCTGGGGGTGGATCGAGCGGATCAGCCCGCCGCGCAGCGCTTCCTCGGCCCCGAAGATCCGCCCGGTCATGCACCATTCGAGCGCCTGGTTGACCCCGACGATCTTGGGCAGGAACCAGCTGGAGCAGGCTTCGGGCACGATCCCGCGGCGGGCGAAGACGAAGCCATAGCGGGCATTGTCGCTGGCGAGGCGGATGTCCATCGGCAGCTGCATGGTCACGCCGACACCCACCGCCGCGCCGTTGCAGGCCGAAATCAGCGGCTTCGTCGATTGGAAGAGCCGCAGCGTGAGCAGCCCGCCGCCGTCGCGCACGCGCGGATCGGACAGGTCCTCCACCGGTTCGGAATTGGCGAAGACCGCCCGGCCGTCCTCCGGCGTAAGATCGGCCCCGGCGCAGAACGCGCGCTCACCGGCACCGGTAAAGATCACCGCACGGACCGAATCGTCGGCATCGGTGCGATCCATCGCATCGATGATCTCGTTCATCATCGTGCCGGTGAAGGCGTTCATCTTGTCAGGACGGTTGAGCGTCAGGGTGGCGATCCCCTCGCCGATGTGAAGGTCGATCTGTGAATAGCCCATGCTGTCACTCTCCCGGTCTGATCTGGACGGGAGCGCCTCACCGGGCGCTCCCTGCACCGTATCTGCTGCTTAGCGAGGCGCCATGCGGATCGCCCCGTCGAGACGGACGTCCTCGCCATTGAAATAGCCGTTCTCGATCATGCACATTGCGAGATTGGCATACTCCGTGGGATCGCCGAGGCGCTTGGGATAGGGCACCGAGGCGCCCAACGCGTCCTTCACCGGCTGCGGCGCGGCGGCCAGCAGCGGGGTGTTGAAGATCCCCGGCAGGATGGTGTTGACGCGGATCCCCTCGCCCGAAAGGTCGCGGGCGATCGGCAGGGTCATGCCGACCACGCCGGCCTTCGAGGCCGAATAGGCCGCCTGGCCCATCTGGCCGTCCTCGGCGGCGACCGAGGCGGTGTTGACGATCGCGCCGCGATCGCCGTCTTCCTGCGGATCGAGCGTCAGCATTCCGGCCGCCGACTTGGCGATGCAGCGGAAGGTGCCGACCAGGTTGATCTGGATGATCCAGTTGAAGGCATCGAGCGGGAAGTGCTTGACCGAACCGTCTTCCTTGCTGCGGCTGGCGGTCTTGATCGCGTTGCCGGTGCCGGCGCAGTTGACCAGGATCCGCTCCTGCCCGTGGGCTTCGCGGGCCTTGGCGAAACCGGCATCGACGCTGGCATCGTCCATCACGTTGACTTCGCAGAAGACCCCGCCGATTTCCTTGGCCATGGCCTCGCCCTTTTCGGCCTGGAGGTCGAAGATCGCGACTTTGACGCCCTTGGCGGCCAGCGCGCGGGCAGTGGCGGCACCAAGGCCCGAAGCCCCGCCGGTAACCACGGCGGCAACAGTATTGTCGAGTTTCATTTCAGATTTCTCCGTTTGGAATCAGCACATTTCAACAATGGTAACGTTGGCGACACCGCCGCCTTCGCACATCGTCTGCAGGCCATACTTGCCGCCGCGCGCCTTGAGGGCGTGAAGCAAGGTGGACATCAGCTTGGTGCCCGAGGCGCCCAGCGGGTGGCCCAGGGCAATGGCTCCGCCATTGACGTTGAGTCGCTCCGGATCGGCCCCGGTGTGCTTGAGCCAGGCCATCGGGACCGAGGCGAAGGCCTCGTTCACTTCGTAAAGGTCGATGTCGCCGATCGAGAGGCCGGCCCTGGCCAGCGCCTTGTCGGTGGCGAACAGCGGTTCCTCCAGCATGATCACCGGGTCGCCGGCGGTCACGGTCAGGGTATGGACCCGGGCCAGCGGGGTCAGGTTATAGCGCTTGAGCGCTGCTTCCGAGACCACCAGCGCGGCCGAGGAACCATCGCAGATCTGGCTCGAGGTGGCGGCGGTCAGCGCCCCGCCCTCGCTGAGCAGCTTGACCCCGGCGATCCCTTCGAGCGTGGCGTCCATGCGGATGCCTTCGTCGACGGTGTGCCAGGCCATGCCTTCGGGCGTCTCGATCTCGATCGGCACGATCTCGGCCTTGAAGGCGCCGGCTTCGGTCGCGGCCCTGGCGTTCTGGTGGCTCTTCAGGGCAAAGCGGTCGAGATCGTCCTTGGTGAAGCCGTGCTTCTTGACGATCATTTCCGCGCCCATGAACTGCGACCACATCACGCCCGGATACTTGGCCTCCAGCCCGGGCGACTTGTAGTTGCCCAGCCCTTCCTTCATGTGGAACATCGCGCTGGTGCCCATCGGTACGCGGGTCATGCTTTCGACCCCGGCCGCGATCACCACGTCCTGCACGCCGCTCATCACCGCCTGCGCGGCGAACTGGATCGCCTGCTGCGACGAGCCGCACTGCCGATCGATCGTCACCGCCGGACACGACTGCGGCAGGAGCTTGCTGGCCAGCACCGCGTTGCGGCCGACCTGGCCGGCCTGCTGCCCGGCCTGGGTGACGCAGCCCATGATCACGTCCTCAACGGCAGTGGGATCGACCCCGGTCCGGGTCACCAGGCTGTCCAGCGTGGCCGCTGCCAGATCGACCGGGTGAACCCCAGCCAGCCGTCCGCCACGCCGTCCGCCGGCAGTCCGCACCGCATCGACAATATAGGCAGTCGCCATTTTTCCGATTCCTTCCTGCAAGGTTGTTTAACCGATCGATTAAGGGGTGCTCGCACCAGCGTCAAGCACGGGGCCCGGGCTGTGGCATATTGACAACAAGGTAAGCCGAAAAACTGCCCGACACTTTTCGCCAATTGCCAGCGCGCGACACTTCCATCAGGAAGGCCCGATCCGGCCTCCTGTGGGGGCCTGTAGGCTATGAGGGCTTTTCCGCCCGCTACCGAAACCTGATTAATCTTCCCGTCCGCGGGATAGAGGACCAAGGGGCATCACGATGAAATTCTTCCGGAAATCCGTACTTTCCACCAGCACCTGCCTGGCCACTGCCGCCTTTGCCGCGTTCGGCACCGCCGGCGCCGCCCAGGCCCAGGACGCGGCCCCGGCCGATTCGGCCGCCGAGTGCGTCGATGCGAACAACAACGCCGTCTGCGACAAGGACGAAAAGGGTGACATCGTCGTGATCGGCACCGGCACCCGCCTGTCGCGCCCGACCCTGTCCTCGCCGGTTCCGCTGACCACGGTCACCCCGGGCGAACTGTCGGACGGCGGCGACGTCTCGCTGGGCGATGCGCTTAACGACCTCCCCTCGCTGCGCTCGACCTTCAGCCAGGGCAACTCGACCCGCTTTATCGGCACCGCCGCGCTGAACATCCTCGACCTGCGCGGTCTCGGCTACACCCGCACGCTGGTGCTGGTTAACGGCAAGCGCCACATCACCGCGCTGCCGGGCGACTATCTGGTCGACATCAACACCATTCCGAACGACCTGGTCGAACGCGTCGACATCGTCACAGGCGGCAACTCGGCCGTTTACGGCTCGGACGCGGTGGCCGGCGTGGTCAACTTCGTCCTCAAGCGCAACTATGAAGGCCTGACCATCAAGGGCCAGGGCGCGATCACCCGCGCCGGTGACCGTGGCAACTATTTCATCGCCGGCACCTGGGGCAAGAACTTCGCCGATGGTCGCGGCAACATCGCGATCGCGGCCGAATATGCCAAGGCCAACCCGCTCTACCTGCGCGATCGCAACGAGATCACGGGCGCCTATACCGGCCGCTGCCAGATCAACACGATCGAGAACACGGCAGGCGAAGCGAACGGAACCGATGGGATCTGGGACGCCGCCTATGTCTGTGGCGTTCGCAACGGATCGATCAGCGATGCCGGCACCATTGGCGGGCTTGGGAGCGGCGTCTACCTGCGCTTCAATGACGCAGGCAACATCTTCGTCGACACTCCGCAAACCTACCTCGGCCCCTCCACCGGCAACGTTCTGGGCGGCAACGGTTCGACCCTGTACAACACCGGGATCATGGCCGCCGGCCTGGAACGCTACAACGTCAACCTGCTGGCCCACTATGACTTCAGCGATGCGCTTAGCGTCTTCGTCGAAGCAAAGTATGTCCATATCACCGCCAACCAGGAAGGTCAGGCCACTTTCATGCCGTCCAGCACCTGGCCGCTGGTAGTGACCTGCGACAACGGCTTCCTGGGTGCGACCAACCTTGCCACCCTGCAGGGCTACGGCCTGTGCTCGGCGGGTGCCACCAACACCCAGACCATCCCGTTCTCGCGCTATAACGCGGACCTTGGCGGGCGCGGCGAAACCCACAAGCGCGAAACCTATCGCATCGTTGGTGGCTTCGAAGGCACTTTCAACGACGACTGGAAGTACGAACTGGCGTTCAACTACGGTGAATTCCGTTCCAACATGAATGCCATCAACGTGCTGCGCATGCGCAACGATGCAGGCACCGCAACGGACGGGGCCGCGCTGGCGGCTGATGCCGTGCTTGCCCCGGTCGGCTATACCGGCACCAATTTCGTGCTGAACTCGGCCGGCCAGAAGGTGATCTGCCGGGTCAACTACACCTCGATCACCCGCCCTGACTGTATCCCGCTCAACCTGTTCGGCCAGAACATGAACGGGGCCGCCGCCCTGGCTTTTGCCAACGGCACCGCGCAACGAACCGAGCGCGCTTCGCAGTTCGTCGCTTCGTTCAACCTCTCGGGTGACCTTTCGCAGCTGTTCGAACTTCCGGGCGGCCCGATCGGCTTTGCGCTGGGTAGCGAGTACCGTGAGGAAACCGCGTTCAGCGATTACGATGCGGCTTCGAAGAACGGCGCCTTCTTCTTCAACCGGTTCGCCAAGTTCGCGCCGAAGAAGCTGACCGTGAAGGAGCTCTATGGCGAAATCGACCTTCCGCTGCTGAAGGACCTGCCGTTCGCCAAGGAACTGACGGTTCGCGGCGCCGGTCGCGTGTCGGACTACAACACGGCCACCGGCACCGTCTGGGCCTGGAACGTCGATGGCATCTGGGCGCCGATCGAGGACGTCCGCTTCCGCGCCGGTTTCGCGACTTCGGTTCGCGCTCCGACGCAGAGCGACCTCGAGTTTCCGCGGGTCCAGAGCTTCTCGACCATCGCCGACCCCTGCGACAGCGCGAACATCAACAACAACCCCAACCGCGTCGCGAACTGCGCCGCGGCGGGTGTGCCGGCCACCTACACCGCTGCGGTGCAGACGGCCTGCGCTGCGACGGCCTACAATTTCGCGATCGGCACTCCCTGGCGGAACTGTCTGGCGCTGACCAGCAACACCGGGATCGAACAGGGCGGCAACCCGACCCTGGTGGCGGAACGCGGCAAGAGCCTGACCATTGGCGTGGTGATTGAACCCCGCTTCATTCCGGGTCTGAGCCTGACGGTTGACTGGTACAAGATCAAGGTCACCAACCTGATCGCGACGCTGAGCGCCCAGACGATCGTCAACAACTGCTATGACAATCCGGGCGGGATCAACAACTCGTTCTGTGCCACGGTCAACCGCAATCCGACCACCGGCATGTTCGTTTCGCCGGCGGTGATTTCTGGCGGCATCAACTTTGCCGCGCAGAAGACCCAGGGCATCGACATCGACCTTGCCTACCGCAAGACCTTCGAGAACGGTCACAAGCTGTCGTTCCGCGCCATTGCCACCCGCGTGATGCTGCTCGACAACTATACCGATCCGGCGCGTCCCGAAGTTCCGAACCGCCAGCTTGGCGAGTTGGGTGACCCGATGTGGGCTGCCAATGCTTCGATCAACTACGATTTCGGTCCGATCGATATCACCTATGGCGCCCGCTACATCGGCAAGCAGGCGGTTACGGCCTGGGAATCGCAGCACCAGTACACCGGCCTGTGCCCCACTTCGGGCCTGACCGGCTTCTCGGGGCGCACCTGCACCCCGGGCCAGCTGGCCCTGCTCGATCCGACCAACAATGACTTCTTCGAAGGCAAGTACTATCCGGGCGTGATCTATCACAACATCCGGATCACGTTCGAAACCGCCGACAAGAAGTACAATTTCTACGTCGGTGCCGACAACTTCATGAACAAGAAGCCGCCGCTCGGCCTGCTCGGCACCACCGGTGGCGATCCGTACGACAGCTACGGTGCGTTCTACTACGCGGGCTTCAAGGCGAACTTCTAAGCCTTCCCCCGCAAGGGCAAACAGAAGGGGCGGCGTGGGATGCCACGCCGCCCTTTTCTTTTGTCCGGCACTGGTGTGAACTGCGCGGCGAAAGGAAGCCGCCCCGATGCAACTGATCGGCCAGTATGACAGCCCCTTCGTGCGGCGCACCGCGATCGCATTGACGCTCTACGGGATCGAATTCGAGCATCTGCCCTATTCGACCTCCGGCGATTGGGAGAAGTTCGCAGCCCAAAATCCGCTGCGGCGGGTGCCCACGCTGGTGCTCGATGATGGCGAAGCCCTGATCGACAGCGCCGCGATCCTCGATCATCTCGACGAGACACACGGCCGTGAACGGGCGCTGATTGCGCCGTCCGGCCCGGCCCGGCGCGCGGCGTTGCGTCGGATCGCGCTGGCTACCGGCATTGCCGACAAGGCCGTCAGCTTCTTCTACGCGCGGCTGTTCTCGGCAGGTCTCGACCCGGCCTTCTCGGCGCGCTGCGAGGCGCAGATCCGCGATGGGCTGGCCGCACTCGACAGCGAATGCGGGGCGCGTTCTGCCGATTGGTGGCACGGCGCGGGTCCGGGGCACGACGACATCGCCGTGGCCTGCGTCGCCCGGTTCCTGGCAGAGGCCTATGCCGATCTGGTGCGGCTGAGTGACTACCCGGCACTGGCCGCCCACTCTGCCCGGGCCGAGGCACTGCCGGCGTTCTTGGCCGTGTGCCAACCGTTCATCCCGCCGAGCTGATCCCGGCGCGATGACCGGGATCAGCCAACAGTCATCACCAGCGCCCCGTCGCCCTCGTCGATCTTGACCGTGCTGCCATCCGGAATCTCGCCGCCGAGCAGCTTCTCGGCCAGCGGATCCTGCAGATAGCGCTGCACCGCGCGCTTCAGCGGGCGTGCGCCATAGACCGGATCGTAGCCGACCCGCCCCAGCCAGCGCTTGGCCGCGTCGGTAAGCTCGAGCGTGATCTTGCGGTCCTTGAGCAGGCTGGCCACCCGCCCGACCTGGATCTCGACGATCGGCCCCATGTGTTCCTGGCCGAGGCGGTGGAACAGGATGATCTCGTCCAGCCGGTTGAGGAATTCGGGGCGGAAATGGCCGCGCACCACTTCCATAACCTGCGGCTCGACCGTCTCGACATCCTGACCTTCCTCGAGGTTCGCCAGATACTGGCTGCCAAGGTTGCTGGTCAGGATGATCAGGGTGTTGGTGAAATCGACCACCCGGCCCTGCCCGTCGGTCAGCCGCCCATCGTCAAGCACCTGGAGCAGGACGTTGAACACGTCACTGTGCGCCTTTTCGACCTCGTCGAACAGCACCACCTGATAGGGCCGGCGCCGCACCGCTTCGGTCAGCACCCCGCCTTCTTCATAGCCGACATAGCCCGGAGGCGCGCCGATCAGCCGGGCGACCGAGTGCTTCTCCATGAACTCGCTCATGTCGAT
>CAZNII010000026.1:20252-27015 GCA_964573075.1 uncultured Novosphingobium sp. | reverse complement strand
ACCAGGTTGCCGATCGAGGCCGGTTGACGGGCGACCAGACTGTCGAACAGCCGGGCCACGGCGCTGCCGCGCGGTGCTTCGCCATCGAGTTCGGTGATGATCCGTGCCAAAACCCGCAATGCCACCGCGCGCGGAGCCTGGGGGCGATAGGTCAGCCCCATCGGCCCCTTGCTGACGCATTCGGCCCATTCGCGCGCCGCCGCCCAATCGAGCGCGGCATCGGCATCGGCAAGGTTCGCCGCGCTTTGCGCCAGCGCCGGCACATCGAGCCAGTCCGCGCCGGCCAGCGCCTTGCGGATCCGTGCCCGGTCGAATCGGTCATCGGCGTTGGACGGATCCTGTACCGCCTCCAGCCCGGCGGCATCGACTACCCCGCCCAGCTCGCTCCGGCGCCAGCCAAGCAGCGGACGGAGCAACGGCAGGCGGGTCTGCGGCACCAGTCCCCGTCCCCTGACCCCGGCCAGCCCGCCGACGCCGCTGCCCCGGTTAAGCCGCAGTACCAGCGTTTCGGCCTGATCGTCGGCATGGTGCGCGGTCAGCAGTGCTTCGAGCCCTTCACGCTCGATCCATTGCGCCAGCGCGGCATACCGGGCGGCGCGGGCTTGGGCCTGGACATTGCCTTCGCCGACCTCGACCCGCAGCACCGCATGGGGCACACCCAGCCTTTCGCAGAGCCCGGCAACCATCGCCGCTTCCGCCGCGCTTTCCGCTCGCAGCCCGTGATCGACCGTTGCCGCCGCGATCCGCCCCGGCAGCGCGGCATGGGCCAGCAGCAGCAAGGCCAGGCTGTCCGGACCGCCCGAGACAGCCAGCCCGATCCGCCCGGTCCCGCGCCACAGCGCAGCCAGGTCGGCGGCAAAGCGGGCCGTCAGTTCAGGATCAGGCGCTGGCGGCTTGGCGGCCACAAGGCGGCATCAGGCCGGGCACTTCAGCCCGCCCTTGGTCGCATCGTATTGCGCCTTGAGCCGGCCGGCGGCCTCCTTGGGGAATTCGCGCGCGAACTGGTCGATCGCGACGCAGGCCCGGTTGGTATCCTTCAGCTGGCGCATCGATTCGGCCAGGAACAGCAGGCTGTCCGGGGCGCGATCGCCCTTGGGATCGGCCTTGTAGTTCTGCAGGAACCAGCTGGCCGCCTCGCGCGGGTTGCCCTCATCCAGATAGGCCCGGCCCAGCAGGTTGCGGGCATAGGATCCGCGCGCGTGCTTGGGATACTTCGTCAGGAACAGTTTCAGCTGCTGTTGCGCCTCGGGATAGAACTTGGCTTCCCACAGCCGGAAGCCATAGGAATATTCATCGTCGCCGGCATCGGCGGTTTGCGGCTTGGCGATCGCACGAACCGCGGCGAGCCGCTTGGCCGAGGGATCGGCCGGCTTGGCCGCCGCGGGGGCGGCGGGCTTTGGCGTCGGGGTGGCGGTCGGCGCGGGCTTGGGGGTCGAAGCCCCGCCGGTCATCGCCGCGAGATTGCCGGTGGTGGTCGCGCCCTGACCAGCGGCGACGGGGGCCGTCTTGCTGGCTTCCAGCGCGGCAAGCCGCCCTTCAAGCTTGTCCATCCGGTTGCGGTCTTCCTCGACCTGCGCGGTCAGCCGCGCCACCTGGCCTTCGAGCGCATCCATCCGGGTCAGCATATCGGCATTGGGATTGCTTGCCGGGGTCCCGGCGGGCGTGGTGCCGTTCTGGCTGGGCTGGATCTGCGGAAAGAAGCGGCCATCGCCGCCCGGAAACACCACCCGCTGCAGCGCGGATACTTCGGCCTCCAGCTTGCGCAGGCGGCCCTCCATGCCGGTATCGACGGTCTGGGCCAGGGCCGGTGCGGCCAGGGCCAGGGTCAGAACGACCAACAGCGGCTTGTTCTTGAAGAGTTGCTTCATTGCTTCGTGTCCATGCCAGGCATCGGTTTCCAGCGGCCATGAACCGGTCCGTCCGAACCGGCGATTAACCGTGTCGTGCGGCCTTAACCAAACTGCGGAGCCGCTGTCGAGCCGCGCTGTCGCGCTATCCTCAGCCTAGGAAGCGGAAGGCGACGGAGCCGGTGCGGCGGGTGCCGGCTCGGCGACAGCCGGGGCAGTCGCCGCGGGCGTTGCCGCAACGGTCGGGCCGACGGCGGCAGCCGGGCGGCGTTCGCGCTGGCGGACCGGCGCTGAATTGCGCTGCACCGGGGCGGAGGAAGCATCCGGCGCGGGGGCAGGTGCGGGCGTGGTCCCGCGCGCCAGCAGTGCGGCGGCGGTCACCGGCACGTCCTTCACCGTCTTCTGGACATCGGACAGCTTGGGCACGGGCTGCCCACCGATGGTAATCGCCAGGGCATCGGGCCGGGCGGTCCAGATCTTCACGTCGGCCTGATCGGCCGGAACGGTCCAGCTTTCACCCTGCGCCAGTTCGGTCTGGAACAGCTGGTTGCCCGCGGCGTCGGTGAACTTGACCCAGACCTTGGGTTCAAGCGCTGTGAACACCACCGGCCCGGATGGCGCCGCGGCCGGCGGCGGGGCGGCCTCGGTTGCGGCCGGAGCGGCAGTTTCCTCGGCCAGGATCGAAGGCAGCTCGCCGGCAGGCGCGAACATCGAACGGGCAAAGACCAGTCCCGCTGCCACCACCACGGCAATCCCCAGCAGCGCCAGCCAGACCAGCCGCGAACCGGGAACGCGGGCCGGATCGCCGGGTTCGAAGGTCTGCACCGTGCGGCGCGGCTCGGCCGGGGCCTGGGCGGCCAGTTCCTCGCGGACCAGGCCGACGATTTCCTCGGGATTGAGGCCCAGCGCCTTGGCATAGGAGCGCGAAAAGCCGACGGCGTAGGCCCGCGCCGGCAGCGCGGCGAAATCGCCCGCTTCGATCGCGGCGAGATGGCGTTCGGGAATCCGGGTCATTCCGGCAACCTGAGTCCGCGACAGACCCGCCGCTTCGCGCGCACGGGTCAACCGTGCGCCGGCTCCTTCCAGAGGCAGTTCTGCCTCTTCCATAACCTCGTCTGCCATTTCGACCCCGATTATTATCCGGCTTCCCGGTCGGGCCGGACAATCCGCTTTTATCCGGTGGAGTCAACGGGGAATCAGCCGCTGGAATCGCCCGGTCACGCCAAACTGCGCGGGAATTGTGACAGGGCGGTGAAAGCGCCCGGTTCTAGGGCTCAATCGACCTCGATTCCGCGCTCTGCGGCCCAACTCGCCAAGGCTTCGCGCAGGCTTGGCGGAGGGGACGAGAGCCATGCGTTCATCGCCTGGGTAATCTCGCCAAGGTCGATCTTGCGGACCAGTTCCTTGATCGGCCCGACCCCGGCCGGGGTGATCGAGAGCCGGCGGATGCCGATCCCCAGCAGCGCCAGCGCCTCGAGCCGGCGCCCGCCCATCTCGCCACAGACCGTGACATCGACGTTGTGCCCGGCCAGCGACAGCTGGACCCGCTTGAGGAACCGCATGATCGAGAGCGAGAGCCAGTCGTAACGCTCGGCCAGCTTGGGGTTCGACCGGTCGGCCGCGAACAGGAACTGGGTAAGATCGTTGGTTCCGATCGACAGGAACGAGAGCTTCGGCGCAATCAGGTCAAGCGTTTCCGCCAGCGCCGGCACTTCCAGCATCGCGCCATAGCGGATCGCCTCGGGCAACAGCTTCTTCTGGCCCTTGAGGAACTTGCGCTGGCCTTCGAACACCTCCTTGGCGGCGTCGAATTCCCACGGTTCGGAAACCATCGGGAACATCACGTTGAGAGTGCGGCCGGCCGACGCCTCTAGCAGGGCGCGGGCCTGGACCTTGAGCAGGCCTTCGCGCTCCAGCGCGACCCGCAGCGCGCGCCAGCCCATCGCCGGGTTCTCTTCCTGTTCGCCATCGTTGTGGCGCAGGTAGGGCAGGACCTTGTCCCCGCCGATGTCGACCGTGCGGAACACCACCGGCTTGTCTCCGGCGGTGTCGAGCACGTCGCGGTAGAGCCGGGTCTGGCGCTCGCGTGCAGGCAGGGTGGCGGAAACCAGGAACTGGAATTCGGTGCGGAAGAGCCCGACCCCGTCGGCGCCGGCCAGCGCCAGGTTGGGCATGTCATCGCGCAGCCCGGCGTTCATCAGCACGGTGATCCGGGTCCCGTCGCGGGTGAAGGGTTCGACATCGCGCAACGCGGCATAGGCGGCGGCGCGTTCCTTGCTCTTGGCGAAGCGCGCGTCGAAGGCCTGGACCATCGCCTCGATCGGGCGAACGGTCGCCTCACCCTTGTCGGCATCGAGCAGCAGCGGATCGCCCTCGCGCACGATCCCGCGCAGGCCGCGGACCCGGCCCAGCACCGGAATGCCCATCGCCCGCGCGACGATCACCACGTGCGCGGTGAGCGAGCCTTCCTCCAGGATCACGCCCTTCAGCCGCCGCTTGTCATATTCGAGCAGCTCGGCCGGGCCGAGGTTGCGGGCGATCAGGATCGTGTCGGACCTGAGGCCCATGCTGGCCGCGGTGCCCATCTGCCCGGAAACGATCCGCAGCAGCCGGTTGGAGAGGTCCTCCAGATCGTGCATCCGGTCGGCCAACAGCGGATCGTCGATCTGGCGCATCCGCATCCGGGTGCGCTGCTGGACCCGCTCGATCGCCGCCTCGGCGGTCAGCCCGCTGTCGATCGCCTCGATGATCCGGCGGCTCCAGCCTTCGTCATAGGCGAACATCTTGTAGGTCTCGAGCACTTCCTCGTGCTCTCCCCCCACGCCGAATTCGGCCTGGCTGGCCATCCGGTCGATCTGTTCGCGCATCTTGTCGAAGGCGAGATACACGCGCTGCAATTCGGCATCGCGGTCTTCGGCCATGACATGTTCGATGGTGATCCGCGGCTGGTGATAGACCGCGTTGCCGGCGGCCAGGCCCTTGACCAGCGTCAGCCCGGCCATCCGCACCGGCCCGGTCTGCTGCGGGCCCAGCGCGACTTCCTCGTCATCGACCAGCCCGGCGTTGGAGATCAGCTCGGCCAGCACCATCGCGACGGTCTGCAGCGCCTCGATCTCGACTTCCTCGTAGCGGCGCGGATCGGCGTGCTGGACGCACAATACCCCGACCGCACGCTCGCGCCGGACGATCGGCACCCCGGCAAAGGAATGGAACTTCTCTTCCCCGGTTTCAGGCCGGTAGGAGAAGTCCGGGTGAGCGGTCGCCTCGGCCAGGTTGAGCGTTTCGATGTTCTGGGCGATCGTCCCGACCAGCCCCTCGCCCACCCCCATCCGGGTGACGTGGACCGCTTCCTGCGCCAGCCCCTTGGTGGCAAACAGCTCGAGCATGCCTTCGCGCAGCAGGTAAACCGAGCAGACTTCGCTATCGAGGCCTTCGCCGATCACCTCGACCACGGTGTTGAGCTTGGCCTGGGCATGGCTGCGCGATGCCATCACGTCGTGCAGGCGCGTGAGGATGGTGCGGGCGGCGGCGACGGCGCTGGTAACGGTCATGGACCGTAACTAGCCGAAAGCGGCGGCCAAGGGAACGTCCCGGCCCGGCCTGTAATCGTATTTGTTGGCGGGTAAAACCTGCCCCGCGGCAATGGGAGGGGGCAGTGCCCCTCCCGCACCGCAGGCCGGTCAGATATGCGCCAGCTCTTCCTTGATCCTGAGCTTTCGCTTCTTCAGCGCCTGGATGGTCGCGAGGTCAGGCGCGGGTCGGCTCATTTCCTCGGCGATCTGGCGTTCCAGGCCGGCGTGCTTGAGCTGAAGTGCGCTGACATGCGATTGTTCCATCGGGGATTCTCCTTGTGTTGGCCCCCAAGGCCCGCACCCGACGTCAACCGGGTCCAAGCCCCAAGCTGCGAGGACTCCACCGGTTCCCGACTCGGCATCCGGCGAGTCACTCACGATTGTCATGGAAGCACATTAAGTTTATCTTGCGAAGCGTCTACGCGCGGACCTGCGACAGGGCGATTCCGGGCCGCGACGAACAGGCAGAAGGGAACTTGCCGGGGTGAACGAGGAAGAGCTGAAAAAGCGCCTGGAAGCGCTGCGGATCGAACACCGCGATCTCGACGCGGCGATCGATGCGCTGACCGCCGCCGGCGCGACCGACCAGCTCCAGATCGCCCGCCTGAAGAAGCGCAAGCTCAAGCTGAAAGACCAGATCGCGATGATCGAGGATTACCTGATCCCCGATATCATCGCGTAATTGTCCGGCTGACGCCGGTGCGGTCGGACATCCGTCCGACCTTGCATCACCGGCCCGCTCCCCCACCCGACCACCCAACTTTAGGTTGCCCTATGGGTGGTCGGGTGGGGGAGCGGGCCGGTGATGCAAGCCGATCGCGGAGGCGATTGGCGCACCCGTTAAAGACGTTAAAAGCGCCCCCAATCGGGACAGTCCCGAAATGGTGTGGCAAAGTCCGCCCGGCCCGGTTGGCAAGCGGCAGGCTGCCAGCCTATCGCTGTCCGGGTCATGGCAAGCCCGGCAAGCATCAATCCCCGGATCATCGAAGGTCTGTACTGCGAAGCCCTGGTCCTTTCGGACGAGGTGCGTTCGGCCTTTGCCCTGTCCGGTCGGCTCGACGGGCAGGAAGCCGACGACGAGGCGACGGTCGCGCTTTCGTGCGAGGCGCTGCGCACCACCACGCGGATGATGCACGCGGTCGCCTGGCTGCTCAACCACCGCGCCTTCTTTGCCGGCGAACTCAGCGAGTTCCAGCTGCGCCGCTATGGCAAGCTGGCCGACTTCCCCGAGGCGGAAGCCCACCGGCTGAGCCTGATCGAAGGTGAGACCCGCGCGTTGATCCAGGCGACCGAGCGCTTTCACGCCCGCCTCAAGCGGCTCGACAACGGCTGGCGCGAACGCGA
>CAZNII010000026.1:15697-20152 GCA_964573075.1 uncultured Novosphingobium sp. | reverse complement strand
CCGAGCGCTTTCACGCCCGCCTCAAGCGGCTCGACAACGGCTGGCGCGAACGCGATCCCGCCGCCCCCAGCGCGATTTCCGCACTGCGCGAACGGCTGGGCTTGCAAGCTAGAAACTGATCAGTCTCGATAGCCTTCTGGAATCAGAAGTCGCTGGACTTCCCACGACCATGCCGTGGGCTTGTCCTGTGGTGACCGCCAGCATCCGCCTTCTGCTTCCAGCCAATGCTTCCTTATTGCTCGACAATTGTCAGCACTGTTGTCGCCATAACCGAACTCCACGCCGCAGCACGAGCAGATACCAAAAGTCGGGCTGAGGCCATCCTCGCCCCAAATTGGCTCACCTTGGTCAAGTCCGCAGACTCGGCAGTGGTTTCGATAGTCGATCTCTGACATCGTCTATTTGCTCCCTTTGCCTCTGCCATATTTGACTCCCAATAGCTGTTCAACATCCGCTCGACTTAATGCGCTTGGCTCCCCATATCGGAGCAATGGACATCCCCGCGAAACCCTGGCCGACCGGCCTTGCCGAGCAGTGCGAACCGCTGGTCCGGCGCGTGCTGGCGCCCAATGCCTCGCACTATACCTTCACGGGTACGCAGACCTATATCGTCGGCGCGGGGGCAGAAGTGGCAGTGATCGATCCCGGTCCGGCCGATGACGGTATCGATAGCGAACCCTCGCCATTCAAGGGCGCGGACACCAACGGCCGTGGCCATGTCGAGGCGATCCTGGCCGCCGTGGGCGAGGCGCGGATCGGCGCGATCCTGTGCACCCATACCCACCGAGACCATTCCCCCGCCGCCGCCGTGCTCAAGGCCCGCACCGGCGCGCCGATCATCGGCTGCGCGCCGCTGGTGCTGAGCGATGACGGCCCGCGCGCCGACAGCGCCTTCGACCACAGCTATGCCCCGGACCGGGTGCTGGCCGACGGCGAGCGGATTTTCGGGCCTGACTGGACGATCGAAGCCGTCGCCACCCCCGGGCATACCAGCAACCACCTGTGCTATGCCCTGATCGAAAGCGGCGCGCTGTTCACCGGGGACCACGTGATGGCCTGGTCGACCAGCGTGGTCAGCCCGCCCGACGGCGACATGAGCGCCTATATGGAAAGCCTCGCCAAACTGCATGATCGCGATGACAAGGTGCTTTATCCGGCGCATGGCCCGGCGGTCGACAAGCCCCGGCAGCTGGTGCGCGGGATGCTGGGCCACCGCCGCCAGCGCGAGGCGCAGATCCTGCGCCTGCTCGAACAGGGACCGCACGCCATCCCCCAGTTCGTCGCCGCGATGTACAAGGGCCTCGACCCGCGGCTGACCGGGGCCGCCGGCCGTTCAGTCCTTGCTCACCTGGTCGATCTTAGGGCGCGCGGGATCGTGGCCGAGGAAGGCGAAACATGGCGGTTGATCTCCTGACCCGAACCCAGTCCGCGCGGCCATCCTGGCTGCTTGTGGGCGGCGCACTGGCGCTGGCCGCATGGTTGGGTTGGCAGGCCTATGGCCCCGCGGATCACGGCGATCCGATCGCCACCAGCCTGACCGCGTTCGAGAAGGCAAACCGGCTGACCGTCTTCTCCGCCCAGCTCGCCCCGGTAGTCAGCGCCGAGGACGAGCGCGGCTATGGCCTGCTCAAGAGCCGGCAGGTCGCGGTGATCCCTGCGCGGGTCGATTATACGCTCGATCTGGCCCGGCTCGATGCCGGCCGGTTCCAGTGGGACGAAGCTGGCAAGGCGCTGACCGTCACCCTGCCGCCGCTGCAACTGTCGAAGCCCAACCTCGACGAGGCCCGCGCCCAGTATCTGCGCGAGGGGATCTGGATCACCGGCCCGGCCCAGGCCAAGCTGACCCGCGACAACACCCTGCTGGCCGAACAGCAGGCCGCTGAGCAGGCCGCCCAGCCCGCGCTGATGGACCTCGCGCGCGGCTCGGCCCGCCAGGCCGTGGCCCAGAACCTGGCGGTTCCGCTCAAGGTTGCGGGCTATGGCGATGTCAAGGTGACCGTACGGTTCGACGGGGAGCCGATCGCCCCTTGACGCGCGGCATTGCCGCCGGGAACCAATGGTGTATTGTCAGGCTATAACGGGACGCGGAATTCTGGGGAGAAACCGCGATGGCAACTTTATCTGCGCCGCACGCACCGGCGCGCACCGACGATTTGCAGTTCTATTTCAAGCTCTCCTGCGCGATGGCCGCGGTTATGGTTGCCGGATTTTCGCTGCAACTGGCGATGGGCCGCTCGTCCTTTTCCGCTCCGCCGCGGGTCCATGCCCACGCGGTGATCTTCTTCGGCTGGATCGTGCTGTTCCTGGCCCAGGCCCGCTTTGCTGCGGCGGGCAACCGGGCGCGGCACGCCCTGGTGGGGCGGATCGCCGCGAGCTGGATCGTGCTGATGCTGACTGCCGGGCTGGCCGTGACCCTGGCCCTGGCCCGCGAAGGCCGGGTGCCGTTCTTCTTCTATCCGCAGCAGTTTCTCGTCGGCGATCCACTGTCGCTGTTCACCTTTGCCGGGCTGACCTATTGGGCAGTGGCTCGGCGCGACGATCCCGAATGGCACGCCCGGTTGCATATCTGTGCGCTGGCGGCGATTACCGGCCCCGGGTTTGGCCGCTTGCTGCCGATGCCGCTGATCGCGCCTTATGGCTTTGAAGCGGCTGGCCTTGCCGGACTGGTCTTCCCGCTGGCGGGCCTGATCCGCGACCGGCGGCTTGGCCGGCCAGCCCATCCCGCCTGGCTGTGGGGCATGGCCGCGATCGTCGCAATGATCGTCGTTATGGACCTGATTGCCTATTCGCCGCTGGGCGCTGCGATCTATGCTGCGGCAACCGCCGGATCGCCGGGTGCGGCAGTTCCAGGCCTGGCCCTTCCTCCGCCTCCGCCGCTCTAAGCCGGTGCGGACTGTGGGAAATTCGGCCTTGATCGTGCAACCCGGAAAGACCATCTGAGGCACTCTCCCACGGAGTTGCTTAAGATGACCGTCCAGACCGAAAACCTTTCCGGGATCGACATCCGCGCCGAGATCGAGCGGCTGCGCAAGGAGCGCAACGCCGTGATCCTGGCGCACTATTACCAGAAACCGGAAATCCAGGACCTGGCCGACTATATCGGTGACAGCCTGGAGCTGTCGAAAAAGGCCGCCGCGACCGACGCCGAGGTGATCGCCTTCTGCGGGGTCAAGTTCATGGCCGAAACCGCCAAGATCCTCGCTCCGCAAAAGACCGTGATCCTGCCCGATCTCGACGCCGGGTGCAGCCTTGAGGACTCCTGCCCGCCGGAAAAGTTCGCCCAGTTCCGCGCGCAGCACCCCGATCACATCGCGCTGACCTATATCAACTGCTCGACCGAGGTGAAGGCGCTGAGCGACATCATCGTCACCTCTTCCAGCGCCGAAACGATCCTCGCCCAGATCCCCAAGGACCAGAAGATAATCTTCGGGCCGGACCGGCACCTGGGCGGCTACCTCGGCCGCAAGTTCGGCCGCGACATGCTGCTGTGGCCGGGCGTCTGCATCGTGCACGAGGCCTTTTCCGAAACCGAGCTGCTCAAGCTGAAAGCCCAGCACCCCGGCGCCCCGGTCGCCGCGCACCCCGAATGCCCACCGCACATCGTCGATCATGCCGACTATGTCGGATCGACCAGCGGCATCCTGAAATATGCCAAGGAATTTTCCGGCGACACCCTGATCGTGGCAACCGAGCCGCACATCATCCACCAGATGCAGCTGGCGATCCCCGACAAGACCTTCATCGGAGCGCCCGGTGCCGACGGTCAGTGCGCCTGCAACATCTGCCCCTACATGGCGCTCAACACGCTCGAGAAGCTCTACCTCGCGCTGCGCGACCTGAAACCACAGGTCCACATCGAGGAAGGGCTGCGGCTGCAGGCCAAGAAGAGCCTCGACCGGATGCTGGACATGGCCGGCGGGACCGTGGGCAAGGGGGATTTGGGGGCGCGGTGAACCGGCGGATTGCCTGGCTGGGTGCAGCAGTCCTGCTGATTCCCGCGGCACTGGCCGGATTCAGCGCCTGGGAGGTACGATCCGCGGTCGGCCGTGGCGCCTTGGATTCAATGCCCTATTGCCTTGACCGTGGCGATATGGCCCTCCTCAAGCACGGATTGCTGCCAAGCGAGCTGCGCGACGAACTCATGGTCCATTTGGTCGCCGGTGCGAACGGCTGGACCAAAAACGGGCAATGGCGTTTGGCCTTCGGCCTCGCCGTATCGCGCCTTGGCCTTCGCATCGGCTACGCGGAGAGCGATCGCGCAAGGCTGGGCGAAGGCATGCTCAAACGCGCAACGCCCTGCAAAGACCCGATCGGCCCCCTACTTCACCGGTAACCCGAACATCAGCGCCCGGGCATATTTCACCGGAGGCGAGCCGAAGCTCAGCACCGTGTCGTGGTAGCGGCGCAGGGTGAACTGCTTGCCCCAGCGCTTTTCGGCTTCGGCGCGGAGCATGC
>CAZNII010000026.1:0-15597 GCA_964573075.1 uncultured Novosphingobium sp. | reverse complement strand
TTGTATTCGGTCAGGAAGCTCTTGGCCTGCTCGTCGGTCCAGTCATCCGGGATCGGGCTGACCGCGTAGAAGTTCTGCTGGCCCTTCTCGAACGGCCCCGGCGGATCGTTGTAGGCCACCGAATTGCCCTGCTGGAACTTGGGCATGGTGATGATCCGCACCGGCCCGTCGGCCATCCGGATGAAGCCCTTTTCGCGGACGAAGGCGGTGGCCTGCTCGGTCGTCTCGCGGGCGCGCTGCTCCAGCTGGTCGCGCGGCGGGCGCTTGGCATAGGACAGCGCTAGCGCGGCCTCGATCGCGGCCTGTTCCTGATCGGCGGTGGGCCTGGCGGGAAGCGGCGGAGCGCCCGGCTTGCCGGCCAGGACCTGACGGGCCAGCGCATACATCTGGCCGCGGATCTGCGCCTTGGCCGTGAGTGCGCGGGTTTTCAGCACCGGACGGCTCATATCGCTCATCAGCGCGAATTTCATTTTCTGGTCATAGAGCCTGGCGCCGAGCCGGAATTCGCCTTTCGCCCGGGGGACCAGCACTTCGTCGAGCCATTTCTGCTGCTCGGCCACGGCCGCTTTCAGCCCGGCCAGCGCCGCATCGAAGCGGGCGCGGTCGGCGCCGGTCAGTGCATCGGCATGGGGGGCCAACATGCCTTCGGCGATCTCGACGATCCCGGCGTTCTGCCTGGCAACGGTCTGGGCGAAGACCGGCGGCACCCGCCCCGGGACCAGCTGCTGGCGGCTTTCGCGCAGGAACGCCGGCAGCGCCTCCATCCGCGCGGTCGCGGCCTTCAGCCGCACGTCCCACGGCGCGAAATCGCGTGCCGCCAGCGTATAGAGCGATCCGGCGGCGATATCGTTGTAGACTTGCGCGTTCCAGGCCCAGTCCTGCAGCTCGTCGTTGGCCCAGATCCGGTATTCGAGCTCGTTCCTGAGGATCGCGTAGTCGACCTGGTGATCGCGGCTCAGCGACGCCGGAGCGATCGCGTTGAGCCCGGCCAGGATCGCACGCCATTCGGCAACCCGCGCGGCGCGGCCCGCCGGGGTGATATCGGGCAGCCTGGCATCGTGATCGTGGATTCCCAGCGCAGTCGCCTCGACCGGGGAAAGCGCCATGGCCGAGGCGATGAAGCGCTGTCCCAGCGCCTGGAAGGCGGCATCGGCCCTGGGCGAGCGGACCGCCGCCGCCGGAGTCTTGGCCGCTTCGAGCGGCAGCGCGGTAAGGGTCAGCACCGCCAGCGGCAGCGCGGCGATCAGGGCCAGTTTCTTCATCGGTATCTCCCGGGGACAGGCAATTGCCCGGCAGGCTAGCGCAGCATCAGTCCTGCGTCGAGCGGGCCAGTGCCAGCCCGGCGCCGACCATCGCCATCCCGGCAATGTCGAGCCAGACCAGCGCCTCGCCGAATGCCACCCAGCCCAGCGCGACGGCGATCGCCGGCTGGGTCAGCAGCGCCAGCCCGAACACCAGCGGGGTGAAATGGCGCATCGCATAGATCAGCAGCCCCTGCCCCGCGACCTGGCCGAGCAGCGCCAGCGCGATCAGCGGCCACCAGACGGTCGGCCAGAACGGCTCGCCCAGCAGCAGCGCCGCGACCAGCATCACCGTGGCGGCGGCCACGCTCGACCAGGCGACCAGCGCCCAGCTGCCAAGGCTCGCCCGCGGCTTTTGCAGCAACAGGATGTAGCCGGCATAGAGCAGGCCGGCGGCAATGCAGAACAGGTCGCCGATCAGCGTGGTCCGCCCGATTTCAAGGCTGCGGCCCAGCAGGATCAGCGAACCCGCGATCGCCAGCGCGAAGGCCAGCCACTCGCCCCGGCTCGGCGCGCGATGCAGGGCGTAGAGCCCGACCGCGATGACCACCAGGCTGCCGCAATTGCCGAACAGCGTGGCATTGGCCATCCGGGTCATGCCGATCCCGATGTGCCAGCTGGCAATATCGAGTCCGAAGAAGGCCCCGGCCCCGGCCATCGCCAGCCAGGTCGCCGGGCGGAACCCCGTGGTCTTCTCGCCATTGGCCAGCGCCAGCGCAAACAGCACCGGCACTGCCAGCAGCAGTCTCCAGAACCCGGCGCTGACCGGACCCGTATCGGCATGGCGGACAAACCATGGGCCGACCGCCAGGGCAACGTTGCCGCCCATCAGCGCGGCAAAATGCAGGGCGGTCCAGCCCTTTGCCTCGTCTCTCCCGCCCCCCGTTGCAATCGCCATGGCCTTGCCTTAGCGCTCCATGACGAATTGCAAAACGAAATTGAAGGAGGATGCCTTGCACGAAGCCCTGTTCGAGCCGATCCGGCTTGGCGCGATCGAAGCGAAGAACCGGATCCTGATGGCGCCCCTCACCCGCGGGCGGTCCGATCCCGGCTCGATGCCCAACGCGATGATCGCCGAATACTATCGCCAGCGCAGCGATGCCGGGCTGATCATCAGCGAGGCGGTGGCGATCAGCGTCGAGGGCGCCGGATGGCCGGCCGCGCCGTGCATCTACAACGATGCGCAGGCCGAGGCCTGGAAGCTGACCACCCATGCGGTTCACGAGGCCGGCGGGCGGATCGTGATGCAGCTATGGCACATGGGCCGGCTGGTTCACCCCGATTTCCTGGGCGGCGAAGCGCCGGTATCGGCCAGCGCGACGACCGCGCCCGATCACGCCCACACCCCGACCGGGCGCAAGCCCCATGAGCAGGCGCGCGAGGCGAGCCGGGCCGACATCGCCCGGATCGTCGATGACTATGCCGCCGCCGCGGCCCGGGCCAAGGCGGCCGGGTTCGACGGGGTCCAGCTGCACGGCGCGAACGGCTATCTGGTTGACCAGTTCCTGCGTTCGAGCAGCAACCTGCGCACCGACGAATATGGCGGCAGCCCGGAAAATCGCACCCGCTTTTTGCGCGAAGTGCTCGAGGCGCTGATCGGGGTATGGGGCGCGGAGCGGGTTTCGATCCGGCTTTCGCCCAATGGCGAAACGCAAGGTTGCGACGATCCCGATCCGGCCAGCATCTTCGGCGCGGCGGCGCGGGTCTGCGAGGAGCTGAAGATCAGCTTCGTCGAGCTGCGCCAGCCCGGCCCGGACGGCACCTTCGGCGCGACCGAGGTGCCCAAGCAGGATGGCTTGATCCGTTCGCTCTACACCGGCCCGCTGGTGCTCAATTCGGACTATACCGCCGCCCAGGCCGAGGCGGACGTTGTTGCGGGCCGGTGCGAAGCGGTCAGCTTCGGGCGCCCCTATATCTCCAACCCGGACCTCGCCACGCGGATCCGGCGCGGTGCGGACTGGGCCCCCAACGTTAACGTTCCGCAAAGCTGGTATCTGCCAGGACCGGCGGGCTATATCGACTACCCGGCACTCGAGGCGGCAGAGGCCTGACCCGCCAGGGGCCGGGCCGGCAAGGACAGAAGGAAAGGGTTGCGGCAATGGCAGTACGGTCGTGGCTGTTCGTCCCGGGCGACAGCGAGAAGAAGCTGGCCAAGGCAGCGGCGATCGGCGCCGACGCGATCATCCTCGACCTTGAGGATTCGGTCGCCCACGCCAACAAGGCCCGGGCCCGCGATCTCAGCGCGGCCTGGCTCGGCGCGCACCGCCAGCAGGTTACCGGCGGGCGCAAGCTGGGCCGCTGGGTGCGGATCAATGCGCTCGACAGCCGGCTGTGGCGCGACGATCTGGTCGCGGTCATGCCCGGCGCGCCCGACGGGATCATGCTGCCCAAGAGCGCCGGCCCGGAATCGGTCCAGCAACTGGCCGCAGAGCTTTACGAGCTTGAAGGGCGCAACGGCATTCCCGCTGGATCGACCCGGATCCTGCCGCTGGTCAGCGAAACCGCCCATGCCGCGATCACCATCCCGGCCTATGCCGCCGCATCGCTGCCGCGGCTGGCCGGGCTGACCTGGGGGGCGGAGGACCTTTCGGCGGCAATTGGCGCCACCCGCAAGCGCGACGCCGCCGGCGAATGGACCGATGCCTTCCGCTTTGCCCGGATCCAGACCCTGCTGACTGCCCATGCCAAGGGGGTGATGGCGCTCGATACGCTGCACGCCGATTTCGCCGACGAGCATGGCCTGCGCCGCGCAGCCGAAGCGGCCCGGGCCGATGGCTTTGCCGGAATGCTGGCGATCCACCCCGCACAGGTGGCGGTAATCAACCAGGCCTTCACCCCGACCGAAGAGGAACTGGAGGAAGCCCGGGCGATCGTTTCCGCCTTCCAGGCCAGCCCCGATGCCGGAACCTTGCAGATCGATCGCCGGATGATCGACCGCCCGCACCTCAAGCTGGCACAGCGGCTGCTGGGGATCGAGGAATAGGCCAGGCGCTCTGGCGGGCCTACTCTTCAGCCGGCGGAGCCTCTGCCGGGGCCGGTTCGGCGGGAGCGGCGGGAGCGGCGGCTTCCTTGTCCTTGCCCGCCGCCTTGGCATCCTTCTTGTCGCCGCCCTCGGTCTTCGGGGCCAGCGGGGCCTGGCTCTTGACCTGGTCGAGCGGGATCATCGCATCGCTGGCCGATCCGGGCAGGATTTCCCCCTCGACCTTGCCGGCACCGGCGGCGCGCTTGTCTTCCTCGCCGCCGCAACCCGTCAGGGCCAGGACCAGCAGCGCGGGGGCAATCGCCTTCATCATGATGCATTCTCCGCCGGGCAGGGCTTTTCCAGCGCGGCAAGGAAATCGCCGGCGCGCTTCAGCAATGCCTCATCCCACGTATCGAAATCAACCTTGTGGCCCAGCCGCTCAAGGCTGGTGACGCCGAAATCCTCGATCCCACACGGCACGATCCCTCCGAAGTGCGACAGATCGGGCGCGATGTTGACCGAAAAACCGTGCATCGTCACCCAGCGGCGCACCCTGACCCCGATCGCGCCGATCTTGGCCTCGCGCCCGTCGATGTCGCGGGTCCAGATCCCGATCCGCCCCGGCGCGCGCCACGCCTCGACCCCGAAATCGCCGAGCGTGGCGATCACCCAGCCTTCAAGACCGTGGACAAAGCCGCGGACGTCGCGCGCCCGCCGCTTCAGGTCGAGCAGGACATAGCCGACCCGCTGCCCCGGCCCGTGATAGGTATAGCGCCCGCCCCGCCCGGCCTCGACCACTTCAAAGCGCGGGTCGAGCAGTTCGGCCGCAGCGGCGCTGGTTCCGGCGGTATAGACCGGGGGATGTTCGAGCAGCCACAGCAGTTCCCTGGCGCTCCCGTCGGCGATCGCGGCATTGCGCGCGGTCATCTGGTCCAAGGCGCGGCGATAGGGCACGGGCGCAGTTTCGCGCCACAATTCGATTCCATCGGGCAGGGCCGGTTCCATCCCGCGTTGCGTGGCGGCAAATGGTGTGGTTATCAAGGGGGGACAAGCAAACGGAAGATACTTCGATGAAGCTCAACATTTCGGCCGCATGGGAAGAAGCCGTCGCCATGGTCACGGCCAACCGCGAGGTCCTGATCGTTCTTGCCGGGGTGTTCTTCCTGCTGCCCAGCCTGGCAATGGAGCTGTTCATCCCCAAGCCGACAGATACTGGCGGCGATGATCCGGCTGCCGCGCTCGAGGCGGTGAAGACCTACTGGATTGCAGCCCTGCCCTACTTTGTCGTCTCGATCGTGATCCAGTCGCTTGGCCAGCTGGCGGTCACCCGGCTGGTCGCCGGTCCGCGCGACTGCACGGTCGGCGAGGTGCTGCGCGAGGCGGCCATCGGCCTGCCGATCCTGGTCCTGACCCAGCTGTTGCTGGGGCTGGTCTGGATGGTCGCTGGCGGCGCGCTGATCGGCATTCCTGCGGCGGCTGGATCGCCGGTGCTGGTCTTTCTGCTGGGCGTGGTTCTGCTGGGGGTGGCGGTCTGGGCGGGAATGCGCCTGTCGCTGATCGTCCCGGCGATTGCCATCGAGGGTTTGCGCAACCCGTTCGAAATCATTCGTCGCTCGTGGGAGCTAACCCGCGGCAATGCCGGATCGATCCTGCTGTTCATCGTCCTGCTGGTGGTTGCCGCCGTTGTCCTTGCGATAATCATCGTCGTGGTCGGCGGGGCGGTCGCGACGCTGACGTTCGGGGCCCATGGCGGCGAAGTAGCGGTCAGCGTGCTGTCATCGCTGTTCGGCGCGGCGGTGACGCTTTACGTCACCACCACCTTTGCCGCGATCCATCGCCAGCTGACCGGCGCAACCGATTCGCGGGTGCCCGGCATCTTCAGCTGAGCGGCGGGCCTATTCCTTCCAGCCCCAGAACAGCCGGCAGGGCAGCACGTTGAGCAGTTCGAAGCCGCTGTCGATGTGGCGGAAGTGCCGGGCCATGAAATCGCGGGCCTTGGCGCTGAACTGATAGACCAGAAATGCACCGCCGGGGCGCAGCACGCGATGGGTCGCCGCGGCGATCGCCGGGCCGACCCCATCGGGCAGGGTCGAGAACGGCAGGCCCGACAGGACATAGTCGGCATGGTCATGGCCGTGGGCGCGGACGATCTCCTCCACGTCGGCGGCCGAACCCAGCACCGGCACGAACCGGCTGTCGCCGATCGTGGCTCTGAGATAGTCGATGTAGAGCGGGTTGGTATCGATCACCAGCAACGTGCCGTCGCGCGCCAGCCGTTCGAGCACCGGGCGACAGAAGGTGCCTACCCCGGGGCCGTATTCGACGAACAGCTTGCATTCATCCCATTTCACCGGCGCGAGCATCTTGGCGATGGTGAAACGCGACGAGGGGATGATCGAGCCGACCATCACCGGATGCTCCAGAAAACCCTGCAGGAACACCCCCCACGGCCCCATTGCCCGCTTGATCCGGAGCTTGATGCGCTGCCCCAGGCCCCGGCGGGCAATATCGGTGGTGATCATGATAGCTATTAGTCCTGCTTCTTAAGTGCGGGGGCACGCCCTTCCCAAATTTGCCAGCCCATTGCAAGCCGCGTGCGACAGGCTTAGCGGTGAACCGATGTCGCGTAGCGATCCGCAACCCAATCCGGCCCTGCCCGGCACCACCGCCACCCTGCCCGGCTGGCGGGTCGCGCTGCTGTTCACGGTCGTGCTGGTGACGGCATCTGGCAATACCGCGATGCAGACGGTGATGCCGTCAATCGGGACCGAACTGAAGGTCCACGATTTCTGGATCAGCCTGGCCTACACCTGGTCGGCGCTGCTGTGGATGATCTGCGCCCCGCTGTGGGCACGCCGTTCCGACCGGCGTGGGCGCAAGGCGATGATGGCGATCGGGCTGATGGGCTTCATTGCCAGCTTCGGGCTGTGCGGCCTGGCGCTGTGGCTGGGGCTCAATGGCTGGCTCAGCGGACTGGGTACCTTGCTGCTGTTCGCGCTGTTCCGTTCGCTTTACGGCGGGTTCGGATCGGCCGCGCCGCCGGCGGTCCAGGCCTATGTCGCCAGCCGCACCAGCCGCGAGGAACGGACCCGGTCGCTGTCGGTGATTTCCTCCAGCTTTGCGCTGGGCACGGTGATCGGCCCGGCGCTGGCGCCGCTGTTCATCCTGCCGGGGCTGGGCCTGACCGGGCCGTTCGCCGCTTTCACCCTGATCGCGGTGATCGTACTGGTGGCGCTGCGGATCTGGCTGCCCGACGATGCCCCGGCCTTTGCCGCGCGCGGCGGGATCACCGCGGCCCCGTTCAGCACCAATTCCAACACCTCGATCGACCGCTCGGGCGGCGACGAAGACGAGGACGAAAAGCCCGACAATGCCCCGCTAGGCCCGATCGCGATCCTCAAGCGCGCCTGGAACGATCGCCGCACCCGGCCCTGGCTGGTGGCCGGGCTGCTCGGCGGGCATGCCCAGGCCGCGGCGATGGGGATCGTCGGGTTCCTGGTGCTCGACCGGCTGGGCCTGCGCGCCACGCCGCACCTTGGCAGCGAGCCGATCTCGCGGGCGATGATCTTTGGCGCATTTGCCACCCTGCTGGCGCAATGGGGCCTGATCCCGATGTTGCGGATGGGCCCGCGCACCTCGAGCCTGTGGGGCATCGCGATTGCCGCGGGCGGAGTAGCGTTGCTGGCTGTGGCGATGCGCGAACACACCATCGACATCGCGGTCGCCCTGATCAGCCTGGGATTCGGGCTGTTCCGGCCCGGCTTCACTTCGGGCGCCTCGCTGGCGGTCGGCCGCTCCGAACAGTCGATGTCGGCCGGGATCGTCGCCTCGGTCAACGGCGCGGCCTATATCCTCGCCCCGGCGGTCGGGGTCTGGCTTTATGGCCACTCCCCGTGGATCGGCTTTACCGCGATCGAGCTGCTATGCCTGGCCGTGATCGTCCTCGGCCTCAAGGGGATGGAGCGTGACGAGGACCTGATGGAGCGGCGCCGGATCTAGAGAATCTCGAGCACCTTTTCCTGCGGCCGGCACAGCCGCACGCCCTTTTCGGTCTCGACGAGCGGACGCTCGATCAGCCTGGGTTCGGCCGCCATCGCCGCCAGCACCTGCGAATCCGGCGCTTCGGGCAGGCCGCGCTCCTCGGCATCGGTACCGCGCAGGCGCAGGCCCTGCTGCGGGGTGATTCCGGCATCGCGATAAAGCTGGGCAAGCTTGTCCGCGCTGGGCGGAGTGACCAGGTATTCGACCACGGTCAGCTCGACCCCCGGAGCTTCCTCAAGGATTGCCAGGGTCTTGCGCGAGGTGCCGCAGGCCGGGTTGTGCCAGATTGTCGCCTTCACGGGGAATCTCCTTCGTCTTGCCGGTTGCGCCTATCGCCTTGCAGCGGCCGTGCAAAGAGCCTCATGTCGATTTGATTCTTGTCAATGCGAATCATTCTCATTAAGGGCCAGAACAGTTCTTGCGAATCGTTCTCAATAATTAGGAATTGCCGTGCCCTTCCGCTCCCGACTCTTGCTTGCCGCCGCCGCTTTCGCCCTTCCCGCGGCGGCCCAGGCGGAAGAGCTGGACGCTGACGGCGCGATGGAGATCGTGGTCACCGGCGAGCTTGGCCCGGGCATCGAACTGGCCCAGGCGACCAAGACCGGCACTCCGCTGCTCGACACCCCGCAAAGCGTGACCCTGCTGGGCCGCGAGCGGCTCGACGACCAGGGGGTGGAACAACTGAACGAGGCGCTGCGCTATGTGCCGGGAGTGACCCTGGGCCAGGGCGAGGGCCACCGCGACCAGGTTTCGCTGCGCGGCCAGTCGAGCACAGCCGATTTCTTTCTCGACGGGCTGCGCGACGACGCGCAGTACTATCGCCCGCTCTACAATACCCAGCAGGTCGAAGTGCTGAAGGGCGCCAATGCGCTGCTGTTCGGGCGCGGCGGTGGCGGCGGGGTGATCAACCGGGTGTCCAAGCGCCCCGAAACCGGCAATGCCTTTGCCACCATCGGGGCCGGGATCGACAGTTTCGGCGCGTGGTCGGTGGCCGGCGACGCAAACCTGCCGGTCGGCTCGGGCATGGCGCTGCGGGTCAACGCCACCTACGAGGAATTCGACAACAACCGCGATGCCTTCGGCGGGCACTTCACCGGCGTGGCCCCCACCGTGCTGGCCGAACTCGGCCCGGCAACCCGGCTGACCCTGGGCTATGACTACGACCACGACCAGCGCGTTACCGACCGCGGCGTGCCGGCGCTGGCCGGTCGCCCGATCGAAGGCTATCGCGACACCTTCTTCGGCAGCCCGGCGATCAACCGCAGCGATGTCGAGGCGCACATCGTCCGCCTGCGCCTTGACCACGAGTTCGCCGAGGGCCTGACGCTGAACCTCGCCGGGCAATATGCCCATTACGACAAGTATTACGCCAATATCCTCCCCGCCTCTGCCACCGCCACCACGGTGACACTCAGCGGCTATGACAGCGCGGCGACCCGCGAAAACTGGATCGGGCAGGCCAACCTGGTGTGGAAGGGCCGGACCGGCGGGACCGGCCACACCGTGCTGGCCGGGATCGAAGCCGCCGACCAGAGCTCTGCCGCCGATCGCCGCAATGCCCGCTTTGCCCTGGCCGGCGGCGGCACCTCGACGACGATTACGGTGCCGCTGGCCCAGACCCTCACCCTGCCGGCAATCAGCTGGTCGGGGCTGGCAACCAATTCCCGCTCGAAGGTGCAAAGCCTGTCGTTCTTCGTCCAGGACCAGGTCGAGCTGGCCCCGTGGCTGCAGGTGATCGCCGGAATCCGCCATGACCGCTTCGAGATCGCGGCGACCAACCTGCTGACCGCCGCAGCCACCGGACGGACCGATACGATGTGGTCGCCCCGCTTCGGCCTGATCATCAAGCCCCGGCCCAACCTGTCGCTCTATGCCGGCTATGCGAAGAGCTTCCTGCCGCAATCGGGCGACCAGTTCTCGACCCTCGATCCGAGCTATCAGAGCCTCGAGCCCGAGGCGTTCCGCAATCTCGAACTCGGGGTGAAATGGGATGTCACCCCCGATCTCAGCCTGAGTGCCGCCGCCTTCCAGCTCGATCGCAGCAATACCCGGGTGGCAGACCCGGCGAACCCGGGGTTCTGGCTGCTCACCGGCAGCAGCCGCGTGCACGGGCTGGAAGCGGTGCTGGCCGGGCGGATTGCCCCCAGCTGGCAGGTCAGCCTCGGCTATACCTGGCAGGAAGGGGAAATCCGCTCGGCCACATCGGCGGCCCCGGCCGGCCGGCAGCTGGAAAAGCTGCCGCGCCACCAGGCATCGGCCTGGACCCGCTATGACTTCAACGACCGGTTCGGGCTGGGGCTGGGTGTGGTCCACCAGTCAGGCCAATATGCCACCATCAGCAACGCGGTGTGGCTGCCGGCCTATACCCGGGTCGATGCGGCCGCCTATTTCCGGGTGTCGGACGCCTTTTCGCTGCAGCTCAACGTCGAGAACCTGACCGACGCCGGCTATTTCGCCAGCGCCCATACCGACAACAACATCCAGCCGGGCGAGCCGCTGAACGTGAAACTGAGCGCCAAGCTGAAGTTCTAACCCCGCCGGGCCTTGAGCCAGCCCTTGTGGGTCTTCTCGACCTCGAGCAGCGAGGAGAAGACGCTCTTGCCCGGATCGGTGTGCCCCGCCCGGCCCAGCGCGTAGATCTGGCAATAGAACCAGTACTGCACGGCAAAGCTGTCCATCGCCCGCAGCGGTTTGATCGCGCGCAGGAAACCCAGCCAAGAAGGCAACAGGGCCAGATCGTGCTCCACGCCGGGCAGGCGCTCGGCCCCGGCCAGCAGCCGTGCCGCGCCATCGGTTTCGACGCACAGCGGGCGGCCCAGCCCGATCACGTCGGCCCCGCCGCTGGCCAATGCTTCCTCCATCGCCGCACGGCTGCGGAATCCGCCGGTGACCATCAGCGGCACTTTCAGCGCCTGCTTCATCGCCAGCGCGAAATCGACAAAATAGGCCTCGCGCGCGATGGTCGAGGCAGCCACGCCGGGCCGCTCGACCGGCTCCATCCCTTCGATCCCCAGCAACCGCGGCTGTTCATAGGTACCGCCGGATATCTCGATCAGGTCGATCCCCGCCGCCTCCAGCCACTGCGCAACCTGCAAGCTGTCTTCGAAGGCAAAGCCGCCGCGCTGGAAATCGGCACTGTTGAGCTTGACCGAAACGGCAAAGCCGGCCGGCACCGCCGCGCGGGTCGCTCTCACCACCTCGAGCAGGAATCGCGCCCGGTTTTCCAGGCTGCCGCCCCAGCGATCGGTGCGCTGGTTGGCCCGGGGGCTGAGAAACTGACTGATCAGATAGCCATGGGCGGCATGAATCTGCACCCCGTCGAACCCGCCTTCGGCGCAGGTTGCGGCGGCCCGGGCGAAGCGGGCGATCAGCTCTTCGATCTCGGCCTCGGTCAGCGCGACGGGTTCGCCGAACTGCCCGCCGGGCAGGCCCAGTTTGACCGCCGAGGGCGCCTTGGGGTGCGGATTGACCGGCTTCATCGTCTGCCGCCCGGCGTGGCTGATCTGGGCCCAGAACTGTGCCCCGCCGGACTTGGCCGCCGCAGTCCAGCGCCGCAGCGCGTCGAGCATTGCGGCATCGGCCGGCCGATCGAGGATGACATTGCCCGGCCGCTCGAGATGATCGGCATCGATATGGACATTGCCCGACAGCAGCAGCCCGCAGCCGCCCTCGCCCCAGATCCGGTAAAGCTGCTCCAGCTCGGCGGTTGGCCGGCCGGCCGGATCGGCCAGCCCCTCGGTCATCGCCGCCTTGGCCAGGCGGTTGGGCAGGCGCGCGCCGCAGGGCAGCGTCAGGGCGGTTTCGATCATGGCTTGGCTCTCCCCCTTGCGCCGTTTGCCGGCGCTATTCGGTCTTCAGCGCCGGCACGGCCCGGGCCGCATCGTCGGGCGTGATCCCGGGGGCCGGGGCGGCGCTGATCGTTTCGATTCTGCGCGCGACACGCCCAGCGCGTTGAATCGCCCGGGTCAGACGGGGATAGACCCCGCAGCGGCACAGGTTGGGCACGGCGGCGGCGATATCTTCCGGGGTCGGATCGGCATTGCGCGCCAGCAACGCGGCAGCGGCGATCGCGATGCCGGGGGTGCAGAACCCGCACTGGATCGCCTGCTCGGCCACCAGCGCCTGCTGCACCGGGTGCGAGCGATCGGCCGAAAGCCCCTCGATCGTGGTGACGCTGCGCCCTTCGACCTCGGCCAGGGTGACCAGGCACGAACGCAGCGCCTCGCCATCGATCAGCACCATGCAGGCGCCGCAATCGCCCACCCCGCAGCCATATTTGGTCCCGGTCAGGTTGGCGGCATCGCGCAGTGCCCAGAGCAGCGGAGTCTCCGGATCGAGCTTGAATTCGACCGGACGGCCGTTGACGGTCAGGCGCGGCATGCCGGTCCCCGGATCAGTCGCGCCACGACCGGTCGATCCGGTCGATCTGGCGCAGCCATGCCTCGAAGTCGGTCGCGCCCGGCTGGGTGCCGGGGATCGCCGCCTGGCCCAGGTCGCGCTGGTGCACCGCCACCACCTCGTCTGGGATCAGCGCCGGCTTGCCCGCCGCCATGGTCGCCAGCTGCACTTCGCAGGCGCGCTGCAGCGACCAGTGCAGGATGAAGATTTCGGGGATCGAGCGCCCCAGGATCACCGGACCGTGGTGGCGCAGCATCAGCACCCGCCGGTCGCCGAGGTTCTTGAGCAGCCGCTCGCCTTCCTCGGGGCGCACGGTGATCCCCTCGAAATCGTGATAGGCCAGCCGCCCGGCAAAGTTGCAGGCATAGAAATTGGTCGGCTGCAGGCCTTCCTCAAGGCTGCATACCGCCATCGTCGCGGTGGTGTGGGTGTGGCAGATCGCGTGGGCCCAGGGCACGTGGCGGTGGAAATAGCTGTGCTGGACGAAACCCGCCTTGTTGACCGGGAACGGGCTGCCATCCAGCGTGTTCCCGTCGATATCGATCTTGACCAGGTTCGAGGCGCAGACCTCGTTGTAAAGCAGGCCATAGGGGTTGATCAGGAAGGCCCCGTCCTCTCCCGGCACCTTGACCGAGATGTGGTTGTAGACCGATTCCGACCAGCCGAGATGGTCGAAAATCCGGTAGCATGCCGCCAGTTGCAGCCGCGCCTGCCACTCTTCCTCGCTGCAATCGAGGTTGCGGCTGTGCATGCTGAGCTTGGTGGCCATGGCGATCTCCCGTTTCGTTTCGCCACCCACCTTAGGCAAGTCAGCGGCCGATGGAAATCCGCAATCCGGCCCAAATGGTGCGCGGCGCGCCCAGATCGATCGAGCCGGCCTGGTTGCGGGTGACGATCGCCGCGTCGGTGATGTTCTCGGCCCGGAAGATCAACCCGACGCGCGGCGAAAGCGGGATCGTCACCACCGCGTCCAGCGTGGTCTGGGCCGGCAGCCGGTCGGTCTGAAGATCATCCTCGAACTGCGAGGACAGGTGCCGCAACGTGACCGCCACCAGCCAGTCCTTGCCGGGCCGCCATGACAGCGTGGTGCTGAGCGCGAATTCGGGCACCTGCGCCGGGCGCATCCGGTCGAGCGCGGCGGAAACGCCGCTGCCCTCGACCCGGGCGTCGAGCAGGGTGACCGACCCGTCCCAGCTGAAGGCCCCCAGCCGGGCCTTGGCGGTCAGTTCGATCCCGCGCGAATGGACCGCATCGACGTTGCGCCGTTCGCGCAGGTTGGGGCCGATCGTGACATTGGCGATCGCGCCGCTGACCCGGTTGTCGAAGGCGCCGGCCTGGACCTCCAGCGGGCCGGCCTTGAACTCGAGCCCGGCCTCGAACCCGAACAGCTTTTCGTTGGCCAGATTGGCGTTGGCCCGGGTCGTGACCGGGAAGACCACGAAGGGCCGGTACAGCTCGTTGAGCGTCGGCTGGCGCAGCCCGTCATAGATCGAGGCGCGCAGGGTCAGCCGGTCGTTCACGGCCAGCAGCGCCCCGCCGCGCAGCGACAGGTCCCAGCCGCTGCGATCGGCAAAGCGGTTGTTGGTGGTGACAACGCCGGCGGCGTTCTGCTCCTCGAAATGGCCACTCCGCACCGACCAGCGATCGAGCCGGGCCGTACCGGTCAGCCGCAGCTTGCCGATCTCGTGATCGTATTCGCCGTAAAGGCCGATGTCATCGTTGACCCCGCCGGCCCGGCGCCGCGCGGTCACCGCTCCGGTCGCCCCGCTGAAGGCGGTCTCGAACATCTCGCCGCTGGCCCGGCGCCAATCGATCCCCAGCCGCAGGGTATGATCCGCGTTGACCGGCGGACGCAGCTCAAACTTGCCGCCCAGCCCGGTTGCAGGCGTGGTCCGCTGGTCGAGCGTCTTCCTGAAGCTGGTCGCGCTGATCACCACGTTGGAAAAATCGCGCGCCTGGACATAGCCGAGCAGGTCGAACTGCCAGGCCCCGCGCCCGACCAGCCGCAGCGAGGCGTCCTGCCCGCTCTGGTGGCTGTCTGCGCCATTGAAACGCAGGGTGCGGCTGTCTTCGAACAGCAGCACCCGGGCCTGGAATTCGAGGTCCTCGCCAACCGGCACCACCCCGCGCAGCGAGCTGGACCAGCTATCGAACCGCGCCCGCGCCGAGGCGGGGACCCGCTGGCTCTCAGGCGTGGTCCAGAACCCCTTGCCCCGGTCCCAGCGAGCGCTGACCACCGCATGGCCCGCGCCGAGCCGCGGGGCGAGACTGGCGGAAAGCTCGCTCTCGCCGCGATCGTTGGCGACCAGGCTGGCCTCGGCCTGCGGCAGGTTCTCCGGGCTGGCGCTGAACATCTCGATCGTTCCGGCCACCGCGCCCGCCCCGAACGGCCCGCTGCCCCCACCGCGCGTCACCGTAACCAGCCGCAACCGCTCGAACGGCAGCGCCACGAACGGAACGTGGCCGAAGAACGGATCGGTCACCGGCACGCCGTCGAGCAGCACCAGCGACCGGCTCGAGGCATTGCCCCCCAGCCCGCGCATGGTCACCCCCTGCGCGGTCGGATTGGACGAGCGGCTGTCCGAACGGCGGAACTGCTGCAGCCCGGCGACATTGCCGAGCAGATCCTCGATCCGCCCTGAAGCCGAACCCGCGGTGCGATCGCGCTCGATCGCCGTAACCGCATAGGCATCGAGCAAGGCCGAGCGGCTCAGCCCCTGGCCGGTGACGACGATCTCGGGATCTTCAACGCGCTTCGCCTCTTCCGCCAGCGCCGGCGAAGCGGCCAGGCAGGTCAGGACGAGAAAGGAGGATGCGCGCCTTGCCATGATCCGGAAGGAGTGGTGCCGCTTACGTGACTCGAACACGTGACCCCATCATTACGAATGATGTGCT
>CAZNII010000025.1:9477-28132 GCA_964573075.1 uncultured Novosphingobium sp. | reverse complement strand
TCCTCACCCATCCGGTAAACCGGCTTGCCGAACCAGTGGCCGCCCTTGCGCCAGGTCTGATCGGCCCGGGTCCAGGTCGTCTCCAGCCGCACCGAAACCTTGGGGTTGGAGGCGTGGAAACGCTCCGCCAGGGCCTTGGCGGCGGCGACATGTCGGGTCGGGTCGCCAGGGCGCTGCGCATCGAGAGTCGAATAGCCCTGCAGCACAACCACGTCCCACGGCCGCTGGATCAGCGGCAACTTGTTGTCGAGATGCCAGGCCAGATCCTTGCCCGGCGAAGTTTCGAGGCTGACCTGCCAGTCGAGTCCGGCCTGATCAGCAAAGGTCTTGAACAGCGCGGGCACCCCGCCGATCCCATCGCCGTTGAGGTCGCTGACCCGTTCCGGATGATAGCGCATCACCGCCGAACAGGCGCCGAAGGTAAAGCTGTTGCCGACGAACAGGATCGTTCCGGCCCGGGCCGGGTTCGCTCCGGCGAGCGCAAGCGCGGCCAGGGCGAAGGCCGCGCGCTGCCTCAAGCCAGTGCCTCGGCGATCAGGGCGCGGGTATTGGCGATCCCGTAAAGCGCGATGAAGCTGCCCATCCGCGGTCCCTGGCTTGACCCCAGCAGGGTCTCGTAGAGGCACTTGAACCAGTCACGCAGCTGTTCAAACCCGTAATGCGGGTCCTTGCCGATCTCGTAGACGATGTTCTGCAGTTCTTCGGCCGTGGCATCGTCGCTGGTCGCGGCCAGTTCCTCGTCCAGCGCCGCCAGCGCCGCCGCTTCGCCGCCCTCGGGCTTACGCCGCTTCAGCGTGGGGGCAATCAGATCGCGGTTGTAGGCCAGCGCGTTGGTGACCAGCTTGTCGAGCTCCGGGTGCGCGGCCGGATCGGCATCGGGCACATAGTTGCCGAGATAGGACCAGACCTGCTCGCGCGTCGCCTGGGCACCCAGTACGCCGACCAGGTTGAGCAGCAGGCCATAGGTGACCGGCAGCTTGTCGCCAGCGCCTTGCGTGTTGCCGTTGGCGCGCAGCAGGTGCCAGACCGGGTTGCCGAGCTGCTGCTCGATCGGCTGGCTGGGCAGCTTTTCGCGGAACTGCCAGTATTCATCGACGTTCTTGGCGATGATCCCGGTGTGCAGGCTCTTGGCGCTCTTCGGCTCGCGGAACAGGAACAGCCCCAGGCTTTCCTCGCTGCCATAGGTCAGCCACTGGTCGATGGTCAGGCCGTTGCCCTTGGACTTCGAAATCTTTTCGCCGTTCTCATCGAGGAACAGCTCATAGATCATACCTTCGGGCGGCGTGCCGCCCAGCGCGCGGGTAATCCGCCCGCTTTCGCGCACGGAATCGGTCAGGTCCTTGCCGCACATCTCATAATCGACGCCCAGCGCCACCCAGCGCATTGCCCAGTCGACTTTCCATTGCAGCTTGGAATTGCCGCCCAGGATGCAGCTTTCGACCATCTCGCCATGGTCCTCGAAACGGACCAGCCCGGCTTCGGCATCGACCACCTCGACCGGCACCTGCAGCACCTGGTGGGTCTTTGGGCTGACCGGCAGGACCGGCGAATAGGTCTGCCGGCGTTCCTCGCGCAGGGTCGGCAGCATGATGTCCATGATCGCCTGCCAGTTGCGCAGCACGCCCTTCAGCGCCTCGTCGAACTGGCCGGAATTGTAGCGATCCGAAGCCGAGACGAATTCATAGTCGAACCCGAACCGGTCGAGGAATTCGCGCAGCATCGCGTTGTTGTGATGGGCGAAGCTTTCATACTTGCCGAACGGATCGGGGATCCGGGTCAGCGGATGGCCGAGGTAGGCGGTCAACAGCCCCTGGTTGGGGATATTGTCGGGCACCTTGCGCAGCCCGTCCATGTCATCGCTGAAGGCCACCAGCCGGGTCGGTGCGCCGCCGCTCAGCACTTCATAGGCGCGGCGGACCAGGGTGGTGCGCAGCACTTCCTGGAAAGTGCCGATGTGCGGCAGTCCGGACGGGCCATAGCCGGTCTCGAACAGCACCGGCGAGCCGTCCGGTTTTCCGCCAGGATAGCGCTTCAGCAGCTTGCGCGCCTCCTCGAAGGGCCAAGCCTTGGAAACCTGTGCGGCGGAAAGGAGTGCGTCGTCGATCATGATCCGCGCGCCTTTGCCCGAACGCGGCGGTTTTGCAAGTGCGGCCTAGCTGCCGCCCTGGCGCATCTGCTGCGTGCCGAACCGCTGAATCTGCGCTTCGGGCAGGCTGAGCACCGAATCCATCACCAGATTGAGCGTGCGGCAATTCTCCTCAAGGTCGGATTCGACCGGCGGATTCTGCCGCAGCTTCGCCAGTTGCGGATTGGTCAGCCCGCGCGCCTGCATCGCCCTGCCCAACGCCATCTGATCCGATTGCGACGGCAGAATCCGCTCGGTCGGATGCTCCCGCCCCGCTGCCGCAGCATTGGCGACGGCCATGGTGACGCCGTAGATCGCCTCTTTCGCCTGGCGGTCCTTGGCCAGGTTCCAGCGCCGGAAATCGATGTCCGCAAACTGGATCCGGCAAATCGTCGGGTTCCTGGTGGCGACTTCGGCCAGGCGGCCCTGCGCCTTCATCAGGGCCAGCACTTCGGGATTGCCGGCCTGGGCCATCGCATCGCGGTGACGCGACCACAGGCCGGTCATGAAATCGGCGATGAACGGCAGCAGCTCGTCCTCGCTCAACTGCATCGCGTTCGCATCGTCGATCTTCTTGACCAGCCGCTTGTACTCGGTCGGATAGCTCCGCTTGATCGGCTCGACCAGTTTCGCCAGCCGGGGCTTGTCCTTCAGCATGTCGGCAAAGCGGTCCTCCGGTGACTGGAATGCGGCGATATAGACGCCATAGGCAAACAGCAGCACCAGCGGCACACCCACCAGCAACGCACAGCCGATCGCGATCCGCGCCGGGGTGCCTAGGGTGCGCCGTTCCTGCTCCAGCTCGTAGTCGAGATTGCTCATCCCCCTGCCCCTTGCTCTGCCGGCCCGCTCACAGCACGGCTTCTTCGATCAATCGTTCGGCGGAACCGTCTTCCGGGCACGACCAGGTTCGCTGGCGCACATGGATCACCCCTGCCGCAGCCGAAAGTTCCAGTTCCTGCCGCACCTCGGATCCATGATCGCCGCATTGCCATGCGGTGACGCGGACCGGGCGCCGCGCGGACAGCAAGGCCTGCCAGGCCGAGCCGGGCAGGACCAGCATGTCGCCGGGGTGGGCCGCACTGCCAAAGGCATGCAGCTTCGGCCGGGCCTTGCTGACTCCGACCAGCGCATAGCCGGTGTGGCCGCACGGACCGGCCGAGACCTGGACCAGGAATTCGCTTGCGTTGCCGTCGCGATCATAGTCGCGAGCCTGCATGACCCGCGGGCCAGGACGCTTGCGCACTTCGGCCAGAAAGGCCGGCGAAGCCGGCTCGCCGGCATGATCGAAATCGCGCGGCTGCATTGGCCGCCACTGCATCGCCGCAAGGCCTTTGGAATTGCTTTCTGGCAGATCGTCAAACAGCGGGCCCAGGGCCAGGCGATCGACCTCCTTGCCGCCGCGCTTGCGGACCAGCGAAAGCCTGCCCATTTCGCCATAGGCAAAGCCGGTGCACGGACAGGTGATCGCCATTTCCACGTCCTGCGGACCGCAGATCGGCTTGGGCCGCCCTTCCCAGACCAGCTGCCAGCTTTCCGCCACGCCGCCGACGGTTACGGACTGCTGTTCACGCAGCCATTCGCCCGGTCGGCTCGCCCCGCCAAAAAGGACAACAGCAAGACCGGTCAACAGGATCCGCCAAGGGTAAGTCATTGTGATCAAGCATGGACCGGATAGAAACAAAGGCAAGACCTGGCGCGCGAAATTCAAGCGCAATTATTGCCGCTGCGTGTTATAGTCCGTTCGGTCGCACTGGACGGTGCCATGTGAACGGACTGCTTCACGCCATCGCCAGGATCGCCGACGCGGCGGACGTGCTTTCGCTGCGGGGGGAAACGCTGGCCTTTGCCCGCGCGCGCGGGTTTGGCGGAGCTTACTTTCTTTCCCCGATCGCCAAGGACAGCCGCGAGGGCCGGGTACTCAACAACATGGGCTTCGACGAGCTGTGGGCCCGGGCCTTTCGCTGGTACCTGCACCGGGTCGATCCATTGCCGGAAATCGCGCTGGAACGGGGCACGCCGTTCCGCTGGTCGCAGGCCTCCGCCTTGCGCGATCTCTCCATCGAAGAACAGCGCTACATGGCAATCCTCCAGCGGCGGGGCATGTACGACGGTCTGGTCATTCCCACCTATGGCCCCGGATCGCGGGTCGGGATGGCAGCACTCGGGCTGCATGCCGATCTGGACGCGATCGGTGCTAACGACGAACTGGAACTGCAACTGGCGATGCAGGCTTCGTATCAGCGATATTGCGAACTGGTGGCGCCCGAATTCAGCGGCGATGCGGTGCTGTCGCAGCGCGAAATGGATGTGCTCTACTGGATCGCCCGCGGCAAGAGCAACGCGGCGATCGGCACGATACTGGAGATTTCTCCTGCAACGGTCGATACATACGTCCGGCGGATATTCCGCAAATTCGATGTCGCTGACCGGGTTGGCGCTGCGATCGCCGCCGTGCGGTATGGCTATGTCATCGCCGGGGACTATCGCCGCGTAGCGCAACCCGATCCGGCAACCTGAGCTCAGCTGTCCCCCAACTACGGGACTTGGTTAATTCTGGCGGCACTCCTAGTGGCGCGCCTCGACTTGGGCCACCGTCCTTGTCGGGTCGCGTCTTTTCCCGCGCTGCCTTGCGGCGGCGCGGGATCGTTTTGCCGTTGAACCGGGTCCGGATTTGGGAGCGGACCGGGGCTGATGGCATTGCCAGGAACCGCCAAAGTGTTGAACCCACCTTCTCCCTCCGCGGCCGAGGCCGCCTATGAGCACCTTGCCCTGCAGATGATCGAACGCCGGCGTTTGCGCGCCAGCTTTTTCGATGCGCAGTTCTTTGGCGAACATGGCTGGGATCTGTTGCTGCAGCTGTTTGCCTGTCATCCAAGGCAGATCAGCATCGATTCCGCCGCTGCGGCGCTGGAACTGACGCCCTCCACTGTGATGGTCATGGCCCGCCTGCTGGTTTCGCATGGCCTGGTCGAACAGGGCGATTCGCTCGGCCGCTGGGGAGAGATTCCCCTGCGCCTTACCGAACAAGGCCACAACCGCGTGCGCGAATACCTTGCCCGCCTGCACAGCGGTGGCCTGATCGGCTGACCCGCGCATTGCTTCCACTCCCGGCCCCATGCATTGTCGCGATGGAGATTCGGGAGAGGAGACAGGCGGATGATCCTTCGCATCGCGAAGCTGGGGTTGGCGGCGGCCGGGTTGCTGGCGCTGGGCACCTCCGGCAATGCCGGGGCGCCGGCATCGACCGCGACCCTGTGGCATGGCGGCACGATCATCACGATGGACGGGCCGGCGCCGCGTACTGTCCAGGCTGTGGTCGAACGCGATGGCAAGATTGTCTTCGCCGGGCCGGAAGCGCGCGCGCGCCAGCTGGCAGGGCGCAATGCAAACGACCGCGATCTCCACGGCGCGACCATGCTGCCCGGGTTCGTTGATGCCCATTCGCACTTTTCGATGCTGATGCAGATGGCCAGCGGGGTCGATCTCGATGCGGGTGACGAGCCGCCCAGGGACATCCCCAGCCTCACCGCCATGGTCCGCGCCGGGATCGAGGCCAGGCACGTACCCGAAGGCGAATGGTTCATCGGCTGGAACTACAAGGAAAGCCCGCTCGCCGAAAAGCGGCACGTGACGCGCGAGGACCTCGATGCGGCCTTTCCCCATCACAAGGTGGTGCTGATCCATTTCACCGGGCACGGGCTGGTTGCCAACAGTGCCGCGCTGGCCGCTGCCGGGGTGACCGACGATACCCCCAACCCGCCGGGCGGACTGTTCCTGCGCGATGCCAGGGGCCGGCCCAACGGCGTGGTGTTCGAAGCCGCGCTGATGCCGTTCTACAAGGTCCTGCCCCGCCCCACCCCGACCCAGATGCTCGATGCGCTCGACGCGACGCAAGACAGGTACGCCTCGCTGGGCTTCACCCACGCCCAGGACGGCGCGACCCAGATCCCCGAGCTCAAGTTCCTGCTCAGCCCGGCGGCCAGGGCGCGGATGAAGATCGATCTGGCGATCCTGCCCAGCGCCGCCGGGCTCGATACGCTGCTGACCATGCCCGACCTTGCGATGGGCAAGTACCAGGGCCACACCAAGGTCCAGGGGATCAAGTTCGTGCTCGACGGCTCGCCGCAGGCCCGCACCGCCTATTTCACCCGCGACTATGCCAACGGCTCGCCCGAGGGGCACCATCCCTGGCACGGCCAGCCGATCGTTTCGCAGGAGGAATTCAACAAGCAGGCCCGGCTGGTCCATGACCGCGGCTGGCAGATGTTCGTCCACGCCAACGGCGACGCGGCGATCGACATGGCGATCAAGGGCTTCGACCTGCTCGGCATCAAGGCCAGGGACAATCGCCGTCCGGTGGTGATCCATTCGCAGTTCCAGCGCCGCGATCACTTGCCCGCCTATGCCCGGATCGGGGTTGGCCCGGCCTATTTCTCGAACCACACCTATTACTTCGCCGATATCCACCGCAGCAATTTCCCCCGCGACGTGGTGGCCTTCATCAGCCCGTTCAAGGCGGCGATGAAGACCGGGCTGCATCCTTCGAACCATTCCGACGCCCCGGTCACCCGGCTCGATCCGTTCGTGCAGCTGTGGTCGAGCATGGCGCGCACTTCTCTGACCGGGGTGGTCAGCGGGCCCGACCAGCGCCTGTCGGCCTATGAAGCGCTGCAGATGCTGACCACCGGCCCGGCCTGGCAAGTGTTCGAGGAAAATCGCAAGGGCCGGATCAAGGCCGGCCTGCTGGCCGACTTCGTTGTGCTCGACCGCAATCCGCTGACCACGCCGGTCGCCCAGATCCGGGGGATCAAGGTGCTGGAAACGGTGAAGGAAGGCCGGACGGTCTGGAAGCGAAGCTAGTCGCGCAGGATCTGTGCCGCGCCAGGCTTGTGGGCGCGGATCTCGTCCTCGGTCAGGCCGCAGATCTCGTGCGGGAAGACCAGCCATTCCTCAGTCTGGTGAACGAAGAAATCGGGCTTGAGCGCAGTCTGGTTGCGGCTCGGCTTGTAATAGGCCGTGGCGATCATGATTGTCTGCGGTGTGTTGTGGCGGCAGCGCGCGCGCAGCTCCTTGAGGAACGCCTCGATCGAGCGGCCGGTATCGAACACGTCGTCGATCACCAGCAGCCGGTCTTCGGGATCGAGCACGTCGATCAGATAGCCCAGGGCATAGACGCGGACCTCCTTCTCCTGCTGGTCGATCCCCGAATAGGAGGCGGTGCGAATCGCGATGTGATCGGTCTCGATCCCGCGATAGGCGAGCAGTTCCTGCACCGCGATCCCGACCGGCGCCCCGCCGCGCCAGATCCCGACGATATGGGTCGGGCGGAAGCCGGAATCGAGCACCTGGTTGGCCAGCGCGAAGCTGTCTTCCAGCAGCCGGTCGGCGGTGAGGTAGACCTTATCGACCACCGGCCACCTCGGCGATTTCGGCCAGGTGCTGGATCTGGTCGGCCATTGGCAGGAACGATCCGGTAAAGCTGTTTTCGGCCAGCCGCACGATCTCCGCCTCGCTGAGGTCCAGCGCCTCGGCCACCGCGTGGAAGTTGGCGTTGATGTAGCCGCCGAAATAGGCCGGATCGTCGGAATTGACCGTGGCTTTCAATCCCAGCTCCAGCATCCGCTTGACCGGGCTCTCGGCCAGATCCTTGATCACGCAAAGCTTGAGGTTGGAAAGCGGACAGACGGTCAGCGTCATCCCGTCGCGGGCCAGGTGGTGGACCAGCGCCTGATCCTCAAGCGCACGGTTGCCATGGTCGATCCGCTCGACCTGCAGCAGGTCCAGCGCCTCGCGGACATATTCGGGCGGGCCCTCCTCACCGGCATGGGCGGTGACATGCAGACCCAGCTCGCGCGCGCGGGCGAAGACCCGCTGGAATTTGGCCGGCGGATGCCCGACTTCGGAAGAATCGAGCCCGACGCCATGGATCCGTTCCAGGTGCGGCAATGCCTGCTCGAGCGTTGCGAAGGCATCCTCCTCGCTGAGGTGGCGCAGGAAGCACATGATCAGGCGGTAGCTGATCCCGAGCTCGGCCTCGCCCGCCTTGAGTGCCCCTTCGATACCGTTCAGCACTGTTTCAAATGCGATCCCGCGTTCGGTGTGGCCCTGCGGATCGAAGAAGATCTCGACATGCCGGACATTGTCGGCATGGGCCCGCTCCAGATAGGCCCAGGTCAGGTCGAAGAAATCCTGCTCGTGCAGCAGCACCGACATGCCCTGATAGTAGATGTCGAGAAAATCCTGGAGGTTGGAAAACGAATAGGCCGCCCGCACTTCCGCGGCACTGGCAAACGGGATCGCCACCCCGTTGCGCGCGGCAAGGGCAAACAGCATCTCCGGCTCCAGCGAACCTTCGATGTGCAAGTGGAGCTCGGCCTTGGGCAGGCGATCGATCAGCGCGGCGCGAGATGGATTCGGCATGATCCGACGCTGGCGCAGGGCAAAGCTGCGGTCAACCGCTTGCGCCCTGTTCCATTTCCGTTCTAACTGAATCCGTGAGCGAGATGCTGCCCCTCCCCGCGCTTCACGCCAGCCATGGCGGCTGCTGGCTGCGCGACGGGCATGGCCATACCCGCACGCTTGGCAAGGGCGATGCGATCGTCGCGGCGGCCGATACCCCCTTGCTGCTCCTCAACGCCCCATTGGTCGCCACCCGCCTCGGCTATCCCGATTTGTCCGGGCTCGACCTGCTTGAGCTGTTCGCCTTCGTCCATCCGGCCCGGTTCGTCGTGCCGACGCCCAAGGGCCTGGCCCACGCGCTGAACCTGCCCGAACCTGACGGCGACGATGCCGTTCCCGCCCTGTTGCAGCAGGCCGCCGAAGCCCTGCTCGCCACCTGTCAATCGCCCGACTGGGCTGAGCGCGAAGGGGCCTGGTCGGGACTGCAGAACCTTACCCGGCTGCGCTGGTCCTGGGCCCCGCTGCTGGCCGCGCGGATCGAGGCTCCGGCCCGGGCCGAACGCTGGCTGTTCGCCCGCTTGCCCGAATGGGAAGAGGCACCGGAACGCCCGCAACCAGGCCAGGCCTTGCTCCGCCCTGACGATGTCAATGCGCGGCTGACCCGGCTGACCGGCGACGGGGCTGAGGTGCGCCGCTCACAGGCCGCCTATGCTCAGGAAGCGGCCCACGCCTTCGAACCGCGCCGGCGCGAGGGGCAACCGCACCTGCTGCTGGCCCAGGCCGGAACCGGAATCGGCAAGACCCTGGGCTACCTTGCCCCGGCCTCGCTGTGGGCCGAGCAATCGGGCGGGACTGTCTGGGTTTCAACCTATACCAAGGCGCTGCAACGCCAGCTGCGCCGCGAGAGCCGCCGCGCCTGGCCAACCACCCGCCCGGACGGCAGCCAGCCGGTGGTGGTGCGCAAGGGGCGCGAGAATTACCTGTGCCTGCTCAACCTTGAAGACGCATTGCAGGGCGGCTTTTCCGGGCGGCCCGCGATCATGGCGCAGCTGGTCGCGCGCTGGGCGGCCTACAGCCAGGACGGCGACATGATCGGCGGGGATCTGCCCGGCTGGCTTGGCACGCTGTTCCGCCAGCGCGGGATCAAGGCGCTGACCGACCAGCGCGGCGAATGCGTCTATGCCGGGTGCCCGCACTACCGCAAATGCTTCATCGAACGCGCCGCGCGGGCCAGCGCCCAGGCGGATCTGGTGATCGCCAACCATGCGCTGGTCATGGTCAACGCCGCGCGTGGCCGCGATACCGCCCAGCGCCCGACCCGGATCGTGTTCGATGAAGGCCACCACGTGTTCGAAGCGGCGGATTCGACCTTTGCCGCCGCCCTGACCGGGGCCGAAACGATCGAACTGCGGCGCTGGGTGATCGGCCCGGAACGCGGATCGAAAGGCCGGCGTCGAGGCCTCTCCGCCCGGCTTGCGGACCTGGCCAGTTATGACGAGGCCGGCGGCAAGGCGATCGCCGCCGCCCGCCACGCGGCCGAGGCGCTGCCCGGCGATGGCTGGCTGCAACGGCTCCACGACGGTACCCCTTCGGGACCGCTCGAGGAGCTGCTCGCCGCGGTGCGGGCCTGCGTCTATGCCCGCGACGAAAGCGGCGGGCAGGAAGCCGGCTATGGCCTTGAGACCGAAGCCGCCCAGCTGGACGGGGCCTTCATCGAACTGGCCGGCGCCGCCCAGGCCGCCCTCGCCGAACTGCGCGGCCCGCTGATCCGGCTGGGCGTCCGGCTCGAGGCGATCCTCGCCGAACCGCCCGACTGGCTAGACGGCCCGGGCCGCGCCCGGATCGAGGGCGCGCGCCATTCGCTGGCCTGGCGGATCGACCTGATTGCCGCCTGGGAGGCCTTGCTCGAGCGGCTCGGCGGACCGGGCGATCCCGAATTCGTCGACTGGCTGGCGGTTGATCGGGCCGAAGCGCGCGAGTTCGATGTCGGCATTCACCGCCGCTGGCTAGATCCGATGAAGCCGTTCGCGCGCACCGTGCTCGATGGCGCGCACGGGGTGATGCTGACCAGCGCGACGCTCAAGGACGGCAACGATTGGGATGCCGCCGTGGCCCATTCGGGTGCCGGCGAACTGGGTGTCGCCCCGCGTCTGTCGAGCTTCGACAGCCCGTTCGACTATGCCGCCCAGGCCGAAGTGCTGATCGTCACCGACGTCCAGAAGGGCGACCTTGCGGGTCTGGCCGGCGCCTATGCCCGGCTGATCGAGGCGGCCGGCGGCGGCGCGCTGGGGCTGTTCACCGCGATCCGCCGGCTGCGTGCGGTCCATGGCCGGATTGCCGACCGGCTGGCCCGGGCCGGGCTGCCGCTGTTCGCCCAGCACGTCGATCCGATCGACACCGGCACGCTGGTGGACATTTTCCGCGACGATCCGCGCGCCAGCCTGCTTGGCACCGATGCGCTGCGCGACGGGGTGGACGTTCCTGGCCATTCGCTGCGGTTGGTGGTGATGGAGCAGGTGCCCTGGCCCAAACCCTCGATCCTCCACCGAGCCCGGCGGCTGGCCGGCGGCGGCCAGACCTTTGACGACCGGATCATCCGCGCGCGGCTCGCCCAGGCCTTTGGCCGGCTGATCCGCAGCAGAGACGATCACGGCATGTTCGTGGTCCTCTCCGCCGCATTCCCCAGCCGGCTCCTGTCGGCCTTCCCGGCGGGTACGCCTGTCACACGCTTGACGCTGGATGAGGCTTTACAACGGGTCGCTGCCGGTGTTTCACCGCAGCGCCAACAACAAGCGAGCCGTCCTTGAAGATTCTGGGCCTTTTCCGTCACGCAAAGTCAGACTGGCACGATCCGCGCGCGCGCGATTTCGACCGCCCGCTCAACGAACGCGGGCGCAAGGGCGCCGCGGTAATGGGCCGGCACGTGCGCGATCATGGCATCGCCTGGGACCGGATCGTCTCATCCCCCGCGATCCGCTGTGCCGAAACGATCGAGATCGCCTGCGAGGCGGCCGGGCGACAGGCAGCGGTCAACTGGGACCGCCGGATCTACCTTGCCAGCAGCGCCACCCTGCTTGACCTGCTGCGCGAGACCGAGGGCGATCCGAAGGCGGTGCTGATGGTCGGCCACAATCCGGGCCTCGAAGACCTGATTTTCGATCTGGTCCCCGATGATGGTTCCAGCCCCCTGCGCGACGTGGTTGAGGTCAAATTTCCCACCGCATCCTATGCCGTGCTGGAACTCGATATCGACAAGTGGTCGGACCTGAAGGACAAATGCGGCAAGCTGGTCCACCTGACCCGCCCGCGCGATATCGACCCGGAGCTTGGCCCCGGGTCGATCTGAGGGCTCAAGCCTGATGGATCGCCTTGGTGACGAGGTAGCTGTCCATCCCTTCGACGCCACCCTCGCTGCCAAAGCCTGAATCCTTGACCCCGCCGAACGGGGCGTCGACCGCGCTCAGGGCGAAAGTATTGATCCCGACCATTCCGCTTTCGATCCCGTCGCCCAGCAAGTTGGCGGTGCGCAGGCTTTCGGTGAAGGCGAAGGCCGCCAGGCCATAGGGCAGACGGTTGGCCTTCCCCAGCGCGTCCTCAAGGTTGCTGAACGGCGCGGCGACCGCGACCGGGCCGAACGGTTCGTTGTTCATGATGTCGGCACTGTCGGGCACGTCGGCCAGCAGGGTCGGCTGGAAGAAGTACCCGGCGTTGCCGCGCTTGCCCCCGGCCATCACCTTGGCGCCCTTGGCTGCGGCATCCTCTACCAGCGCCTCGATCGCGCCGGGACGGCGGACATTGGCGAGCGGCCCCATCTTGCTGTCGGGATCGAGCCCCGCACCGGGAGTAACCCCGTGGGTGCGCGCGGCGAAGCCATCGACAAAGCGCTGGTAGATCGATTCCTGAACGAAGAATCGGGTCGGGCTGACGCAGACCTGCCCGGCGTTGCGGAACTTCTGCGGCACCACCATGTCGAGCGTCTTTTCCAGGTCGCAATCCTCGAACACCAGCACCGGGGCATGGCCGCCCAGTTCCATGGTCACCCGCTTGAGGCTGTCGGCCGCCAGCCGCATCAGGTGCTTGCCGACCGGGATCGAGCCGGTGAAGCTGACCTTGCGTATCACCGGGCTGGCGATCAGGTGGCGGCTGACCGCATCGGGCACGCCGTGGACCAGCTGCGCCACGCCGGCCGGCAGTCCGGCATCGGCCAGGCAACGCATCAGCGCGCCAGTGCAGCCGGGGGTCTCCTCGGGCGGCTTGGCAATCACCGAACAACCCACCGCCAGTGCCGGGGCCATCTTCTTGGCCATCAGGTAAAGCGGGAAGTTCCACGGGCTGAAGGCAGCGACCGGGCCGACCGGCTGCTTGACCACCAACGCGCGCTGGCCGGTCGGGCGGACCAGCACCCGGCCATAGATCCGGCTGGCTTCTTCGGCGCACCAGTCGAAGATCTGCGCGCTGGCCAGCACTTCGCTGCGCGCCTCGGCGATCACCTTGCCCTGTTCGAGCGTCAGCAGCGTGGCGATCGTTTCAGCGCGTTCGCGCAGCAGCGCGGCAGTCTTGCGCAGGACGGCTGCGCGCTGTTCGACCGGGGTGGCTTTCCATAGGGCGAAGCCCTTGTCGGCGGCATCCAGTGCGGCGTCGAGATCGGACGGGCTGGCCATCGGCACTTCGGCGATCGTCTCACCGCTTGCGGGATTGACCACCGGGAACAGATCGCGCCCTTCGCCGATCTTCCAGCTGCCATTGATGAACAACGCGAGGTCAGCGTCATATTGGGTAGTCATGGGGGAAATTACCTCACTTTCGTGAGGACGATCTAGGCGTCGTGCAGCGCGTTGACCAGTGTGGTGCGCAGCGAAATCAACCGGGCCCGCAGCGCAAAATTGGCGCTCATCGCCGAAAGCGGCGGGGTGGTGGCCGGCGGTGCTGGCGATGCAGCTTCGGCAACTGGCGCAGGTGTTGACGGTGTGCGCCCCAGGCCGCCCTGGAGTGCCTTCTTGGCACCCTTCAAGGTGTATCCCTCGCGGTGGACCAGCCGGTCGATCGTCTCGATCAGGCGGACGTCCTCGGCCCGGTAATATCGCCGACCGCCGCTGCGCTTGAGCGGCTTGAGCATCGGGAACTGTTCTTCCCAATAGCGCAGCACATGCTGGCGGATTCCCAGCGCCTTGGCCACCTCCCCGATTGTCCGCAAGGCCTCGGGAGCCTTGCCGTCGGCAAACGCGGGGGTGGCCTCGTCGCTCATCCCTTGGCGATCCGCTCTTTCAGCATCTGGCTGGCCCGGAAAGTCAGCACCCGGCGCGGGGTAATCGGAACTTCGACCCCGGTCTTGGGATTGCGACCGATACGCTGCGCCTTGTCGCGCAGCAGGAAGGTACCGAAACCGGAGATCTTGACGTTCTCACCCTTCTCAAGAGCGCCGGACATATGATCGAGAATCGCTTCGACCATCGAGAGCGATTCCGAACGGGACAGGCCCAGCTTCCGGTTCAGGGCTTCAGCCAAATCGGCCCGAGTTAGCGTAGTCATGGAGCGCACCAGCACCTTTCCATAGCCAGAGATGCGACCCTCTCGAATCGGACTTTTGCAAATTCGTCGCAGATTTGCAACGCAAACGCTGGAAACCCGGCGGTTATCCGCCACGGGCTAGAGACGAATGACGCTCGCGCCCCAGGTAAAGCCGCCGCCCATCGCCTCAAGCACCAGCAGGTCGCCGGGCCTGATCCGCCCGTCGCGCACCGCCGTATCGAGCGCCAACGGAACCGAAGCGGCCGAAGTGTTGGCGTGGCGATCGACCGTCACCACCACCTTTTCCGCGGGCAGGCCAAGCTTCCTTGCCGTAGCGTCAAGGATCCGCTGGTTGGCCTGATGCGGCACCACCCAATCGACATCGCTGGTCTCGAGACCGCAGTCGGCCAGGACATTGGCAAGGACATCGGCAAGGTTGGCGACGGCGTGCCGGAACACCTCGCGCCCCTTCATCCTGAGGTGCCCGACAGTCTGCGTGGTCGAGGGGCCGCCATCGACATAGAGCAGCTCGTTGTGTGCCCCGTCGGCATGGAGATGGGTGGTCAGCACACCCGGCCCGTCAGCCGCTACCTCGCGCGATTCGAGCACCACCGCCCCGGCCCCGTCGCCGAACAGCACGCAGGTGGCGCGGTCGTCCCAATCGAGCAGGCGAGTCATCGTTTCGGCGCCGATTACCAGCGCGCGCTCGGCCATCCCGGCCTGCAGCATCGAATCCGCTACGCCCAGCGCATAAAGAAAGCCCGAGCAGACCGCAGCGACGTCAAATGCGGTGCCGCCATTGGCGCCGATCGCATCCTGGACAATCGTGGCCGTGGCCGGGAAGGTCTGGTCGGGCGTGGTGGTGGCCAGCACGATCAGGCCGATGTCCTTGCCTTCGATCCCCGCCGCTTCGAGCGCGGCGCGAGCGGCGGCGATCGCGAGGGTCGAGGTTGTCTCCCCTTCCCCGGCAACGTGGCGCTGCCGGATCCCGCTGCGCTCGACGATCCACTCGTCGCTGGTATCGACAGTCTGGGCCAGTTCGTGATTGGTCACCACGCGCTTGGGCAGGGCCGAGCCGGTGCCGGTCAGAATCGATCGACGGGTCATTCGGCCGCTTTAGGGACCGTGCGCAGATTGTCCATGCCCAGCCGGGCAAGATCGGCGGCAATCCGATCGGTAAGGTCTTCCTCGAGCAGCCGGGCGGTGACCGCCACCGCATTGGCAACCCCCAGCGCGCTGGCCGAGCCGTGGCTTTTCACCACCACTCCGTTGAGCCCCAGGAACACCGCCCCGTTGTGGTTGTTCGGGTCGAGATGATGCTTGAGCAGCTCGGTCGCCGGGCGCGAGACCAGGAAGCCGAACTTCGAGCGCAGCGAGCTGGCGAAAGCGCGGCGCAGCAGATCGGCCACGAAGCGGGCGGTACCTTCCACCGCCTTGAGGGCAATGTTGCCGGAAAAACCGTCGGTCACCACCACATCGACATCGCCGCGGCCCAGCTTGTCGGCCTCGACGAAGCCGTCGAAGGCGATCGACAGTTCCTGCGCGGCGGCGCGCAGCTGGGCGGCGGCGGTCTGGAGGTTCTCGGTCCCCTTGGTTTCTTCGGTCCCAATGTTGAGCAGGCGGACCCGCGGCGCCTCGCGCCCGGTGACGATTCGCGAATAGGCCGCACCCATGATCGCGAACTGCACCAGGTTGCGGGCATCGCATTCGGTGTTGGCGCCAAGGTCGAGCATGACCAGGTCATTATCGCCGAGGGTCGGCAGCAGCGCCGAGAGCGCCGGCCGGTCGATCCCCGGCATGGTCCGCAGGGCGAGCTTGGCCATCGCCATCAACGCACCGGTGTTGCCCGCGCTTACCGCAGCTCCGGCATCGCCGGATTTCACCGCGTTGATCGCCAGGCCCATCGAGGTGGTCTTGGCCCGGCGCAGCGCCTGGGTGGGCTTCTCATCGCCCGAGACCACGTCCTCGCAATGGAGGATTTCAGACGCCCCGCGCAGGTTTGGGTGATGCTCCAGCGCGTCCTTGATGCGCTGTTCGTCGCCGACCAGCAGGAACTTGAAACGATCGTGGCGGCGCCGTGCCAGCGCCGCCCCTTCGATCATCACGCGCACGCCTTCATCGCCGCCCATCGCATCAACGGCGATACGCGGCAGGCTCATGTGCGCATGCTCCGGTTTAGTGGGCTTAGAGCCCGACCGCGACGATCTCGCGCCCGTTGTAGTGGCCGCAGGCCGGGCACAGGTTGTGCGGGCGCTTCAGCTCGCCGCAGTTCGGGCATTCGTGGAAGGCTTCGACCTTCAGCGCATCGTGGCTGCGGCGCATGCCCCGGCGGCTGGGGGTCGTTTTTCTCTTGGGGACAGCCATTGCGGCACCTGTTCCTGCAAATTCCGGTTTCGTCTAGGTAAGCCGCACCCGGACCCATCGGGGGCCGGCGGCTCGCGAAGGCGCGCCTATAGCGAATTCGGCGCAGGTTGCAAGCGCCATGGTCCACGGAATTTCCCGGGACGACAGGGGAGAAGGAAATGATCACACTGCCCACCACCCTCAGCATGGCCGCCGCAGCGGCGCTAATCAACATCTGGCTGGCAATGCGTTGCGGCCGAATTCGCGGCAAGGAAGGCATTTCGATCGGCACCGGCGGGAACGAGCTGATGGAACGGCGGATGCGCGCCCAACTCAACTTTGTCGAGAATACGCCGTGGGTGCTGGCGCTGATCGCGCTGATCGAACTTGCCGGCAAAGGCGGACAATGGCTGGCGATCGTCGGCGGCCTGTTCATGCTTGGACGGATCGCCCATGCCTTCGGGATGGACGGCGATGCCTATCCCAAGGGCCGGATGATCGGCACACTGACCACCATGCTGACCCAGCTGGGGCTTTCGGTGGTCGCGGTGCTGGTGGTGCTGGGGAAGTTCTGACCCCGCTGCCCTAGCCCAGCGCGTAATCGCTGACGAATCCGTTGACCTGACGTTCCCGGCCAAAGGTGCTGGTCGGCCCGTGGCCGGGAATGAAGGTGGTGTCATTGCCCAGCGGCCACAGCTTCTGCGTGATCGAATCGATCAGCTGCTGGTGGTTCCCGCGGGGAAAATCGGTCCGCCCGATCGACCCGGCAAACAGCACGTCGCCGACAATCGCCAGGTGCCCCAGCGGATAGTGGAACACCACGTGTCCCGGAGTGTGACCCGGGCAATGGATCACGTCGAGCTCTGCCTCGCCCACGGTGACCTTGTCGCCATCCTTCAGCCAGCGGTCGGGCTCGAACACTTCGGCGTGCATGCCCCACTTCTGCCCGTCAGCACCCAGTTGCTCGATCCAGAAGCGGTCATCCTCGTGCGGACCCTCGATCGGCACGCCCAGCTCCTTCGCCAGGATCCCGGTCTGCCCGCAGTGGTCGAGGTGGCCGTGGGTGACCAGCAGCTTTTCGATCGTCACCCCGACCTTTGCCACCGCGGCCTTCAATTTGTCGAGGTCGCCGCCCGGATCGACCAGCGCTGCTTTCATCGTCCGGGTGCACCAGACCAGCGAGCAGTTCTGTTCGAGCGGGGTGACGGGAATGATCCCGACACGGACGGGCGGTTCGGCTTGTTCGGTCATGCCCCAGCAATGCCGCCGGCCAGCCGCCGGAGCAATGACGAAATTTCGCCCCTCGCCCCCGATTCGGCCGAGTTAGTTGATAAAGTGCATTCGCATGGCCTGTTTTACACGGGGCAAAGGGCCGGTTCGCGGTTTTCACGGTTTCAAAGAGCCGACGCGAATGTAGCAGGCGGGTGCGATGTAGGAAAATCGCCCCCCTAACCCGGCAAGCCCCCCACCTGCCGCAGCGCCTCGCCCAGCGCCAAGCCGGCGGCCATGGCGAGGTTCATCGAGCGGACTTCGCGCCGGATCGGCAGGCGCAGACGCGCATCACAGACTTCGGCAACATCGGCCGGCACGCCCGCGCTCTCCTTGCCGAACAGCAGGACATCGTCGCTACGGAAGGCGAAGTCATAGGGCGATGCCGTGGCCTTGGTGGTGAACAGCACCAGCCGGGCGTCGCCCACCGCCGCGCGAAAGGCCTCGAAGCCGTCGTGGCGGGCGATCTCGACATGGTCGATATAGTCCATCGCCGCGCGCCGCACGCGCCTGTCATCCCAGACAAAGCCCATCGGCTCGATCAGATCGACCGCAACGCCAAGGCAGGCCCCCAGCCGCAGCACGGCGCCGACGTTTCCGGCAATTTCGGGTTCGTAGAGGGCGATGCGCATGTCAAAGCCGCCCGCTCTTCCACACCACCCGCCCAATCACCTGGACATCTTGCGGAGTCAGTTCGATCGTGCGGTAGGCCGGGTTGTCGCTGACCAGCGCGACCACTCCCGGCCGGCCCAGGTCGAGCCGCTTGACCATCAGCGCATCACCGCTGCGGACCACGTGGATCCCGTCCCGCAAGGGGCGGACGGTGCGATCGACCAGGATCTCGTCACCATCGCGCAGGGTTGCCTCCATCGAATCCCCTTCGACCCGGATCGCCGAAAGCTGCGCCGGATCGAGCCCCTGTTCGCGCAGCCAGCGCGCCGAAAAACGGAAGGCGCCGACCGGCAGCTCTTCCGCCGCCAGCGCCCCCGGTCCGGCCGAGGCGCCCAG
>CAZNII010000025.1:0-9377 GCA_964573075.1 uncultured Novosphingobium sp. | reverse complement strand
CTGGCCCGGGCTTTCGTATCGGATTCATTGAGCTTTTCCATATTTCCCATGTAATAGATGTATTTTTCCTAGACAAGTAGGATTTCGACGGCTTCAACAGGAATATTCCTAGGGCGATTCGCCCCCAGACGGAAGGAGGCACCCAAACCATGCTGATTACCCGGATCGAACGCTTCCTGCGCGAAACCGGAATGCCGTGGACCAAGTTCGGGCGGCTCGCCACGCACGACCCGCGCTTTGTCCAGGACCTGCGCAACGGCCGCACCCCCCGCGATGCAACCGCGAAACGTGTGGAACATTTCATGAACACCTATCGCGAGACCTGCCGTGCATATTGATCTTACGCTTGAACAGGCGGCGCTTTCCGCCGCCCGCCGCGCCGCCCGGCGCACCCCCTGGCTGCCGCTGCTCTCCACCCTGATGGAGCTGGCCGAAGGCAAGGCCGAACTGATCCGCCATTCCGAGCGCAGCTGGGCCAGCGTGACCTTTTCCGGCACCCGCCACAGCGTCACCCTGGCCTTCACCGGGGCCGAGGCGGTGGCGGCCGGCGAGGCCTTCATCGACGCCCTGCCCGATCACGAATTCGCCATTCCCCGCCAGCTGGTCGCCGATGCCGCGGTGGTGGCGGTGGAGCACACCGCCCTGCCCGAGCCCCGGCTGGAAGTTACCGCTGAACTACTGCTGCTGGAGGATGGCTAGCCAACAAGTCCCCTCTCGGGACGAACGGGATGGGTTTGCCGAATGTGGCTAATAGCCCAACGCGTAATCGACTTGCGGCTCCAGCGGCTCGCCCCGACCATAGCGGGCGAGGTTCTCCAGAAATCGCGCCGCGCCGCGTTGGAACACCTGGTCCTGGGCCCGGCCTGACAGGTGCATGGTCACCTGGGTGTTTTCCAGTCCCCACAGCGGGTCTTCGGGCGGCAGCGGCTCGGGCGTGGTCACGTCGAGCAGCGCGCCGCCGATCCGCCCTTCGCCAAGCGCCGCAGTCAGCGCGGCCTGGTCGATCACACTGCCGCGCGCGACATTGACCAGCACCGCATCGCGCTTCATCGCCGCCAGCTCGGCCGGGCCGATCATCGCCTCGGTCTCGCGCGTGGCCGGGACCGAGATGATGATCCAGTCGAACTCGCCCAGCCGACCGCGCCATTCATCCGGGCCCAGCACGCCGGGTCCGGGATGGCGGCGGACCTTGTGGACCTCCATCGCAAAGCCGGTGAGGCGCCGCTCCACTTCCTGCCCGATCGCGCCATAGCCCAGGATCAGCGCCTTCGATCCGAACAGCTCGCGCTTGCCCGGCGAATCCTTCAGCCATTCGCGGCGGTCCTGCGCGCGGACCACCTCGCGATACCCCTTGGCCTGGGCGAGCATCAGCATGACGATATATTCGGCGATCGGCACGGCGTTGATCCCGGCCCCGTTGGTCAGCACCACGCCGCGTTCGCGCAGCAGATCGAGCGGGAACATCTCGACCCCGGCGAAAACCGAGTTGAGCCACTTGAGCCGGGTGGCGAGCCGGAACGCCTCGGCCATGTCGGCGCGCGAATACATATCGAACCAGCCGATCTCCGCCTTGGGCGCCAGGGCAAAGGCCTCATCCTTGGTCGCATACCAGCGCGGCTCGGCCCAAGCGGGCAGGTGCGGCTCGATCAGCGGCTTGAGCAGGGCGTTGAGCACGGCGACGGTCATCGGGAACTCCGGAAACTGTCCAGCATCGGCGGGCGATGCAGGCACTCGACAAAGCTGAACGGGCGGGTGGTGAGCGGCGGGACCCGCGCTGCATCGGGGTGGCGCGGGTTCAGGTAGATCACATCGGCTTCGGGCAACACCTTTGAGCGGATCGCGCAGGTCAGCGAGCGGCGGGTCTCGAGCCATTCGCCGACAAAGCTGCGGATGGTTTCCTCGTCCGGGTCCGGCACCCGCTCGGGCCGGCAATCGACCTCGGTCCAGCCCAGCACCAGATCGTCGGGCGCGGCGGACAGGTCTGCAAGGTGATAGCGCAGCGCCACCAGCACCGCCAGCCCGGCCTCGCTCGCCAGGCTGACCACCGGCTGCCCCGCCGGCGCATAACGCGCGCCGTTAAGCTCGGCCCCCTTCCCGTCGAGCGCGACGAACGGCGCGCGGGTGAGCCGCCAGAGTTTGGTCATGGCCACTCCTTCCCCACATCCGCCCGTCCTGAGCTTGTCGAAGGACTGTCCTTGTTCTTCCGGCAACGCCCCACAGAAAGACAGTGCTTCGACAAGCTCAGCACGAACGGGTTTGGAAAATCAGCTCTGATCAAACTTCAAGCTTCCAGTCCCAGCCGAGCGGATCGCCGTCCATCACCTCGACGCCCCGCGCGGCGAGTTCGTCGCGCAGCTTGTCCGAGGTGGCGAAGTCCTTGGCCGCGCGGGCCTCCTTGCGGGCGGTGAGCGTGGCTTCGATCTCGGCTTCGGTGATGGTCGCGGCCTTGGGCCGGATGCGCAGATCCTGGCGGGTTAACTCTTTCAAATTCAAGCCCAGGACTGTATCGAACTCCATTGCCAATCGGTATCGATCGACCGAAGGAACCGCGAAGGACTTCGCCTTCGCGAAGAGAAGCTCCTCCAAAAGCACAATTGCTTGAGCCGTGTTGAGGTCTTCTGAGACTGCAAGATCGAACATGACTCTATACTGCGAAGCGGCTTCTGGTTGGGACCAATTTGGTCCACCAGACTGCCTTCCCCACTGCTCCAAAGCCATCACCATCCGCTTCAGCCGGGTCAGCGCCGCGCCCAGGCCTTCCCAGCTGAATTCCAGTTCGCTGCGGTAATGCGCCTGGAGGCACATCAGGCGGTAGGCCAGCGGGTGGTAGCCCTTGTCGACCAGCAGTTGCAGCCGCAGGAACTCGCCGCTCGATTTGCTCATCTTGCCCGAGCGCTCGACCAGGAAGTTGTTGTGCATCCAGATCCGCGCGCCGGAATTGGCGGCGACGTCGAGGCCGTTGGTGCAGCAATAGGCCTGGTTCTGGGCGATCTCGTTGGGGTGGTGGATCTCGCGGTGGTCGATCCCGCCGGTGTGGATGTCGAACGGCATGCCCAGCAAGGCCTCGCCCATCACCGAGCATTCGAGGTGCCAGCCCGGCGCGCCGCGGCCCCAGGGTGAATCCCATTCCATCTGGCGGGTCTCGCCCGGCGGGGTCTTGCGCCAGATCGCGAAGTCTGCGGCGTTGCGCTTGCCTTCGACCGTTTCGATCCGGCCTTCGCCGTCCTCGGTCACGGCGCGCGCGAGCCGGCCATAGTCGGCGACGGTCGAGACATCGAAATAGAGCCCGCTATCGAGCTCGTAGCAGTGCTTGTCGGCGATTTCCCTGCCCCAGGCGATCATCGCCTCGACATATTCGGTGGCGCGCGGGTGGGCCTTCGGCTCGACATTGAGCCGGGCCAGATCCGCCTCGAAGTCCTCCTGATAGAAGCGCGCGATATCCCAGGCGGACTTGCCCGCCTGGGCCGCCATCTTCTCCATCTTGTCCTCGCCCGCGTCGGCGTCGGAGGTCAGGTGGCCGACATCGGTGATGTTGATCACGTGGGTCAGCCTGTAGCCCTTGAACTTCAGCGTCCGCCCCAGCGTATCGGCAAAGACATAGGCCCGCATGTTGCCGATGTGCTGATAGTTGTAGACCGTCGGCCCGCACGAATAGACCCGAGCCTCATGCGCGTGGACGGGCTGGAAGGTCTCCAGTTGGCGGGTCAGGCTGTTGAACAGGCGAAGGTCGGACATGGGCCGAGGCCTTACCCCGGTTTGCGTGGCGGTCAACTCCCCTCCCGCATGCGGGAGGGGAACTGCTCAGAACCCTTCCCAGCGCACCGCTTCGTCGATGTTCACCCGCGGCACCGGGAAAGTGTTGACCGGCGCGGCGCGGTCGCCCCAGCCGATCGCGACGCCGCAGAAGAAGATGTGATCGTCCGGGATCGCCACCACTTCGCGGATCTGCTTCTGGTAGATTGCCCAGGCTTCCTGCGCGCAGCTATCCAGCCCTTCCTCGCGCAGCAGCAGCAGTACGGTCTGCAGCCACATGCCGATGTCGCTCCACTGCGGCAGGCCCATGTAGCGCGGGGTGTGGACCAGCATCAGCACCGGCGCGCCGAATGCGCGGAAGTTGTTGCGGAACACGTCCTGGCGGCTGTCCTTGTCCTCACGCGGGATCTCGAGCGCGGCATACATCGCCTCGCCCACGCCGAACCGGCTGGTCGCATAGCGCCCTTCCAGCTCGGCCGGATAGATCGGGTACTCGGCCGAATAGGCGGCCAGCCCCTGCGGGATCGTATCGGCAACGTGCCCGACCAGTTTGTCCAGCACATCCCCGGTCACCATCACCGCGTTCCACGGCTGGGTATTGCCGCCCGACGGCGCGGCTTGCGCCTTTTCGAGCACCCGCCGCAGCACCGCGTGATCGACCGGCCGATCGAGAAACGCGCGGATCGAGCGGCGCGAGGCTACGGCTTCGGAAACGTTCATGAAGACCCCCTATTCGAACCCGAGGAACCGGACCTTGGAATCGAGCGGTTCGCGCTTGCGCTCGAACTGGTTCACCGGATCCTCTTCGTCGCGATAGCCGATCGCAATGCCGCAGAAGAAGATGTGGCTTTCATCCGACACGCCGAGGAAGTCCTTGATCAGCTTGGCATGGATCGAGAGGAATTCCTGCGGGCAGCTGTCCAGCCCCGCCTCGCGCAGCAGCAGCATGACCGATTGCAGCCACATCCCCACGTCCGACCACTGCGGCGGGCCCATCACCCGCGGGAAATAGACCAGCAGCACCGCCGGAGCATCGAACGAAACCGTGTTCTGGGCCATGAAATCGCCGCGCGCGGCCTTGTCGGCGCGTTCGATGTTCATCGCCGCATACATGTCCGCGCCGACCTGGTGCAGCCGGGCGAGGCATTCGGGCAGCACTTCGGGATCGCTCCACGAATATTCCTTGGGATCCTGCGGCGGGCTGACCTTCATCCGTTCCTGCAGCTGGCGCAGCGGCTCGCCGGTCAGGATCGCGCCTTCCCACGGCTGGAAATTGCAGCCGGACGGGGTCCAGCGGGCGGTTTCCATGACCTGGCGGATCACGGCGAGTGGAACGGGCTTGTCGCTGAAGGCGCGGATCGAACGGCGCGACAGGACGGCGTCGGTGACGGTGGATGACTGGCTCATGCGCGGTTTAATCATTTGATTAAACCGCGCCGTCAAGCCCATTCGTCAGTCCGCAATGCCGGTGTGCACAAGTCCCGGTCATGACCTTGCGCCGGACCGGTGGCCCCTCGCCCGCGAGCGGGGCGAAGGGCCGGTGGCAATCAGTTCCCGGACGGTGCGGCGGGCGGCTGGACCGGGGTCGAGGTCGGCTTCATCCGTTCGCGCGCTGCGGCCAGATCGGCCGCGCGCAGCGCGCCCGGCCCGGGGCCCATGTCTTCATCGTCGACCAGCTTGAACTTCTTCATCCCCCGGAATTCCGCCTCGGTCGAGGGGCGGATGTCGGGCCGGCCGACCATGATCCCCATCTTGATCTTGCACTGGACGAACTGGGTTTCATCCGGCTCGACTTCCAGCGCCAGCGAGTCCTTGGCCTCGGTCTTGACGGTGAATTCGTGCTTGCCCGGATCGGCGACCATGATGAAATACTTGCCCCCGCCCAGCGAGCTGACCTTCTGGCCGTTTTCGTGGACCGAGCAGGCCACCGCCGCGCCGCCGAGCCCGCCCTTGCGATAGAACAGGATCTGGCCCTTGCCCGGCGGCGGCGGCGGGATCACCATCGTTGCGGCGGCGACCGAGCCGCTTTCCTCAACCTCAGCCTCGGCGGCATCCTTGTCCTTCGCGGCGGCCTGCAGCGGCAGGACGAACAGGCCGGCGGCAAGCGCCAGCGGCAGGACGGCAAGTGACTTACGCTTCATCGGATCCCCCTTATTGAGGTGGTGGTTGAACGGGTTCGGGCGCGGCCGGCGCAGCCGGCGGCGATGCGGCGGCCGGCGGGTCTATCACGAAGGGTTCGGCCGTCTTGGCGTCGGCCATCGTGCCTTCGGGCAGGTCGATCCCCTTGCCCTTGACGAAAAAGCCGATCAGCGCGAGCGCCGGCGAGGCAACCGCCATGGTGTTGACCGTGCCGACCCGGTCGGGCGCTGAGACCGCGAAGTTGAGCGAGCGCAGCCGCAACCGCCGCCCCCCGACATCGAGATAGCGCGCGGCCAGCACCAGTTCGCCCGAGGCGCCGCTGCCGCCGTTCTTCTTGGCGTGAACCACTTCGCCCACCCCGCGCGTGCCGGCAGGAATCGCGACCTTGCCATCGACCAGGATCGGCTGGTCCAGCTCGATCTCGAACATTTCGCCGCTGGTGCTGATCTTGCTGCCCAGGTGGGTGCGGATCACCAGCTTGACCGGGGTCAGCGGCGGAATGCACGGCGCGGGTGCCCCGCCTTCCCCTACCGGACAGGCGACCGGCACCGGAGTGGCGGCCGAAGTGACCATCGCCGGAGCCGAGCGAACCGGCGCAGCACCGGCCGCGGGCTTATCCTTGGCAAGTGCCGGCTGCGTCAGCAGGCAGGCAAAGGCAACCAGGCCCGTGCCGCAATAGCGGTAAGGATTTGCGCGTCCCATCGGAAGTAATTGCTATGCCGGAAATTCATCAATGGCAATCGCCATTCACCGACAATTGCACCGTTGCGGACTATTCGTCCTCGAACAACCCGGCCAATTGTTCGATCATCGTCCCGCCAAGCTGTTCGACGTCCATGATCGTCACCGCGCGGCGATAATAACGGGTCACATCGTGCCCGATCCCGATTGCCACCAGCTGCACCGGCGAAACCTTTTCGATCCAGTCGATCACTTTCCGGAGATGCAGTTCGAGATAGCCGGCATTGTTGACGCTCAACGTCGAATCGTCGACCGGCGCGCCATCGGAAATCACCATCAGGATCCGGCGGTCTTCCTGCCGGGCCAGCATCCGCTGGTGGGCCCAGAGCAGCGCCTCGCCGTCGATGTTTTCCTTGAGCAGCCCCTCGCGCATCATCAGCCCCAGGTTCTTGCGGGCGTGGCGATAGGGTTCGTCGGCCTTCTTGTAGACGATGTGGCGCAAGTCGTTGAGGCGCCCCGGCTGCGCCGGCTTGCCGCCCGCCAACCAGGCTTCGCGGCTTTGCCCGCCCTTCCAGGCGCGGGTGGTGAAGCCGAGGATCTCGGTCTTGACCCCGCAGCGTTCCAGCGTGCGGGCCAGCACATCGGCGCTGATCGCCGCGATCGAGATCGGGCGGCCGCGCATCGAGCCGGAATTGTCGATCAGCAGGGTGACGATCGTGTCCTTGAACTCGATGTCGCGCTCGACCTTGTAGGACAGCGAATGGCCCGGCGAGATCACCACCCGGGCGAGACGCGCGGCATCGAGCAGACCTTCCTCCTGGTCGAAGTCCCAGCTGCGGTTCTGCTGGGCCATCAGCCGCCGCTGCAGTCGGTTGGCGAGCTTGGTGACGATCCCCTGCAGCCCTTTGAGCTGCGCGTCGAGATAGGCGCGCAGGCGGGTCAGCTCGTCCTCGTCGCACAGGTCGGCGGCGCCGATCACTTCGTCGAACTGGGTGGTATAGGCCTTGTAGTCGAAACTGACCGGGATCTCGGTCCACGGGCGGTTGGGCCGGGTCGGCAGCATGCCTTCCTCGCCCTCGTCGCCTTCCTCGGCATCGGCGGACTCGTCGTCCATCTGCCGCTCGGTCTCTTCCTCGCCCTCTTCCTCGCCTTCGCTCGGTTCGCTAGCGACTTCGCTGGGGGTCTGGTCCTCGCTCGCTTCGCCGTCGTCGGGCTGGTCTTCCTCGTCCTCGCCCTCGTTTTCCTCGCCTTCGGTGCTTTCCTGCTCGCTCGGCACGGCCTGGGTCAGCTCGAGGTGCTGGAGCATGTCGAGCGCCAGCCCCTGGAACATCGCCTGGTCGTCAAGGCTGAGCGCCAGGGCGTCGAAATCGGTCCCGGCGCGGTCCTCGATCCAGCCGCGCAGCATCTCGACCCCGGACCTGGCAGCCTCGGGCACCGGCTGGCCGGTCAGGTGTTCGCGCAGCAGCAATGCCAGCGCGGTCGGGATCGGCACTTCCTCGGGCCGGCCGGCGCGGGTGATCGGATCGCCCCCGACCTTGACCTGGGTGGCGGCATCGAGGTTGGCGCGCATCCCGGCATAGGCCTTCGAGCCCAGCGCCTCGTAACGCACCGCCTCGACCGCGTCATAGGCCGCGCGTGCGGTCGGCTCGCTCGGCGCGTTGCGGGCGTGGAAGCCCTCGTCGTGGTGCAGCAGCTTGAGCGCGAAACTGTCGGCAAAGCCGCGTGCTTCCATCGCCTGGTCGCGCGGCAGGCTGCGCCCGGGCATCGGCAGGCGCATGTTCTTGCCGTTGATCACCGGATTGTCGGCAGTCCAGGCCACTTCCACCTCGGGCTCGTGCGCGATCGCCCGGCTGGCGCCGGTCAGCACGCTCTTGAAGCGGTCGAGGGGGGATTCGTCTGCCATGACCGTCGGGCTACCGGAGCGCGCGGGCTTCGACAAGCTCAGCCTGAGCGGGTCCTGGTCTAAAATTCAGAAGAGACGTCCGCTCATCCTGAGCCTGTCGAAGGATGCCAAGCGCAACCTCGCGATTCAAATCGCCTGGCCGGTCTTGGCCCAGTCGGCCAGGAAGCCTTCGATCCCCTTGTCGGTCAGCACGTGCTTGAACAGCCCGCGGATAACCGCCGGCGGCGCGGTCATGACGTCGGCGCCGATCTTCGCGGCTTCGAGCACGTGGACCCCGTGGCGGACCGAGGCGACCAGGATTTCGGTGGCGAAATTGTAGTTGTCATAGATCAGGCGGATGTCGCTGATCAGGCCCATCCCGTCGAAGCCGTTGTCGTCGTGCCGGCCGACGAAGGGCGAGACGAAGGTTGCCCCGGCCTTGGCCGCGAGCAGCGCCTGGTTGGCCGAAAAGCACAGCGTGACGTTGACCATGGTGCCATCGCCGGTCAGCGCCTTGCAGGTCTTCAGGCCATCGATCGTCAGCGGCACCTTGATGCAGACATTGTCGGCGATCTTGCGCAGCACTTCGGCCTCGCGCATCATCCCTTCGTGGTCGAGCGCGACCACTTCGGCGCTGACCGGACCGTCGACGATCCCGCAGATTTCCTTCGTCACTTCCATGAAATCGCGGCCCGACTTCATGATCAGCGAAGGATTGGTGGTGACGCCATCGAGCAGGCCGGTGGCGGCCAGATCCTTGATGTCGTCGATTTCGGCGGTGTCGGCGAAGAACTTCACGTAGCAGCTCCTGGTGGCGAGTCAGGAGAGGCTAGTGGCACGGATTCTCGCGCGGGCCTAGCCCCCTAGAGCACCTTGAACACGCCGATCAGCAACGGATCGCGGGTGCTTTCGGGATTGGCGC
>CAZNII010000024.1:23218-30374 GCA_964573075.1 uncultured Novosphingobium sp. | reverse complement strand
TTGCGGCGATCGATGCGGGGTTCACCTGCATGTCGCTGCGGTGGCGGGGGTGAGGGGTGAGGGGTGGGGAGCTGCAATCCCCGGAATTTCGGGTGCGGAGGATGCTATGATTACACCACGCGTCGTGGACAGGGTGCGCCCGTTCGTGTCGGGGCTTCGGGTAGGCCGATTGCTGGCGACGGCGAGCATAGGCGTTTTCGCGTACCTTTGGATGGTCGATCCAGGGTTCGCTATACTCGTCGCGCTGCTCGCCGCTGCTGTGGCGTACTTGCACAGGACGCGCGCGCTCGCACTTGGTAAAGGACCTGCCTCCGCGCTGTGGCGGTATTCATTGGGTTTCGTCGTCGCTTTTTGCGCAGTTTTTGCGACCCGAATCCTTTTTTGGGTGCCTGACCCCTACGTCCCCGAGGGCTCGGGGGTGCTTCCCTATTTCATCGGATTCACCTTCGGCGTGTCGATCCCGGCCTCACTCGTCGCCCTGTTTCTCACCCGTCCGGGTTTGCTTGGTGTCTTTTGGTTATGTGCGATCTCTGCAGCTTCTGCGGTGCTGTTGGCTTTCGCCGCCGCCTATGGCAGCCATGTCAAGCACGACCATGAGATCGCTCGGCCCACGGACCCTGCGCTTGAGCAAGCAGTCGGCTCGGTGTTGGGTCGCAAACTGAACTAAGGGAATTCGGCTGTCATCAACTTGAATTCTCGGCTTCACGCCGCGCGCAACACCTCTCGGGCTTCGCGGGGCAGGCGGGCGATGACCGAGAGGTAGGCGCTGGCGAAGGCCTGTTGCGACAGCCCCAGTTCCTCGCGGATCGCGCGCACGTCGGGCACCTCGATCGTATGGACGCGCGCGGCCTTGCCCTTGCACCGGGCATGTGCAGCGGCCTCTTCCATCGCCGCGATCAGGTCCTTGCCAAAGTCCGGGAATTACGGTGCCACCGGAATTACGGTGCCAGTTTACTAAATACACTTATTATGTCAAACTCGGCGCATGGCCCGCCTTCCCCGAATTCCGGGGACACAATATTAAATTAAACCCCGCTCCGGACGATTACTCCTGCCATTCGCGCGTAGCGCCACCCCTTTCCTACACCGCGCCGACCTGTCAAACTCCGCACCGCTCCTTCTCAGCCTGAATCCCCCAAACCCCGCCCGGTTCCGCAAGCCCGGGCGCGCCCTATGGCGCGGTTTTGGTGACATTCGCGCTGCGGATGTGTTTTATCAACTAACCCGGAAAAGTCGTTTGTTTTCAGTAGCGGAAATTTGGCCTAGTGCGGTGCGCGTTTGCCAGGGCACCGCGAAAACGCACGGTCTGACGCGGCGGGCGCACAATCCGTCGCCGCGCCGCGTCCCTTCTGTGACGATTTTCGCCAAGACAGCCCTGCCTGGCTTGTCCTAGATCATTGACCGCAAGGCGCATCGCGCCGCAGCTTTTCGCCATCACTTTTCCCGACGAGGTTCCCTGCGATGAGACCGATCAAGGCCCTGCTTCCGATGCTGCTGGTGCTGTCCGGCACCGCCATGGTCGCCACCAGCGCCGAGGCGCAATTCGGCGGGCTGGGCGGCACGGTGGTGCGCAACCTGCCGGTCAAGACCCCCGCGGTGCCCAACCTGCTGTCGGGCCCGGCGCCGATCTCGACCTCGATCAAGGACGCGATCTGGGGCGATGCCGGGACCGACCGGTTCACCCCGCCGGTGGCGGTCAAGGACCTGACCACCTTGCCGCGTTCGGCCCAGGGCGGGTTCGTGCTGGCGCCGGGCTATTACCGGATGCACGCGCAGTCCTATTGCCTCCACGCCGGCACCTATGGCCCGGGCGGCGGCGACGGGTACCTGCTCGGCCCGGTCAAGGGCTCGGCGCGCGAGGCGGTGATCTCGATCCTGCAGAACTCGGTCGCCCATCCGGAAATCCAGCAGCACGATATCCAGCTGCTGCTGTGGGCGATCGTCAGCCGCGCCAAGTTCGAGGATCTCGACACGAAGCTCAAGGGCGTGGCTGCGGTGCTGCTGTCGAAGAAGCAGCTGCTCGGGCTCAACCGCAGCGCGCTGTCGGTCTTCACCAACCCGCAGCTCAATTCGATCACCGGCGGGATGCCGGGGCCGGTGCGGACGATCGTCGAGGCGGAAAGCCGGCTGCGCGGCCTCTTGACCACGCCGGGTTCAAGCTATGCCGAGATCGAGCGGGTCGCGGTGCTGGGCGGGGTCGCGCCGCGCGGCGAGGGCAGCATCGATGTGCCGGCCACCCGCTGGAGCAAGCATCCGGACGGCTACTGGGTGCGCTACAAGCCCAACGGCTATTCGAACACCTGGGTCGAGATCTGGGTGCCGGGTGGCAGCGCCGGGGTCGGCAAGGTCTATGACCCGGCCAGTGCGATCGCGGTTCCGGTCAACACCTCGCGCCAGCGGCTGGCGCAGTCGGGCCGGGTCTACATGCAGCACTGAGGGGGCGGAACCCCTCAGTCCTTGGCCCACGGGTTGGAGCCGGACGCAGGCCTGGCGGAGCGCGAGGACGACGATTCCGAGGGCGCGCCGCAGTCGGTCACGTCGGCCCATTCGGGTTCGCCCATGGTGTATTCGCCATCGGTCTGGATCTGGATCGCCCCAGCGGCGTTCTGGCGCTGCCAGACGCCGACGCACATCCCGTCGTGGTTCCGCCATAGCTGGTCATACTGCTCATCGGGGATCGGGATGTCGGTGGTGCCGGTGTGGAACGGGTTGATCTCGATTGAGTCGCGGCGGCCCTTGCGGCCGTGGGAGACGTACTTGATCGGGTAGTAGGTCTTGACGAAGGGCTGCTGGGAAAAGCCGAAGGCGGTCCAGTCGGCCACCCGCCAGGCGATCCCGTCGAACATCACCGCGAAGAGCAGCGGGGTCATCGCCACGGTCAGCCAGGCCCGCCAGCCCGGCGAGTTCTCGTGGATCCGCTGCCAGATCAGCGCGATCGTGACGATCCCGACCGCAAGGCCGACGCCGCGCATGATCCATTCCACCGTGGAATTGATCGGCGTGATCAGCGCGGTGCCGGAAAACAGGGCCTCCAGCCAGGCCAGCACCACGATCGTGCCGATCAGCGTCAGCACGATCCAGCGCCAGCCGGTGTAGGTGCCGTCCTCGTCAATATAGCTCTCGCGCGCCTCGGGGCGGGGTTGGGGCTGCGGTTGGTATTGTGGCTGGTACTGCGGCTGGGCCGGTGCTCCACCGCCGATTGCCTCGCCATTGAGCATTGCGCCGCGCCGGCCGAACTGGGGTTGCTGCATCGCCTGTCTCCGCACTGGTGACGAAAGCCATAGCTGCAAGAACTTAAGCTATGGTTCTGGCAGTCAGCGGTGCCTATTTCGCAGGTGCAGCATAAGTGCTTGACTCTTTCCCGTCATCGGGCAGTCATAGCGCTGAAGGGAAGCCAGCCGCATGAATCACCCGCCCTCGTCCTTCGACGAGATGTTCGCTGCCGATGGCACGGTGCGTCCCGCCTATGCCGGATATCGCGAGTGGCTCCACGGCCAGGATGCCGCCACCCTGCGGCGCAAGGGGGCAGAGGCGGAAAGCTTCTTTCGTCGCACCGGGATCACCTTCAACGTTTACGGCGACAACGCGGGGGAGGAACGGCTGATCCCGTTCGACATGGTCCCGCGGATCATCACCGCTGCCGAATGGCGCAAGCTGGTGCGCGGGATCGAACAGCGGGTGCGGGCGCTCAACGCCTTCCTGCACGACATCTATCACCGGCAGGAAATCGTCCGTGCCGGTCGTGTGCCGCAGCGGCTGATTGCGGAGAACGCGGCGTTCCTGCCGCAGATGGTCGGGATGGTGCCGCCTGGCGGGATTTACACCCACATTGTCGGGATCGACCTGGTCCGTACCGGCCCGGACGAATTCATGGTCCTGGAAGACAATGCGCGGACTCCTTCGGGCGTGTCCTACATGCTCGAGAACCGCGAAACGATGATGGCCATGTTCCCGGAACTGTTCACGAAAGTGAACGTCCGCCCGGTTCAGGACTATCCCCGCCGTCTGGCCCAGAGCCTGGCCGCCTGCGCTCCGGACTGCGCCGGGGAGCGGCCGACCGTCGCGGTGCTGACCCCGGGGATCTACAATTCGGCCTATTTCGAGCACGCCTTCCTGGCCGATCAGATGGGTGCCGAACTGGTCGAGGGCAGCGACCTGCGCGTGGTCGATGGGCGGGTGGCGATGCGCACCACCCGCGGCTATCAGCCGGTCGATGTGATCTATCGCCGGGTCGACGATGAATTCCTCGATCCGCTCAGTTTCAATCCCACCTCGATGCTGGGCGTGCCGGGGATCATGGACATCTACCGCGCCGGCGGGATCACGATTGCCAACGCGCCCGGCACCGGGATCGCCGACGACAAGGCGATCTATTCCTTCATGCCCGAGATCGTCGAATTCTACACCGGCGAACGTCCTCTGCTGTCGAATGTCCCTACCTGGCGCTGCAGCGAGAAGGACAGCCTGGCCTATGTGCTCGACAATCTGGCCGATCTGGTGGTCAAGGAGGTTCACGGCTCGGGCGGCTATGGCATGCTGATCGGCCCGACAGCATCGAAAAAGGAAATCGCCGAATTTGGCGCCAAGCTGCGGGCCAAGCCGGCGAACTATATCGCCCAGCCGACGCTCTCGCTCTCGACCGTGCCGATCTTCGCCAAATCGGGCCTTGCCCCGCGCCATGTCGATCTCAGGCCATTCGTGCTGGTTTCGCCCCAGGGGATCGAAATCACCCCCGGCGGGCTGACCCGGGTGGCGCTGAAGAAGGGCAGCCTGGTGGTTAACTCCTCGCAAGGCGGCGGGACCAAGGACAGCTGGGTACTGGAAGACTGATGCCCGGGGAACGCTCATGCTAGGCCGGACCGCCAACGGCACCTTCTGGATGGCCCGCTATCTCGAACGGGCGGAGAACACCGCGCGGCTGATCGAGGCGGGGTTCCGCATGGCGCTGACCCGTGATGCCGCGACCAGCCAGGAGGAATGGCGCTCGGTCATTACCACCATGGGACAGACGCTGGCTTTCGAGGCCGCCCACGGCAGCGACCATGCCGGCGAGCGGGCCTGGAACTTCCTGCTGCGCGATCGCGGCAATCCCGGATCGGTGCTGGCGATGATCGAGGCTGCGCGCAGCAATGCCCGCTCGGTCCGCACCGCGCTGACCCGCGAGGTGTGGGAAGCGGTCAACGAGACCTGGATGGTGCTGAAGGATGCGCTCGCCCGCCCGGTGCGCGAGGCGCAGTTGGGCCAGATACTCGGCACGATCCGCCGCCAGGCAACGCTGGTGCGCGGGGCCTTCGACGGGACGATGCTCCGCAACGAAGCCTACAATTTTTACCGGCTGGGAACATTTATCGAGCGCGGCGACAGCACCGCGCGGATTCTCGATGTGAAGTATTATGTGCTGCTGCCCTCGCTTGCCTGGGTCGGATCGAGCCTCGACAACGTGCAGTGGGAATCGGTGCTGCGCTCGGTCTCGGGTGACCGGGCCTATCGCTGGCTCAACGCCGGGGCGATGGATCCGCGCGGAATCGCGGAGTTTCTGGTGCTCGATCGCCGTTTTCCGCGCTCGCTGCACTTCTGCCTCGACAAGCTGCGGTCCAACCTGTTCGGCCTCGCTCATCAGTACGGCGCCGAGACCGAGGCCCACCAGTTGACCCGCGAGATCGGGACCCGGTTCCACGAAACCTCGATCGATGCGGTGTTCGATGCCGGCCTGCATGAATTCATCCAGGATTTCATCGCCACCAACCAGCAGGTCGCCCAGGCGATCGAGCGCGACTACCGGTTCTACGCCTGATGCGACTGCGGATCGAGCACACCACCCGTTACGAATTCGAGCGGCCGGTCGCGCACGGACTGCAACGCCTGCGGCTGACCCCCAAGTGCACCCAGGGTCAGAAGGTGCTCGACTGGGAAATGACGCTGGAAGGCGCCGTGCGCCAGGTCGAATACGATGATCACAACCACAATCGCACCACCCTGATCTCGGTCGAGCCGGGTGCCGAGCGGGTCGAGGTGCGGTGCCGCGGACTGGTCGCGACGGCCGACAACCACGGGGTGATCGGCCATCATTCCGGCCATATGCCGCTGTGGGCGTTCCTTTCGCAATCCGCTCTGACCCGGCCGGGGCCAAAGGTCCGGGCAATCATGTCGGGCATCGATGTGCCGCGCGATGAGACTCTGCCGATGCTGCACCGCCTGTCCAGCCTGGTGCTCGAGGCAGTAGCCTATGTGCCGGGCGAAACCTCGGTCCACACCAGCGGCGAAGAGGCCGCCTTGCTTGGCGCCGGGGTGTGCCAGGACCACGCCCACATCTTCATCGGTGCGGCCCGCGCGCTGGGGGTGCCGGCGCGCTATGTCTCGGGCTATCTGATGATGGACGACCGGATCGACCAGGAAGCCGGCCATGCCTGGGCCGAAGCGCATGTCGATCACCTGGGCTGGGTCGGCTTTGACATTTCCAACGGAATCAGTCCCGATGAACGCTATGTCCGGGTCGCCACCGGGCGCGACTATGCCGAGGCCGCGCCGGTCACCGGAATGTCGTATGGCGCGGGGGAAAGCCTGCTCGAAGTGCGGCTGGCGGTTGAACAGCAGCAAGTTGAGCAGTAGGCGGGCCGGGAAGGGGACCCTGAAGTGACCTATTGCGTCGGAATGCTGCTCGACAAGGGGCTGGTGCTGATGAGCGACACCCGCACCAATTCGGGCGTCGACAACATTTCCACCTTCCGCAAGATGCATTGCTGGTCGGTTCCGGGCGAGCGGATCGTCGCGATCATGACCGCCGGCAATCTCGCCACCACGCAAGGCGTGATCAGCCAGATCGAGGAGCGCAACAAGGCTCACGCCGAGCGGCACAATTCGCTGCTCGAGGCGGAAACGATGTTCCAGGTCGCCGGGATCGTCGGCAAGCTGCTGCGCGATACGATCGCCGCCAGCGATGCCCAGAACGGCGAGGAGGCTTCGGGCACCTTCACCGCATCGATGATCGTCGCAGGCCAGATCAAGGGCGGCCAGCCGCGCCTGTTCCTGGTCTATCCCGAGGGCAATTTCATCGAGGCGAGCTTCGACACGCCCTTCTTCCAGATCGGCGAGACCAAGTATGGCCGCCCGATCATCATCCGCGGCTATGACCGCGACATGAGTTTCGAGGATGCGG
>CAZNII010000024.1:0-23118 GCA_964573075.1 uncultured Novosphingobium sp. | reverse complement strand
GGCCGCCCGATCATCATCCGCGGCTATGACCGCGACATGAGTTTCGAGGATGCGGTCAAGCTGCTGATGGTCAGCTTCGATTCGACCATCAAGGCCAACCTCTCGGTCGGCCTGCCACTCGACCTGCTGGTGATCGAGAATGACCGCTACGAACCCGCCCACCAGCGCCGGATCGACGCCCAGGATCCCTATTACCAGGCGGTTTCGGCGGGCTGGAGTGAGGCACTGAAGAACGCCTTTCACTCGCTGCCGGACTACAGTTTTTACAACGGGTGAGCGAGCTTTAGCGGCAGAACGCCCGTCCGCTCAGTTCGAGGTGCAGGTGGTCGCGGTGGGCGGCGTTGTAGGCCGGGCTCAGCACCGTGCCGAAGCGCTTGCAGGCGCTGGCGTGGATAGCGGCGAAGAACTTGCGGACCTTGGGCGACTGGTCGTTCCAGTTGCCGGCCACGGTGATCCGCCGCCCGTCGGCGAGGACAAAACCCGACACGTCGATCGCATTCGCCGTGGCATGGGCGCTGCGGCGGCCCGATCCGGCAACATTGCGGCAATTGTAGCTGCCCATCGTCTCGATCCGGACGATCGGGCTGCCCAGGATCTGCTGCGCAGCGCGGTCGGCGCCGAACCGGGCCCAGCCGGCAAAGCTGTCGGCCAGCGGGCAGGAAACCGGGCCCAGGTTGGACAGTGCCAGGGTTGAATCATCGCTCTTCAGCTTCGAAAGCTGGACCGTTCCCAGCGTCGAGCAGCCGGCCCCGTAATACTTGTCCGGCAGCGGCGAAAAGGCCGCCTTGCGCGCACCCAGATCGGCCAGGCAAGCGCGCACTTCGGGGCGGGGCGGCAGCACCTGGGCCGATTGCCGCACCGTCGCGCGCTGCTCGGGCGCGCGGCCCTGGGGCAGCATCGAGCAGGCCCCAAGCAGGGCGAAAATGGGCAGGAGCAGGGCCGTTCCACGCATGGTCCGGACTTTCCCATGGACTTGGTTAACAGAATCGTGCCGGGAATGGTTAACGCCGGTGCAAGGATCGCTCCCGCCCCCGGTTTCGCTTGACATGCTGCGACGCACCATTAGGAGCGGCTCCGGGCCACGCGGTCCCAACGCCGCGCGTGCTCTCTGTAAGGAGAGTCTACATGACTGATGCTGTGAAGCCGCAGGCGAAGCCTGCCCGGCCGTTCTTTTCTTCCGGTCCCTGCGCCAAGCCGCCGGGCTATTCCCCCGAAAAACTGGCAACCGAATGCCTTGGCCGCTCGCACCGCGCCAAGATCGGCAAGTCGCGCCTGGGCTATTGCATCGATCTGATGCGCGAAGTGCTGCAGCTGCCCGATACGCACCGGATCGGGATCGTCCCCGGCAGCGACACCGGCGCTTTCGAAATGGCGATGTGGACGATGCTGGGCGCGCGCGGCGTGTCGATGCTGGCCTGGGAAAGCTTTGGCGAGGGCTGGGTCACCGACGCGGTCAAGCAGCTGCGGCTCGAACCCAAGCTGCACCGCGCCGACTATGGCCAGCTGCCCGATCTGTCGCAGGTCGATTTCGCCGACGACGTGCTGTTCACCTGGAACGGCACCACCAGCGGCGTGCGCGTGCCCGATGGCGAATGGATCCCTGAGACCCGCGAGGGCCTGACCTTCGCCGACGCGACCAGCGCGGTCTTTGCCTACGACATTCCGTGGGACAAGATCGATGTCGCCACGTTCAGCTGGCAGAAGGTGCTGGGCGGCGAGGGCGGCCACGGCGTGCTCATCCTGGGCCCCCGCGCGGTTCAGCGGCTGGAGGAGTATACCCCGGCCTGGCCGCTGCCCAAGGTGTTCCGCCTGACTTCGAAGGGCAAGCTCAGCGAAGGGATCTTCAAGGGCGAGACGATCAATACCCCGTCGATGCTGGCGGTCGAGGATGCGATCTTCGCGCTCGAATGGGCCAGGTCGATCGGCGGTCTGAAAGGCCTGATGGCGCGCTCCAATGCCAATGCCCATGCGCTCGACAAGATCGTTGCCGCGCGCGACTGGCTCAGCCACCTCGCGATCGACAGCGGGATCCGCTCGAAGACCTCGGTCTGCCTCTCGGTCGCAGGGGCCGATGCCGATTTCATCAAGGCGATGACCGGCCTGCTCGAAAAGGAAGGCGCGGCCTACGACATTGCGGGATACCGCGATGCCCCGCCGGGTCTGCGCATTTGGTGCGGCGCGACGGTCGATACTGCCGATATCGAGGCGCTCGGCCCCTGGCTCGACTGGGCTTACGAGAGCGCCCGCACAGCCTGACTGACCCGTCACCCCGGGCTTGACCCGGGGTCCCGCTCCTCTTCGGCGCCCGCAGTCAAGCGGGACCCCGGATCAAGTCCGGGGTGACGAGAAGGGGCAATGATCTGCTCCCGATGGAGACTAATATGACCAAACCCCGCGTACTCATTTCCGACAAGATGGACCCCAACGCCGCCGCGATCTTTCGTGAGCGCGGCTGCGAGGTCGACGAGATCACCGGCCTCAACCCCGAGCAACTGACCGCGATCATCGGCCAGTACGATGGCCTGGCGATCCGCAGCTCGACCAAGGTGACCAAGGACATTCTGGATGCGGCCAAGAACCTCAAGGTGGTCGGCCGGGCCGGGATCGGGGTAGACAATGTCGATATTCCCGCCGCCTCGGCGCAGGGCGTGGTAGTCATGAACACCCCGTTCGGCAATTCGATCACCACTGCCGAACATGCCATCGCCCTGATGTTCGCGCTGGCCCGCCAGATTCCCGAAGCCAATGCCCAGACGCAGGCCGGCAAGTGGCCCAAGAACGACTTCATGGGGGTCGAAGTGACCGGCAAGACGCTGGGCCTGATCGGCGCGGGCAATATCGGCTCGATTGTCGCGAGCCGGGCGCTGGGCCTCAAGATGAAGGTGGTCGCCTTCGACCCGTTCCTGACCCCCGAGCGCGCGGTGGAAATGGGCGTTGAAAAGGCCGAGCTCGACAGCCTGCTGGCCCGGGCCGATTTCATCACCCTGCATACCCCGCTGACCGACCAGACCCGCAACATCCTGTCAGCTGAAAACCTTGCCAAGACCAAGAAGGGCGTGCGGATCATCAACTGCGCGCGCGGCGGTCTGATCGACGAGGCGGCACTGAAAGAGGCTCTGGATTCGGGCCATGTCGCGGGCGCCGCGCTCGACGTGTTCCAGACCGAACCGGCCAAGGAATCGCCGCTGTTCGGCACGCCGAACTTCATCTGCACCCCGCACCTGGGAGCCAGCACCAACGAGGCCCAGGTCAACGTCGCGCTGCAGGTGGCTGAGCAGATGGCCGACTACCTCGTCAACGGCGGGGTGACCAATGCGCTCAACATGCCGAGCCTTTCGGCCGAGGAAGCGCCCAAGCTCAAGCCCTATATGGCGCTGGCGGAAAAGCTTGGCAGCCTGGTCGGCCAGCTGACCACCGGGTCGATCCCGCGGATTTCGATCCATGCCGAAGGCGCGGCGGCCGAGCTCAACATCAAGCCGATTGTTGCCGCTGTGCTGGCCGGGTTCCTGCGGGTCCAGTCGGCCACGGTCAACATGGTCAATGCCCCGTTCCTGGCCAAGGAGCGCGGGATCGAGGTGCGCGAAGTGCGGACCGGCAAGGAAGGCGATTACCACACCCTGATCCGCGTTTCGGTGAAGACCGACGCGGGCGAACGCTCGGTCGCCGGCACGCTGTTCTCCAACAGCGAACCGCGCCTGGTCGAGCTGTTCGGGATCAAGGTCGAGGCCGAACTCGCCGGGCACATGATGTACATCGTCAACGAGGACGCGCCCGGCTTCATCGGCCGGATCGGCACCCTGCTGGGTGAAAACGCTATCAACATCGGCACCTTCAACCTCGGCCGCCGCGAGGCCGGGGGCGAAGCGATCCTGCTGCTCAGCGTCGATAGTCCGGTTGCGCGTGACGTGCTCGACAAGGCCAAGGTCCTGCCCGGGGTGAAGCGGGTCATGGCGCTGGCATTTTGATAGGCGCGCCGCGCAGTGGGCGCACTGTCGTACCCCTCCCGCTGGCGGGAGGGGGTGCTTGGAGGCACGTGACTCCAAACACGGGAGGGCCTGTTGCTTTGTCACGGAACCGTGCCTAACAGGCCCTCTCCCGACCCCTCCTGCTTGCTGGAGGGGGGACAGGGGGAAGCCACTTTCAGGGCTTGAACCATGGATTCTGATCGCGATCTGCTCCCCGAAGGCCTCGAAGACCGCCTTCCCGCCGCCGCTGCTGCTGCCGCGCGGGTAACGCGGGCGGTGATCGATGTGCTCGATGCGCACGGCTATGACCGGGTCCAGCCGCCAACGATCGAATTCGAGAAGTCGATGGCCAGCCGGATGGCTGGGGTTCAGCCGCGGCGGATGTTCCGTTTCGTCGATCCGGCCAGCCTGCGCACCCTGGCGCTGCGCAGCGACATCACTGTTCAGGTCGGCCGGATCGCCGCGACCGCGCTGGCCGCACGAGCCCGTCCGCTGCGGCTGTGCTATGCCGGGCAGGTCGTAACCATCAAGGGCGACGGGCTCGACCCGACTCGCGAGCGGCTCCAGCTGGGCGCCGAACTGATCGGCAGCGACAGCGTTGCCGCCGCCGGAGAGATCGTCTCGGCGGCGATCGAAGCGCTGACCGCTGCCGGAGCGACCGGGCTGTCGGTCGATTTCACTCTGCCGGATCTGGTCGACACACTGGCCGGAGCTGACGGCAATGGGGCCTTGCCATTGGCCGAAGACCGGATCGAGGCGGTGCGCCGCGAGCTCGACGCCAAGGACGCCGGCGGGCTGGTTGCCGCCGGGGGCGAAGCCTATCTGCCGCTGCTGACCGCGATCGGCCCGTTCGAGACCGCGATCGAGAGGCTGGCCGCGATCGATGCCGGCGGGGCGCTGTCCTCGCGGATCAAGGGTCTGCGCGAAGTGGCGGCGCGGCTGGCCGGCAAGGCCCGGCTGACGCTCGATCCCAGCGAACGCCACGGGTTCGAATACCAGTCGTGGTTCGGCTTCACGATCTATGCCGAAGGGGTTGCGGGCGCGCTGGGGCGGGGCGGTTCTTACCGCATCCTCGGTCTGGATGAGCCGGCGATCGGCTTCTCGCTTTATCCGGATGCGCTGATCGACCTGCTGGCCGGCAAGGAAGAGCGCCGCGATACGCTGTTCCTGCCGCTGGGGCACGATCCCGTCCATGCCGAGCGGCTGCGCGCGATCGGCTGGCGGACCGTGGCGGCGATCTGCGAAGCCTGCGAGCCGGGCGCGCTGGGCTGCACCCATGTGCTGCAAGGCGGGGAGGCGGTGCGGATCTAGCCGCCGAACACCCGTTTCAGCCAGGCATCGACCACCGGTGTTGCGGCATAGTCCGGATTGCCGAGCTGGCGGTTGATCTCGCCGTGGCCCTTGAGCCCGGTTCCCTCGAATTCGCGCCGTTCGACCCGGGTTCCACCCTTGCGCAGTGCTGCCTCCAGCTCCTTGTTCTGCGCCACGCCATCCTTGCGCATGACGTGGATCAGCAGGAACGCCGGCGCATTGGGCGCCTGGGCGTGGAACGTGGGGCTCAGCGCACGCTGCCGGGCCGGATCCTCGCCGAAGGCCTGCAGGTAGGTATCGTGCATGAAATTGCCGCCGTCGGCGATCTGCCGGGGCACATCGTAGGCGGCACCGTCGATCGGGATCACTCCGTCGATTGCCGCGAAGGACAGGCCGGCGCCCTTGAGGTACTGCTCGTCGGTGCCGACCAACGAGACCAGATGCGCACCCGCACTGTGGCCCATCAGCACGATCCGGGTGGGATCGAAGCCGAGCCGCCCGGCATTGTCGATCAGATAGCGCAGGGCTGCGGCGACATCGGCCGCCTGCTGCTCGACCGTGGCTTCGGGAACCAGGCGATAGTTGATCGAGGCGTAGGCGTAACCAAGCCCGGTATAGTGCGGCGCCTTCCAGGTGCCGTCGGCGTTGTCCTTGCTGCCGCGCTTCCAGCCGCCGCCGTGGACGAACACGACCAGCGGCGGGCGTTGCGACGATCCGGCCCGGGCGGGATAGATATCGAGCACCTGCAAACGGTCGGTCCCATAGGACAGGGTCTGCTTGCCCGGCGGCTGGGGGACCTGTTCGCGGTTCTGGCGTCCGGCAAAGCGTTCGCGCAGGCGGTCTCCGGGGCGGGCTTCGGCAAGAGTGCCGCCGATCAATGCGGTAGCGGCGATGGTGAGGGCGATGGTCTTTTTCATGGCAATGCTCCTGTGCCATGCAGGGTATTGACCGAGTATTGCACCTCCAGCCGCAAATTGTCGCGGGTTGTCGCCGGCCCGCCTTGACTTTGCCCCATTCGAGCCCCTAGGGGCCAGCCCGCACAGCGGGCCCGCTTTGGCCCACCGGTCCATCCCTCGCGCCGAGTCCTGTCGAAGGGCGCTTGCGGATCCCCCTGGCAGGGGTAGGACTCTATCCATGGCAAACGTAACCGTGATCGGCGCCCAGTGGGGCGATGAGGGCAAGGGCAAGATCGTCGACTGGCTGGCCAGCCGTGCGGACGCCGTGGTGCGGTTCCAGGGCGGGCACAATGCCGGGCACACGCTGGTGGTCGGCGAGAACGTCTACAAGCTGAGCCTGCTGCCTTCCGGGATCGTCACCGGCACGCTCAGCCTGATCGGCAACGGGGTGGTGCTCGATCCCTGGCACTTCCGTGACGAGGTCGCCAAGCTCAAGGGGCAGGGGGTCGACGTCAATCCGCAGAACCTCCAGGTCGCCGAGAACGCTCCGCTGATCCTGCCGTTCCACCGCGATCTCGATGCCCTGCGCGAGGATGCCAGCGGCGCCGGCAAGATCGGCACGACCCGGCGCGGGATCGGCCCGGCCTATGAGGACAAGGTCGGCCGCCGCTCGATCCGGGTCTGCGATCTGGCGCACCTCGACGATCTGGGCCCACAGCTCGACCGGATCTGCGCCCACCACGATGCGCTGCGCGCCGGGTTCGGCAAGGAGCCGATCGACCGCCAGCGCCTGCTCGATGACCTGTGGGATATCGCGGCCTTCATCCTGCCCTTTGCCAAGCCGGTGTGGCGCACGCTCAACGAGGCCCGCAAGCGCGGCAAGCGGATCCTGTTTGAGGGCGCGCAAGGCGTGCTGCTCGATGTCGATCACGGGACCTATCCCTTCGTCACCAGCTCCAACACGGTCAGCGGCACCGCGGCGAGCGGATCGGGGCTGGGGCCCGGCCAGGCCGGCTTCGTGCTGGGGATCGTCAAGGCCTATACCACCCGCGTCGGCTCGGGCCCGTTCCCGACCGAGCTGGAGGATGAAACCGGCCAGCGGCTGGGCGAACGCGGCCACGAGTTCGGCACGGTAACCGGGCGCAAGCGCCGCTGCGGCTGGTTCGATGCGGTGCTGACCCGGCAAAGCTGCGCGATCAGCGGGGTGACCGGGATCGCCCTCACCAAGCTCGACGTGCTCGACGATTTCGAGACGGTGAAGATCTGCGTCGGCTACAAGCTGCGCGGGGCCGAGATGGACTATTTCCCCGCCCACGCCGCCGATCAGGCTGCGGTGGAGCCGGTTTACGAGGAAATGGAGGGCTGGAAGGGCCAGACCACCGCCGGCGCGCGCAGCTGGGCCGATCTGCCGGCCCAGGCGATCAAGTACATCCAGCGGGTCCAGGAACTGATCGAGACCCCGGTCGCGCTGGTTTCGACCAGCCCGGAACGCGAGGACACCATCCTGGTGCGCGATCCGTTCGTGGATTGACGGGGCGGGGCCTGCACCGGTCCGGCACAACACACTGACAAATTGCCGACTTTGCGGCAAAGCCGGGTTCTGGCACAATTGTCGCTGCAATCCTGCCGCAGGACCGGGCCGATGCTGCTACGCGTTACGACCGCCATTGCCGCACTGATCCTGGCCGGCGCGCCTGCGCCCGCGCCGCGCCTGTCCTTTCCCGAGGTCGATCACATCCTGGTCGAAAAAGCCGCGCGGACCATGACGCTTTATGGCGTTGACGGTTCGGTCCACACTATCCGCAACATCCAGCTGGGCGATCAACCGCTGGGCCCCAAGCAGTTCGAAGGCGACGAGAAGACGCCCGAAGGGCACTTCACGATCGACTATGGCAACCCGAACAGCGCCTTCCACCTCTCGCTCCACATCGATTATCCGCAGGCCCAGCATGTTGCCTATGCAGAAAGCCAGGGGCGCAGCGCCGGCGGGCTGATCATGATCCACGGCCAGCCCAATTCACTCCCCGCCGGGCGCGTGCCGGGCGACTGGACCGACGGCTGCATTGCCCTTGCCAACGAAGAGATCGAGGCGCTGTGGGATGCCGTACCCGATGGCACGCCGATCGAGATACGGCCCTAGCGAAGAACATCTATTCTTGACATAGACCCTGTTTGTTCTACTCCTGTTCAGGAAATCACGGAGTCGGAACTAATGGGCCAGCCAAATTTCGTCTATGATCGCGCGGCCAACGATAGCGCGCCGATGCCGCTGCTGCTGGCGGTCTATGCCGATCGGCCGCACGTCCGCGCGCAAATGCGCGAAGATGCCGAGGCGGCGGGATTTCGGATCGGCGAGGTCGCGGGAATTGCCGCGCTGCTTGAGGGGGAGGCGCGGCCGCTGGGCGAGGTGGTGCTGCTCGATTGCCCGCAGGTGGACGCGGCTTCGCTCGCCGCGCTGGCCCGGCTCGACATGCGGGTGGCCCATGCCGGGGCGCAGCTGGTGGTTTCGACCACGGTCGGCGCGCTCGACGATGTGTTCGGCTGTCTCGATCAGTCGGGCGCGCAGATCCTGGTCGATCCGAGTCGGGCAGAGCGGGTGCTGGCGCTGGGCCGGGTGCTGGCCAGGGTACCGAACCTGCGCGTGCGCGAATTGTCGGACGAGGATCGGCTGGCGCTGCTGCGGCTGACCGAACAGGTCAGCCAGATCGCTGCCCGGCTTGACCGGCTGTCGCCGCCGGCGGACGGCGCGGACGAGGGGGCGAGCGCGTTCCGCTTCGAAAGCCCGCGTCCGGCCTTTGCCGGGGCAAGCGAGGCCGACGGCAGCGAACGTCTGGTCCGCGCTGCCCGCCCGGCGCTGCCCGATCCGCGGCTGGTGCGCCGGATCATCCGCCAGCGCCAGTTGCGGGCGCGGTTTTTCGATGGCGATCTGTTTGCCGACCCGGCCTGGGACATGCTGCTCGACCTGACCGCGGCGCGGGCCGAGCATGCCCGGGTTTCGGTCACCAGCCTGTGCATCGCCAGCGGGGTTCCGCCCACTACCGCGCTGCGCTGGATCGGCCAGATGACAGAGGCCGGACTGCTCGAACGGGTCGAGGACGAGACCGACCGGCGCCGCGCCTTCATCACCCTGACCGACAAGGCCAGCGATGCCATGGCCCGCTATTTCGCCGAACTGGGCGGCAACGCCGCGCGGCTCGTCTAGGGAAAACCCCGCATCCGGGCTTTAGCGCCGTGCTGGCGTTAACCATGTTAGCGCCCAGGCATGTCGCGCCTCTTTCGCGCCCTTGCCCTGGCCCTGCTGGCCGCGCTCTCGCTCGCGGCGCTGCTGGAGCGCGCCGGTGCGACCCAGCGCAGCCCGGCCTGGTGGGATCCGGACGGGGTCGGCTCCGGGTCTGACTGGCACTACCGGGTTCCGGTAACGCTGCCGGCCGCGTCCAGCGTCAATTCCACCGCCAAGGTCGATATCGATTTTGCCGCCTTGATGACCCAGTTGGGGATCGCCGGGACCTTCGATGCCAGTTCGATCCGCGTGGTGCGCCCGGGCGGGACCATCGCGACAACGCAGGAGTTCACCGACACGATCTATGCCGGGGCGACCGACAGTTCGGGCAACCTCAAGGGCGAAGTGCGCTGGATCGTCCAGGATGGCGGAGCGCAGACCTATTACATCTATTTCGACGTCACCCAGAACGGCCTGAAGAGCGCCAATCCGCAAACCCCGATCAACGGCAATTTCGAACGCGGATCGACCGGCACCGCGCAACCCGCCGGCTGGAATGCGCCTGTCAAGGCAAGTGCCAATTTCGACGCACAGGTTCGCCCCAGTGAAACGATATCGGTCAGCAATGATCAGGCGCCGGCCGACGGGGTCAATCCTCGCAGCACCAATGGCACGCCCAAAACCGGGGCCTATTCCTATCTGATCGGCTGGCGCAGTTCTGCGGCTGCGGTCGAGGTGGGTACGCCGGGCGTAAGTTTCAGCCGGACATTCACCGTTCCGGCCACCAATCCCGGCAATCTCGTATTTCGCTGGAAGCCCGAAGGCTGGGATGCAGAAGCGTTTGACTATCTGACCGTAACGATAACCGGCGCCACAACCACTACGGTGGTCACCGGAATGTCGGGCAATTACACAACGCTTCCTGCAGCGCCGAACTATGGCAATGTCGGAGCTTCGACCACGTCGCCCGGCTTTCGCCAGTACAATGGCTTCGATTGCGACCTGGCTGGAAACCATCGCTTTGGCATGACCACTCCCTGCCATAGCGAGCCGTGGTTTACCGCGACCCAAAGCCTGGCTGCCTATGCCGGACAGACCGTGACCATCACTTTCACCGCCACCCAGGATAACCAGGACAAGACCTGGTATCTGATCGACGATATCGAATGGTCGGTGGTCAGCGGCACGCTGGGTAGCGCCGAAGGCTTCGGGGTGGCAGTGACCAGCCCCCAGTTCTCCCAGCCGCCTGGCAAGCTGCTGACCATTGCCGCGACAGTCGATGCCAAACCGACCGCTGCAACCAATCCTGTCACGGCCGAAGTCATCAATGCTGCCGGCACCACCGTCGCCAGCGGGATCAAACTCTTCAATGATGGAACCCATGGGGATGCCGCAGCGAATGACGCGATCTGGACCAATAACGGGTCCGATGGCGCCAACCCGACCTATACCGTGCCGTTGTCGAACGGCAGCACCAGCGGCTGGAAAGTACGGGTCCTGGCCAGGGATTCCGGCTCCAGCACCCAGGGGCAGAACGGAATGGTCCACCGCAATGGCCAGGGCACCACTCTGATGCTGGCCAACTGGTGGAATATCGATGAAGGCAGTTTCGATGTCGATGCCGCCGCAATCGGCGTGACCAAGTCGATGACGGTTCATTCCGATGGGGTGAACAGCGCCTACTTCAAGGCAATTCCAGGCGCGCAGGTGACCTATTGCGTCACCATCGGCAACACCGGCACCGCCGCCGCCGGCACCGTTACCGCCACCGACAGCTTGCCGGCAACGCTCACCTTTGTCCCCGGATCGATCGCCAGCGGCGCCGATTGCGCTAGCGCCGCGACTGCCGAAGACGACAACACCGCCGGCAGCGACGAATCCGATCCGATCGGGGCAAGCTATTCGGCCGGGACGGTCACCATCGTCCGGCCGAGCCTGCCGCTGGCGACCAGCTTTGCGGTAACCTATCGCGCCACCATCAACTAGCCGGATTGACGCGCGGGCGCGGGCGGCTAAAAGCGCGGCTCCCGGAATGGGGCGGTTAGCTCAGTTGGTAGAGCATCTCGTTTACACCGAGAGGGTCAGCGGTTCGAGCCCGTTACCGCCCACCAGGAACTTCCTTTCCCCCGCTTGCCCGCTCGCCCGCTTCGATTTAATCAAGCGGTTAAGGCCGATCGCATTTGCCGCAGGAGGAAACGCGCATGAAGATCGACAACACCACCGCCGCCGTCGTCACCGGGGGCGCCTCGGGCCTGGGCAGGGCCACTGCAGAAGCCTTTGCCGCCGCCGGAATCAAGGTGGCGATATTCGACGTCAACGAAGAGGCGGGCGAAGCGGTGGCGAGCGCGATCGGCGGGCTGTTCTGCAAGGTCGACATCACGTCCGAGGAATCGGTGATCGCCGGCTTTGCCAAGGCCCGCGCCGCGCACGGGCAGGAGCGGATCCTGGTCCACTGCGCAATGACCAGCCGGCGCGGCAAGACGCTGGCCTATGACAAGGAGGCCGGCAAACTGAAGCGGCTTTCGACCGAAGACTACATCTATGGCGTCAACGGCATCCTCGTCGCGTCCTACCGCCTCGCCTCGCTTTCGGCCGAAGGGATGGCCACCCTTGAGCCGCTTGAGGATGGCGAGCGCGGCTGCATCACGCTGACCGCCTCGGTCGCCGCGCAGGACGGGCAGATCGGCCAGGTGATCTATGGTTCGGCCAAGGCCGGGGTCAATGGGCTGGTCCTGCCGATGGCGCGCGATCTTTCCGACATCGGCATCCGGGTCAACTCGATCATGCCCGGGATTTTCGCCACGCCGCTGATGCTGGGTGCCAAGCCGCAAGTGCTGGACAGCCTGGCCGCCTCGGTCCCGTTCCCCAAGCGGCTCGGCAAGCCCGAGGAATTCGGCAGCCTTGCGCTGGAACTGGTGCGCAATTCCTATTTCAATGCCCAGTGCATCCGGCTTGACGGCGCGATCCGGATGGCGCCGCGTTAGAACGCCTCGGCGATCAGCTTTCCGCTCTCTTCGTCGCCCCATTCGCGGGGGCCGGCGATCCGCCAGACTTCGCGGCCCTGGGCATCGTAAAGCACGGTCATTGGCAGGCTGGGGGCTTCATAGTGGAAAGCCAGATCGCCCTTGGGATCGAGCCAGGGTTCCAGCCGGGTTACGCCGCGTTCCTTCAGGAACTGCCCGGCCTTTTCCGGCTGGCCCGAATCCTGGTTGACCGTCAGCACCTTGAGCTTGCCCTGCTCGGCGGCGGCCAGCTTGTCGAGCGCGGGCAGTTCGGCCACGCAGGGCGCGCACCAGGTCGCCCACAGGTTGACCAGCACCGGCTGGCCCTTGAGCGATGCCAGCTTCAGCTCCTTGCCCGCCGGGTCGGTCAGCACGAAGTCCGGCATGGCGCTGCCCTTGCGCGAACGGTCGATCGTTCCGGCCGCGGCGGGGGCGGGCTGGGCAGTGGCCGATGATGCTTGCGGTTGCGCGGCATCCCCGCTTTGCCTATCGCACCCGGCAGCAAGCACGGCACAGCCAAGGATCAGGGCGTTGAGCAAGCGGGAAGACAGCACGGGTGGCTCCAACAGCATGTGGGGCGGGCGGTTCGCCGAAGGACCCGCCGCGATCATGCGCGAGATAAATGCCTCGATCCCGTTCGACAAGGCGCTGTGGCGCCAGGACGTGGCCGCGAGCAAGGCCCATGTCGCGATGCTGGGCGCGCAGGGGATCGTCTCGGCCGAAGACGCCGCCCTGATATCCGCAGGGCTGGACCAGGTTGCCGCCGAATATGAAGCGAACGGGGTGCCCGAAAACTGGGACCTCGAAGACATCCACATGACCACCGAAAGCCGGCTGGCTGAACTGATCGGCCCGGCCGCCGGGCGGCTCCACACCGCGCGCAGCCGCAACGATCAGGTGGCAACCGACTTCCGGCTGTGGGTGCGCGATGCGATGGATCAGGCCGATGCGGGCCTCAAGGCGCTGCAGGTGGCGCTGGTCACCCGGGCGGACGAGCATGCCGCCAGCATCATGCCCGGCTTCACTCACCTGCAAACCGCCCAGCCAGTTACGCTCGGCCACCACCTGATGGCCTATTACGAAATGGCGGCGCGGGATCGCTCGCGCTTCGCCGATGCCCGGGCGCGGCTCAACCAGTCGCCGCTGGGCGCCGCCGCGCTGGCCGGTACCGGCTTTCCGATCGACCGCCAGGCGACCGCCAGCGCACTGGGCTTTGCCGGGCCGACCCGCAACAGCCTCGATTCGGTCTCGGATCGCGATTTCGCGCTCGACTACCTGATGGCCGCGGCGCAGACCGCGCTGCACCTCTCGCGCTTGGCGGAAGAGTTCATCATCTGGGCCAGCCAGCCGTTCGGCTTCGTGACCTTGCCGGACAGCCTGTCGACCGGCAGCTCGATCATGCCGCAGAAGAAGAACCCCGACGCGGCCGAGCTGGTCAGGGGCCATGCGGGGCGCATTGTCGGCGCCTTGACCGCGCTTATGGTGACCATGAAGGGCCTGCCGTTGGCCTATTCAAAGGACATGCAGGACGACAAGCCGCCGGTGTTCGAAGCCGCCGGGTTGCTGACCCTGTGCCTCGCGGCGATGACCGGAATGGTCGAAGGCGCAACCTTCCGGACCGAACGGATGCGCGCCGCCGCCGAGCTGGGCTATGCCACTGCCACCGACCTCGCCGACTGGCTGGTGCGGCAGGCCGGGATCCCCTTCAGGGAGGCTCACCACATTACCGGTGCTGCGGTAAAACTGGCGGAAAACAAGGGGTTGCCGCTCGATCGTCTGCCACTTTCCGAACTCAGGGCAATCGATCCGCGGATTGATGATCGGGTCTATGACGCGCTTTCGGTCGAAGCCTCGGTCGCCGCGCGCGCCAGCTATGGCGGAACCGCGCCGGATCAGGTAAGGGCCCGCGTGGCCGAAGCGCGCGTGGCGCTCGGCCTGGAGTGACCCTGATGCGCCGGCTTGCCCCTTGCCTGCTGATGCTCGCCCTGGCCGGGTGCGGCGCCACCGCGCCGCTCAAGCCCAAGGCCGGCCAAAGCCTGCCGGTGGCCCGTTATGGCCGCGAAGGTCTTGAAACCGCAGAGGATTTGCTCAAGCCCACGCCCCAGGCTGCGCCGGAACGCAGCGTCGAACTGCGAAAACGGTCGGAGGAGCGCCTCCAAGACCCGTTCGACCTGCCACCTTCCGACGACGAGTAATTTCCCATGGACCATTTCGCTTACAAGAACGGCATCCTGCACGCCGAGGACCTGCCGCTGACCGCCATTGCCGAAGCCGTCGGCACCCCGGTTTACGTCTATTCCCGCGCCACGCTGGAACGCCATGCCCAGGTGTTCCGCGATGCCCTCTCGATCCTGCCGCGGGCCCACATCGCTTTCGCGATCAAGGCCAATCCCAACCTGGCCGTGCTGCGGGTGATGCGCCGCGAAGGGCTGGGCGCCGATGTCGTTTCGGGCGGCGAAATGGCCCGGGCGCTTGCTGCCGGGATCCCGGCCGAGGACATTGTCTTCTCAGGCGTAGGCAAGCAGCATCACGAAATGATCGCAGGGCTTGAAGCGGGAATCGGCCAGTTCAACCTCGAAAGCGAGGAAGAGGGGATCGAGCTGGCGACATTGGCCGCGGAACGCGGGCTGACCGCGCGCTGCGCGCTGCGGGTCAATCCCGATGTTGATGCCCGCACCCATGCCAAGATCTCCACCGGCAAGGCCGAGAACAAGTTCGGCGTCCCGATCGACCGGGGGGTCGAAATCTATGCCAATCTTGCCGCGCTGCCGGGGATCGAAATGCGCGGCGTGGCGGTCCATATCGGCAGCCAGCTCAACAGCCTCGAGCCGTTCGAGGAAGCTTTCGCCAAGGTCGGCGAACTGGTCGCCGACCTGCGCGCCGCCGGGCAGAGCGTTACCCATGTCGACCTCGGCGGCGGGCTTGGCGTGCCCTACAAGGCCGGCGACGTGTTCCCCACGCCCGAGGAATATGCGGCAATGGTGGCGCGGGTCACCGCGGACTGGGATGTCACACTGATGTTCGAGCCTGGCCGGGTGATCTGCGGCAATGCCGGGGTGCTGCTGACGAGGGTAGTGCGGGTCAAGCGCAGTTCCAATCAGGTGCCTTTCGTGGTGGTCGATGCAGCCATGAACGACCTTGCCCGCCCGGCCATGTATGGCGCCTGGCACGATTTCGACGCGGTTGAACCCAGTGGCGACAAGATGACCGCGCACATCGTCGGCCCGATCTGCGAAACCGGCGATACCTTTGCCATGAACCGCGAGATCGACGCCCTGGCGGCGGGCGATCTGGCAGTGTTTCGCACAGCCGGGGCCTATGGCGCGACCATGGCCAGTTCCTACAACAGCCGCGGGTTCGTCGCCGAGGTGATGGTCGATGGTGACAAGTGGGCGGTCGTGGCCGACCGGATCCTGCCCGAGGCAATCACCGCCGCCGAACGGGTTCCGGACTTCCTGGACTGAGCGCGATGCATTCGCTCCCGCTTTTCCACCGCCTCGCCGGACAGAAGGTGATCCTGCTTGGCGAGGGCGAGGCGGGGGCGGCCAAGCGCCGCTTGCTGGAACGTGCCGGCGCCACGATCGTTGGCGAAGGTGACGGCGAAGCGCGGCTGGCTTTCATCGCCCTTGACGATCCCGAGGCGGCTGCCGAGAGCCTGCGCGCGCGTGGGCTCTTGCTCAACGTAACCGATCGCCCCGAACTGTGTGACTTCACTGTTCCGAGCGTGCTGGAACGCGGGCCGGTGCTGGTCGCGGTCGGCACCGGCGGGGCCTCTGCCGGGCTAGCCAAGGCGCTGCGGTTGCGGCTCGAGGCGCTGCTGCCGCAATCGCTTGGGGTTCTCGCAGACGCGCTGCAAGCGGCGCGTGCGCAAATGCGCCGCCGCTGGCCCGATCCGGCCGAACGCCGCCGCGCGCTTGACCGGGCGACGGCCGAAGGCGGGCCGCTTGATCCGCTTGCCGAGCATGGCGATCAGGACGTGAGCGAGTGGCTTGCCAATGGTGCCACAGACGCTGGCGGGCTGTTCGAGTTTACGCTTGCCAGCAACGATCCCGACGACCTGACCCTGCGTCAGGCCCGCTTGCTAGGCGCGGCAGATCTGGTTGCCTACGAACCTGGCGTGGCGGGGGTCATCCTCGCCCGGGCGCGAGCCGATGCGGCGCGGCAGGAACTGGGTGAAGGCGTTGCGCCTGACCGAAGTCCGGGGCTCACCGTGATCATTCGGCGGGGCTGAGCAGGATCTTCATCTGCGCCAGCGCGATCGGCTTCTTGCGGTCGTCCTGCCAGGCTTCGGCATTGACCAGCGCCACCCGGCGACCGGCCCGGGTCACTTGGCCCATCGCAAAGGTGCGCTGCTCGATCCCGCCGCGCATGAATTCCACCTGCACGTTGACCGGCTTGAGTTTCATCCGTTCCCCGCGCCGATCGAGTTCGGCCCGCAAGGCGGCGATCGCGGCCATTTCCATCAGCCCGCTCAGCGCCCCGCCATGGAGGAAGCCCGGGCGACCCATTACCCGCTCGTTGAAATCGACGAACAGCACCGGCTGGCCATCTTCGTCATGGTCGATGTCGATGCCCAGGGCGTCGGCATAGGGGGGCAGGCCATTTCCGATCACAGGTAGGTTCCGTGGGTTGCCATGAAGGTGCCGGTGACATGGGCGACCGGATCTTCGGGATCGCCATCGTGGGCGATGCCGCGAATGAAGCTGATCGTGCGGGTCAGCTTGTAACATTCGCCGTGCCCGATCACGGTCTTCCCGGGCTGGGCCGCGCGCATGTAGTCGACCCGCAAGTCCAGCGTGGCATGCGGCTCGAACCGGCCGACCGTGGCCCAGACCGACATCGAAGTGGCGTTGTCCATCAGGCTGATGATCGGTCCCGATGCAAGCACGCCGGTTTCCGCCACCCCGGCCAGCTCTTCGCGCCAGGGCAGGGCCAGCTCGACCCAGCCCGGTCCGTGGGCATGGTACTTCAGGCCAAGCCAGCCGCCGTGACCATGGCGGGTCATCAGCTGCGCGGCGCGGGACGGATCGAAGACGAACTCCGGAGGCAGGTCGTGCAGTGACTTGGGCTCTTCCATGCCGGGTTCTCTGCTTTTGCGGGGGGCGGATTACAATCTTTTAATTTCACGGCAGGCCCGGTTTGCGGCCCATTGCGCGGCGACCGGCGGGCATGGTGTCCGTTCGGTGAAATGAGGAAATGCCATGAAGCTGCCCAAGATCGACATTTCCGCGCTGCCCGATCTCGATACCCTGACGGGCGTATTCGGAAGCCTTGCCAATCCGATCCGCGCGATGGAATCCGATGATTCCGTCCTGGTGATCATGACCTACGTCTATGACGTGCTCATCCCCTGATCTGGGAGGTTCCGGATGATCATTCGGCCGGAACTGCGGGCGCTGCGGGGCAACGATGCCCCGCAGCGCCAAGCGCAGAGCGAATTCCAGACCGTCTTGAACCGCTGGCGCGAATTTGGCCCCGGCCGGCAGGTGGAGGAGGAGATAGCACAGTTCGCGGCCGGCGCGCGGATCGAGGATCTGCCGCTGCTGAGCACGCTGTTCGCTCCCGACGACAGCAGTGCCCAAAGCTTCGTGGCGGGCCTGGTCCAGGCCTTTGTCGCCGAGCTGGCGGCCAGCCCGCTTGGCCAGGTTCCGCTGCGCTATTCCTGCGACGAGACCATGGCCTCGCTCGCCGTGACCAGGCACGGCACCGCGGTGCTTGCGTTGCAGGCGGTCGATGGGGCCGGACTGGCGCGCAAGCCGTTTCCGGTTTCGGCCAGCTTCGCCCCCACCGAAACCCATGAGCGAGTACTTGCCGGCAGCGGAACGGCGGTGCGGGTGCGGATCGCCTCGGATCTGCCCGACCGCGCCGAACTGCAATTCGAAGATGTGACGCTGGTACCGGGCCCGGTCCGGCACCGCTTCGGCTCGCAAGAAGCCCAGTTGCTGCGCGATGTCTCCGGTACACTGGTCACGCTAAAGCTTCAGCGCCGGCAGGGCACGGGTGCTGTTACCCGCGAACATCTGCTGGCCGATGGTCGGCTGGTTCATCAGGCTGCGGGCACTCCGCGCGAAAGCCGGCTGGAACTGGCCGCCGCCCTGCTCGGCCGGATGGGCCGGGCCGATGCCGCGCCGCTGCTCGCCGCGATCGCCGAAGAAGAGGCCGCACAGTCGCTGCGCTGGGAGGCGCTGCGCGAGTGTCTCGGGCTCGACAGTGCGGTCGGGTTCGCCACCCTGTCCCGGATCGCGGCGCGGCCGCTCGATCCGCTGGCCGGTCCGGCCGGGGCGCTGCGGGCGCAGTTGCTTGAAACCTATCCTCAACTTTCGGGAGTACAGCCATGCCCCGCGTGATCGAACTGGCCGATACCGCCAGGGCCTCGCTGGCCGAATGTGTCGATGCCCTGACCGCCCGGGGCTTTGACCCTGACGAGGAAGAGAGCCTCAACCATGCCGCGCTGTGGCTGCGCCGGCTGGGCAACGATCGCGATTTCCTTGGCGATATCCTGATCCGCGAGCTGGCCCAGCGCCACCGCGAGGAGGCGCTCGACAATGCCTATGGCCCGCAGGTGGTGATGATTGCGCCGCCCAATGGGCATTTCTTCATGCGTGCCAACATCTGGCCCTCGCTGGACGATCACATGGTCCGCGCCAGCGGCGGGGATGCCTTCGTCTGGGGGCTGCCGCATGACCACAATTTCAATTTCCTGACCCTGGGCTATTTCGGCCCCGGCTATTGGAGCGATTACTACGAGTTCGATTATGAAGAGGTGGTCGGCTATCGTGGCGAAGCGGTGCCATCGTTGCGCTTCGTCGAGCGATCGCGGCTCGAGCAGGGCAAGCTGATGCTTTACCGCGCGCATGTCGACGTGCATTCGCAGCTGCCGGCGGATTCGCTCTCGGTCTCGCTCAACATCATGCACACCACCGGTGCCCAGGGTTGGCTCGACCAGTATCGCTTCGATGTCGAACGCGGCGAGATCGGCGCGATCATCACCCCCGGACCGAGCGAGGCGTTCCTGCGGATCGCCGTGGGGCTGGGCGGGCAGGAATCGTTGGACCTTGCGCACCGCTTTGCCCGCAATCACCCCAGCGACCGGCTGCGGCTGGCTGCCTGGGATGCGCTGGCATCGCGCGAGGCAGACCCGGCCGCGCGCGATGCCTTGTGGCGACAGGCAGAAGGGGCGGGGAGCCGGCTGGTGGCGATGGAGGCCCGTACGCGGCGGGCGGAACAGGTCGGCTAGGCGCTCAGCCGAAGCCACCCGCCAGCGCGTCGATCGCAGCCTGGAGGATTACTGCTGCGGCGGCCGAATCGATCCGCGTGGCGCGTTTGGCGCGGCTCATGTCCTGGCCGATCAGCTCGCGCTCGGCACTGGCGGTGGACCAGCGTTCATCCCACAGCAGCACCGGCAGGCTCAGCGCGGCGGCAAGATTGCGGGCATAGGCCCGGCTCGACTGGCTGCGCGGACCTTCGCTGCCATCCATGTTGAGCGGCAGGCCGAGCACGATCCCCTTGATCGAGCGTTCGCGGACCAGCCCGGCCAGCGCCTCGCGGTCGGCCCCGAACTTGCCGCGCTTCAGGGTCTTGCCCGGTGAGGCAAAACGCCAGCCGGCATCGCAGAATGCCGTGCCGATCGTCTGGGTGCCGAGATCGAGCCCGAGCAGCGCTCCGCCGAGCGGCAGGGCTTCGCGAAAGTCGATCGCGCTGGTGGTAATCAGTGCGCCCGGTGCCACGCTTCCACCCGCGTCGCGAAGTCCTTGCGCAGGACCGCCCAGAACAGCGCATAGTCATAGACGTGATAATTGCCGCCAGGCAGTACCAGCGGGCCCAGGTCTGGCCCCGAACCGATCCGCAAGGTGCCATCGGCAGCGCAGGTTGCCCCGGCGATGCCTTGCTTCAGGGTTCCGCTTTCGAACTTGAGATCGGGGACCAGCGTGGCGGGATTCCTGTCTGCGGGCGCGCTACCGCCAATTCCGCCGGTGAGCGGATTCGAACACAGGTAATGCGGCTTTGCCACCGCATCGCCGGCCCCGGCGAAGCGTTCATAGGCATCGCGCATCATCGCGGTGTCGGCATCATCGGCGAAGGACAGGTAGCTGATCACGCAGCCCGCCTGATCTGGCGCAGCGCAGGCCGGCAGGCCCATCGCCGGCAGATCGCGGTCGATATCGACGATCCAGCCGATCACGTAGGCCGCGGCCACCCGCTTGGCCAGCGGGGTACCGGCGACCTTTTCCTTCAGCAGGCGCTTGACGATGAAAGAACCCTGGCTGTGCCCGGCCAGCACGATCGGGCGATCGGCCGGCTGCGCGGCGATAAAGGCGTCAAAGGCCTGGGCGACATCGGCATAGGCCAGGTCGTGGGCCTGGCGCGCTTCGGGGGCGGAGGTGACGAAGGCCCCGAAGGTTGCCTGACGGTAGCGCGGCACCCAGACATCGGCGGACCGATTGAACACGCTGGCATTGGCGCGCACCACCATGGTGCCGATCCGGTTGGCGTCCTTGTCGTCCAGCGGGGCGTTCCAGTGCGCCTTCTTGAGATAGCTGGTGGGATGGACGAAGAACACCGCGGCATCGACCGGAACGCTGTCTGGCTGGATGTTGTCGGGCAGCCACTGGACCGGATTGGTCCCTTTCATTCCCGGCCGGGCGTACCACATCGCTTCATCGGCATAGGCATTGGCCTGGAGCGACGGCTGGGCCTCGAAGGCGCCTGCCGGGGTGAAGCTGGCGCGGGTCAGCTGCTCGGGAAACAATGCCAGAGCGAAAGCGCCGGCAATCGCCAGCACGACGCAGAAAGCAATGAAATACAGAAATTTGCGCGCCAAGGTTCAGGCGCTTTCGTTGCGTTCGGACTGGCGCTCGAGCGCGACCTTGATCATCGCCACCAGCGGATCGGCGAGGATCAGGCCAAGCAGCCCGAACAGCGCCCCCATGATCAGCTGCGCTCCCAGCACCAGCGCCGGGGCCAGATCGGCGGTGTGCTTGGCCACCATCGGCACGATGATGTTGCCGTCCACCGTCTGCACCACGACATAGACGATGATGCAGTAGATCCCCATGTCGACCCCGCCGGAAAAACCGACCAGGATCATCAGCGCGCCAGACATCGGCGCACCGATATTGGGGAGGAAGGCGAGCAGCCCGGTCAGCAGGCCGAGCAGCCCGGCCATCGGCACGCCATAGATCGCCAGCAGGATCCAGGTGCTGATCCCCTCGACCATCATGCCCAGCAGCCGCCCGGCCAGCAGCCGGCGCAGGGTGCGGCCCATGATCCGGGCCGTGCCTTCGAAATGCTCGCGCTCACTGGCTGGCAGCAGCCAGGCGAAGCCGCGCCGGTAGAGTTGTGGCTCGGCCGCAAAATAGATCGCCATCACCGCGATCAGGAATGCGGTCGTGAACCCGCCGATCACTCCGCCCAGCGCGCTGGTGATCTGGCTGACACCGCCAACCACCTTGTCGACCAGCCCTTCGACCGACTGGGTATCGAAATGGACCCCCTGGGTCTTGAGCCAGGCGAGCAGGCGCATCGCCTGGGTCTGGACCGTGCCGGGCAGCTGCGCGGCTTCGGCGGCGATCTGGGTGCCGGCGAACATTGCCACCCAGATCAGGAAGGCCAGGGTCAGCAACAGCACCAGCGTAACCCGCCAGCCGCGCCCGATCGGCAAGATCCGGCCGAGCAGCCGCGCGCCGCCGTCGATCATTGCGGCAAAGACCATGCCGCCGAAGATCACCAGCAGCGGTTCGGCCAGATAGATCGCCAGCCCCAGCAGCGCCGCCATCCCGATCCACACCGCGGCCTTCTTGGCCTCGGTCCGCAGCACCGGGTCGGCGATGTCGGTCGGGCCGGCCTGCCGTACCGGCGAGGGCGCCGGTTCGGTTGCGGGCCTGGCGGGACGGGCGGTCTTTGCCGGGCTCTTTGCCATCACTTGTCCTTGGTCAGGTGAACGGGCCGAAGGCTGGTCCAGGATCGGCCGGAACGCAAGGCATTCCAGAACGACAGCGGGTTCCAGGTCTGGCTGCCGTCGAGCGAGAAGGTGACGAATTCGGCGCGTCCGCCAACATCGGACAGCGGCACCGGGCCGCCAAGACCATCGTCCTTGATTGCCACCCGGCTGTCGGCCGAATGGTTGCGGTTGTCGCCCATCAGGAACACGTGGCCTGCTGGCACGGTCAGCTCGGCCATGTTGTCGACCCGGTAGTCGATCCCGTCCTTGATGATCAGATAGCTGGCCCCGTTGGGCATGGTTTCGCGCAGGGTCGGCAGGTCCAGCACCTTGCGGCCCGAAGGCGTCGTCACGATGCTGCCGACAAATTCGTCGTAACAATAATAGGGCCCGCCGGGCCGATCGTTGCACATCAGCTGCGGATCGGCTGGGATCTGCAGGCGGGTTTCCACTTCCTGCGGGACAGGCTTGCCGTTGAGCACGATCTGGCCGCCCACCACCGCGATCCGGTCGCCGGGCAGGGCAACCACCCGCTTGATCAGATCGTCGGTGCGGTTGCGCGGCACGACGATCACGATGTCGCCATAGTCGGGTGTGCCGGGCAGCACCCGCCAGGTGCCGCGCGGCAGCACATGGAAGCTGGCCGAGGCCCAGTTCCAGCCATAGGGGAACTTGGAAACCACCAGCCGGTCACCGACCAGCAGGTTGGGCATCATTGAGATCGAGGGGATGTAGAACGGCTTGGCGACGAAGCTGTGAAACGCCAGCACCGCCAGCAGCATCA
>CAZNII010000023.1:7133-30856 GCA_964573075.1 uncultured Novosphingobium sp. | reverse complement strand
AGCTGGTCGATCCCAACGCCAACATCATCTGGGGCAGCGCCTTCAATCCCGAGCTCGACGGCAAGATCCGCGTTTCGGTGGTTGCCACCGGGATCGAGCAGAGCGCCGCCCAGGCCGAGGAAGCCAGCCGCCCGTTCAATCTGGGCGCATCGCGCGGGCCGGCCCGTCCGGCAATGGCCGCGCCGGCCGCGGCCGAGCCGCTGTTCGAACGCGACCCCGCGCCCGAACCGGTTGCCACCGCTCCGGAACCCGAGCCCGAGCCCGAACCGGAAGCTTCCGCGGCGCCAGCCGACGACGATTGGGACCTGCCCGAGCTGTCTCCGCCGGACGAAGCGCCAGCCGCCGCCGACGACGAGCCGCTTGAGCTCGAGCTTGAGGCTGACGAAGGCGAAGGTGAAGACAGTGGCGACGAGTTGCTGCTCGATGCCACCCGTCTGGTCGAAGAAGATGCCCCGGTCGCATCCGGCGGGGCCTTCCCGGGCCGTCGCCGCGGGCTGGTGGCGGGCAGCGACGACACGGTCGATGCTCCGGCCGGTAGCGCCGATCAGGGCGGCGACGAGGCTCCCGCACCGGCGGCTCCTGCCGGCGGAGGCGCACCGCGCGCACCACGGGTCGGTGGCGGGGCTACGCTGTTCGAACGGATGGCGAATCTCTCACGCGGGGGACGTTCGGATGATGACGAGGACGAGGAAGACGATGATGGTCCCTCGATCTCGATCCCGCGGTTCCTCGGGCGCCAGAACAACCAGTAAGTCTGTCGCCCCGTTCCGCCGGGGTTAAGCTTGGGGATTGCATCGCCTGGCGGTGCGATCCCGCTTGCCCGTGCGCGCGAAAAGGTTAACGCCTGCCTCGATGTCCGAATCTGCCGTCCGCCTGATCAAGTTGTGCTCCGCCTCGGTTCTCGGGCTGGGCTTGCCCGGATTGGCGTTGGCCCAGTCCGCGCCGGCCCCGCAGGTCAGCGTGCCGGTGGTTCAGGCCGTGCCGCAGAAGTCGGCCGGGATGCGGCTCAATGATGCGCTTAACCGGCTGGCCAAGAGCCCGCAGGATGTCGATGCGCTGGCCGAAGCGGGCAAGGCCTCGCTCGAGCTGGGCGATGCCCAGGCGGCGATCGGGTTCTATCAGCGCGCGTTGCAACTCCAGCCCGCAAATGCCCGGATCAAGGCCGGTCTGGCCGGAGCCCATGTCCTGGCTGAGGACCCGTTCACCGCGATCGAACTGTTTGACGAGGCAGAGAAGGCCGGTCCGATCGAACCCGCGCGGCTGGCTGATCGTGGCCTGGCATTCGATCTGGTCGGCGATAACCAGACCGCGCAGGTCTACTACCGCCAATCGCTCGCGGCCGAGCCGTCCGATGAAACGTTGCGCCGGCTGGCGGTCAGCCAGGCGATTTCGCGCGATCGCAAGGGGATGGACCTGACGCTGGCCCCGCTGCTGCAAAGGCAGGACAAGGCGGCCTGGCGGACCCGCGCCTTCGGGCTGGCGATCATCGGCCAGACCGACGAGGCCGAGGCGATCGCCCGGCAGACCATGCCTCCCGAGATGGCGACCGCGATCACCGCCTATCTGCGGTACATGCCGCGCCTGACTGCGGCGCAACAGGCCGCTGCGGCCAACCTGGGCCGGTTCCCGCGCGCGGCCGAAATCGGTCACGACGATCCCCGGCTGGCCTATTACTCGCGCTCGCGGGTCCAGGTGGCTGCGGTAACCCCGCCGCCGCCGCCAGCAGCGAGCGAAAGGGGCAAGGGCAAGCCGGCCCGGGGCAGCAAGGGCAAACCGGCGGTCGCGGCCGCGCCGACACCCGCGCCGGTGCCTCCGCCCGAAGTGCAGGTCGGCCGCGAAACCACCACCACCCCGGTCAAGCTGGCCGCGGCAGCGCCGCCAAAGCCGGTTCCGGCGCCCCCGCCACCGCCGCCGCCGCCGCCGCCACCACCTCCGCCCGCTCCCGTCCCGGCGCCAGCCCCGGCTCCGGCCCCGGCTCCCTCGCCTGCGGCAAGCCAGTCCGGACCCGGCTTCACCACGCTTGATCAGCCGGGGGCCAGGACCGTCGCCGGATTTGACCTGGGCAAGAGCTCGCCTTCTTCCGCGGCGCCGGCGCAGCCTTCCGCGTCGCCGCCGTCGGCTCCTGCTCCGGCAGCGAGCAAGCCAAAGCCGGCCAGCCTCGACGAAGCCTTCGCCGATTTTGCACCGCCCAGCCGCGAGGCCGAGGTTCAATCCGGCGCGGTCGATGTGCGGCGGATCCGCCCGGCCAGCGAAGCCGGCAAGGACCAGGCCGCCAAAGGCAAGGAACCCGGCAAGGACAAGGACGCCAAGCCCGCCGCGCCAAGCCATCCCAGCCGGATCTGGGTGCAGGTCGCGACCGGGCGCGACAAGGCCGCGCTGGGCTTTGACTGGCGCAAGCTGGCGAAGGAAAACCCGGCGCTGTTCAAGGGATTGCGCCCCAATATCACCGCCTGGGGCCAGTCCAGCCGGTTGCTCGCCGGGCCGTTCGCGACCGCCAAGGAGGCCAATGCCTTCCTCGCCCAGCTGAAAAAGGCCGGAGCGACGGGGGCATTCGTCTGGACCAGCCCGGCCGGCCAGGTGGTCGAGCCGCTGGGTGGCGGGAAGTAGCGCCGTCCACTCCTTTTCCACACCTTGTAAACAGTCTTGTCGAGTTTTGCGCAGGGCAGCGCGGGCGCCGGATTGTCCAGCACCCCCTTGCCGCTGCATCCAGCCGGCGATGATACAAGGCGACAGCCATTACGAGCGCGACGAGGACGCTGCCCCGGTCGACATGCTCGCCTCGCTGTTCGAGGCTCGCGGCTGGCCCTGCGAATTCGTGGCCGAGGACGAGATTTCGGGCGAGATCAAGGGATCCTGGGCCAGCTATACCCTGCGCGGGGTGTGGCGGCGCGAGGATCACGTGCTCCAACTGCTGTGCCTGCCGGACATCCGCGTGCCGGATGACAAGCGGCTCGCGGTGTTCGAACTGCTCGCGCTGGTCAACGAACAGCTGTGGGTCGGCCATTTCGACCTGTGGTCGAGCGGCAATGTCCTGCTCTATCGCCACGGCCTGTTGCTGGGCGATGAGGGGCTGCTGAGCCTGGCCCAGGCCCAGGTGGCGGTCGAGGCGGCGGTCGAGGAATGCGACCGGTTCTATCCGGCATTCCAGTTCGTGTTGTGGGGCGACAAGACCCCGGCCGAGGCTCTCGCCAGTTCGCTGGTCGACGCTGCCGGCGAGGCTTGAGCCCATCTCCCTCCCCATCGGGGGAAGGGGGGATTGGAGGCACTGCGTGAAAATTCTGATCTGCGGCTGCGGCAACATGGGCGGGGCGATGCTGGCCGGCTGGCTGGCCGGCGGCCTCGATCCGGAGCGGTTCACCGTGGTCGATCCGGTTCTGACCGAAGTGCCGGCCGGGGTCCGCCTGCTGCGCGAGGTTCCGGATGAGCGCTTTGAGATCGTGCTGCTGGGGATCAAGCCGCAGATGCTGGACGCGGTGGCGCCGACTTTGGGCGGTGTAACGCATGGCGCGGTGCTGCTGTCGATCCTGGCTGGGGCCGAGCTCGACAGCCTCGCCGCGCGGTTCCCCGGTGCAGCCGCGCTGGTCCGGGTCATGCCCAACCTGGCGGCGGCGATCGGCAAGTCGCCCATGGGCTTGTTCGCGCGCGGGCTGGACCAGGCTGGGCGCGATGCGGTTGCCGCGCTGCTCGCGCCGCTGGGCACCGCCGAATGGCTCGAGAGCGAGGATCAGCTCGATGCGGTCACCGCACTGGCCGGGTCTGGCCCGGCCTTCGTCTATCGCTTCATCGCCGCGCTCGCCGCGGGCGGGACGGAGCTGGGACTCGATCCCGCCCAGGCCGACCGGCTGGCCCGGGCCATGGTCGAAGGGGCAGCGATGCTTGCCGCTTCTTCGCCCGAGGATCCGGCCGAACTGGCCCGGCGGGTCACCAGCCCGGGCGGGACCACCGCTGCGGGCCTGGCCGTACTGGACAACGAAGCCGCGTTCGCCCGGCTGATCGCGGCGACCCTGCGCGCCGCGCGCGATCGCGGGGCGGAACTTGCGGCGGCAGCGCGCGGTTGAACCGGCGATACAAATTGCGACAAGCCGCAATCCGGTTTTGCTTGAAACCTTAACCCATTGCCCCGATATTCGCTGCATCGCCCCCAATCCGGGGCGGCAAAGGAGTTTGTCATGTCTGATTGGAACGATCCGCGGACCACGCAGTCGCCCTTCGGCAACGGCCCGGTTCTCAACGGCGAGGTGCTGGGCGCCGGCACCTATGACGAGGGCCTGCGGAGCCACATGCTTTCGATCTACAATTACATGGCCTCGGGCGTGCTGCTTTCGGGCATTGTCGCCATGCTGTTCGCCAATTCCGGCATGGCGCTGCAGTTGATGGGAACCCCGCTCGGCTGGATCATCCAGCTGGCGCCGCTCGGTTTCATCCTGGCGATGAGCTTTGGCCTCAACAAGATGCAGACCTCGACGCTGCAGGTGCTGTTCTGGGCCTTCTGCACGGTGATGGGCCTTTCGCTGTCGACTGTCTTCGTGATCTATACCGGCGGCTCGATCGCGGTGGCGTTCTTCGCCTCGGCGGCGGCCTTTGCCGGGCTCAGCCTCTATGGCCAGACCACCAAGACCAGCCTTTCGGCGATGGGCAGCTTCATGGTGATGGGGCTGATCGGCCTGATCGTCGCTTCGCTGATCAACCTGTTCCTGCAGTCGGAAGCGCTCTATTGGGCGCTCAGCGTGATCGGGGTGCTGATCTTCGCCGGGCTGACCGCCTGGGATACCCAGCGGCTCAAGGAAGAATATGCCTATGTCGCCGGGACCGAGCTGGCCGGCAAGGCCGTGGTCATGGGCGCGCTCAGCCTCTATCTCGATTTCATCAACATGTTCCTCTACCTGCTGCGGTTCCTCGGCGATCGCCGCTGAACGCAAGCCGGCAACGGATTATCATGCCCGGCGTGCCACTGGCGCGCCGGGCACTTGCATTCTGGGGCAGTGGCTTTAGGCATTCGCGTCATCGGGCATTAAGCCGAGGCCGGGCAGAACCGGCAAGGCTTTGAGTGGGTTGGAGTGATTCAAACATGTCAGTGATTATTCGCCAGGTCGCAGTGGTTTGCGTCGCTGCGGCAGCGCTTGTCGCGTGCGAAACCGATGCGAAGACCAAGAAGGCACCGCCGCCTCCTCCGCCACCGCCGCCCCCGGCCTATGTCTATGTCGCGTGGAAGCCGGTTCCGCCCGAATGGGCTGCGCCGACCCTGACCTATCCCGGGCTGGGTCCCGATGGCGTCCGGATCAGCGTCAACCGGGGGATCTCACCCGCGCAGACGCTGTGGAACCTTCGCTCGGCCTATAACGTCGCCGCGCTCAACTGCCTGGATCCCCAGCACAAGGAAATCCTGGTCAATTACCGCGCCTTCCTCAAGACCCATGCCAAGGTGCTGCGGGCGACCAATGCCAAGGTCGATGCCGAATGGCGCGCGAAATATGGCGCGGGCTTCGTCAAACAGCGCGAAAAGTTCATGACCGAGGTGTACAATCACTTCGCCATTCCGCCGGTGATGCCGGCATTCTGCAACGCCGCCCTGGCGATGAGCAAGGATGCCAAGACCGTCAAATCGGCAAACCTCACCGCCTTCGCCGCAACTGCCCTGCCAAGCATCGAGATCGTCTATGACGATTTCTTCAAGCGCTACGATCAGTGGCGGGCCGATATGGCCGCCTGGGAAGCCAAGTGGGGCAAGGACGCGGTGCCGGGTTCGCGGGTTCTGGCCACACCCCAGAACAGTGGCGGCTGACCGCCGCCGCCGCGCGCGAAATTAGCGCTTCCAAGCGGGGATCGCTTTCGCTAAGGGGGCGCCTCGCTAGCGGGCGGATCGCCGCCTGCTACTCGCACTGGAACGGGGCCGTAGCTCAGCTGGGAGAGCGCGTCGTTCGCAATGACGAGGTCAGGGGTTCGATCCCCCTCGGCTCCACCAGGCGGGTAGGCTGATAATTGGCCCATGATGGCCTGCAAACGGCAGCTTTCTGCGCTTCCGGTGCTCACGGTCAGCAGGCCGCTCCGCTCCGGTTCTCGAAATCCGCCATTTTCGGCTCATCCTGAGCCAATTCTCAACCAACCCGCAGTTGCGTCGTTACCCACTCCCGCTCGGGCTGAGCTTGTCGAAGCCCACGCGCTACGTTAGCCCCATCCCATGCATTTTCTCGACCAGGCCAAGATCTATATCCGCTCGGGGCAGGGCGGCCCCGGGGCGGTGTCGTTCCGGCGCGAGAAGTATATCGAGTACGGCGGGCCCGATGGCGGCAACGGCGGCAAGGGCGGCGATATCATTTTCGAAGCCGTTCCCGGGCTCAATACCCTGATCGACTTCCGCTATGCCCAGCACTTCAAGGCCCCGCGCGGAGTCCACGGATCGGGCAAGGACCGCCACGGCGCGGCCGGCAAGGATCTGGTGATCAAGGTCCCGGTGGGAACGCAAGTGATCTCGGACGAGGACCGCGAAACCGTGCTGCTCGACCTGACCGAGGCCGGGCAGCGGGTCACCTTCCTGCGCGGCGGGCTCGGCGGACGCGGCAACGCCAGCTACAAGACCAGCACCAACCGCGCCCCGCGCCAGCACCAGCCGGGCGAGATGGGCGAGGAGATGTACGTCTGGCTGCGGCTCAAGCTGCTGGCCGATGTCGGGCTGGTCGGCCTGCCCAATGCCGGCAAGAGCACCTTCATCAACCAGATCACCAATACCAAGGCCAAGGTCGGCGACTATGCCTTCACCACGCTGGTTCCGCAGCTGGGCGTGGTGCGGCACAAGAACCGCGAATTCGTGCTGGCCGACATTCCCGGCCTGATCGCCGGGGCGGCCGATGGCGCCGGGATCGGCGACCGGTTCCTGGGCCATATCGAACGCTGCCGGGTGCTGATCCACCTGATCGACATCAACGGCACCGACCCGGCCGAAGCGCTGGAAATCATCGAGGACGAGCTCGAAGCCTATGGCAACGGCCTCGACGAAAAGCCCCGCCTGATCGCGCTCAACAAGATCGACACGGTCGATCGCGAGCTGGTCAACATGTTCATCAAGGAACTGAAGGCGGCGGGCGCGAAGAAGATCTATCCGATCTCCGGCGCGACCGGAAAGGGCATGGATGCGCTGCTCGACGCGGTGCTTGGATACCTTCCCGCCGCAACCGTCACCGAACGCCCCGATGGCGAGCAGGAAGAGGGCGAGGCCAAGCCCTGGTCGCCAGTTTGAGCGCGAGAGGTTGCATCCGCCGCGCTTTTGCCTAATCGGCTTGGGCCATGAAGATCGCCCGCCTTTCCGACCTGGCTGACAAGGCTGCCTGCCCCCGGCTGGTGGTGAAGGTCGGCTCGTCGCTGCTGGTCGGGAAAGACGGGGTGCGGCGGGCCTGGCTCGAAGGGCTGGTGGCAGAGATTGCCGCGGCCAGGGCACGCGGGCAGGAAGTGATCGTCGTCTCCTCGGGCGCGATTGCGCTGGGCGCAGCAAAGCTGGGGCTGGACAAGGGCGGGCGCGGCAGCCTGGCCGATGCCCAGGCCGCGGCCGCGGTGGGCCAGATCGCGCTCTCGGGCCTGTGGGCCGATCTCCTGGCCGCGCACGAAATCACCGCCGCGCAGCTGCTGCTGACGTTGGAGGATCTGGAGGACCGCCGTCGCTACCTCAACGCCACCGCCACGCTGACCCGACTGCTCGATGCGGGGGCCGTGCCGGTGATCAACGAGAATGACAGCGTCGCGACCCAGGAAATCCGCTTTGGCGACAATGACCGGCTGGCCGCCCGCGTGGCCCAGGCGGCGCAGGCCAGCGCGGTGCTGCTGCTGTCGGACGTCGATGGCCTCTACGATCGCAACCCGGCCGAGCCGGGTGCGAAGCTGCTCCCCGAAGTGCGCGGGGTGACGGCCGAGATTCATGCCATGGCCACCGGGGGCAGCTCGTCGGGCATGGGTTCGGGCGGGATGACCAGCAAGCTGCAGGCCGCCGAAATCGCCGAGCGCGCCGGGATTGCTCTGGCGATCGCCTCGGGCCTGCACGATGCGCCGATCGCGCGGGCCTGCGAACAGGGCGTGGGCACGCTGTTCCTGCCGCGCCGCAAGGACGCCGGGCGCAAGGCCTGGCTGGGCGGGCGGCTGCGCCTGAAAGGGGCGCTGGTGATCGACGCCGGTGCGGCGCGGGCGCTGGGCAAGGGCTCCAGCCTGCTTGCCGCCGGGGTGGTGCGGGTCGAAGGCGAGTTTCAGCGCGGCGATGCTGTGGCGGTGCAGGGTGAGGACGGCGCGGTGCTGGCCCACGGTCTGGCCGAATACGACGCCGTGGAATGCGCCCGGCTGATGGGCCGACAATCGGGCGAGCATGCCGCGATCCTGGGCTATGCGCCGCGTTCGGCGGTGGTCCACCGCGACCAGATGGTGGTGCTGTGACGATTGCCGTGACCGGCGCGACCGGTTTTGTCGGCCAGGCCTTGCTCGACCTTGCGGGAGCGGACGGGGCGCCGGTCAAGGCGCTGGCCCGCCGTGCGCAGCAGCCGCACGAGGGAGTCGAATGGATCCGCGGCGACCTCGCCGACAAGGACGCTTTGCGCCGGCTGGTGCGCGGCGCGGAAGCGGCGATCCATGTTGCCGGCGTGGTCAACGCCCCCGATGCCGCCGGGTTCGAGGCTGGCAACGTCACCGGCACGCTCAACCTGATCGAGGCCTGCCTGGCCGAGGGTGTCCAGCGGCTGGTCCACGTGTCCTCGCTTTCGGCGCGCGAGCCGGAGCTTTCGGCCTATGGCGCCAGCAAGGCGCGGGCGGAAAAGCTGGTCCGTGCCTCCGGGCTCGACTGGACGATCGTGCGCCCGCCGGGAATCTACGGACCGCGCGATACCGAAATTTTCGACATGTTCCGGATGGCCCGCTGGGGCCTGATGCCGATGCCGCAACGCGATGGGCGGGCCAGCTACATCCACGTCAATGATCTGTGCCGGCTGCTGCTGGCACTGGTTCCGGGCGGGGAAGCGGTCAGCCACATGACTTTTGAGCCCGACGATGGCCGTCCGGGCGGCTGGGGTCACTACGAATTCGCCCGCGCGATCGGCTGGGCGATGGGCCGGCGCCCCTGGGTTGTGCATCTCAGCCGCGCCTCGCTCGAACGCGCTGCCCGCGCCGACCGCTTCGTGCGCCGCACCCGGGCCAAGCTGACGCTCGACCGGGCCGGTTACATGAGCCATCCCGACTGGGTGGTCAGCCAGGGCGCCTTGCCCCCGCCAGACCTGTGGCAGCCACAGATCCAGACCCGCGAAGGATTGAAGGCGACCGCCCAGTGGTATCGCGACAACCACTGGCTCTGAGCCACTGTCGCGATTCAACAATGCCATTCATTTTCAGCTGCCTATTCGGTCCACTCGATAGAGAAAGCAGGCCGAATGGGAGAGACCTGATGCGTGGATGGATTGCGATCGCATTGTTGTTCGTCGGTGCGGCAGCCTTGGCACAGCCGGGCAGCCCCGCCAAGAAAAAGGCCCCGGTTGCGGCGGCCGCAGCTGCGCCAGGATCGCTCAAGGCCGGGCATGCCGCGCTGCAGCGCAAGGATCATGCTGAAGCCGTTCGCCAATTCGCGGCCGCCTGCAAGGCGGGCAACATGGAGGCCTGTCACAACCAGGCCGTGCTGACCTCGAACGGCCAGGGAACGCCGCAGGACCATGCCCGAGCGGCGCAGCTATACCAGAAGGCCTGCACTGCGGGCTATGTCCGGTCGTGCAGCAACCTTGGGGTGGCCTATTCGAAAGGGCTTGGCGTTGCGAAGGACGATGCCGCCGGGGTGAAGCTGTTCAAGCAGGGTTGTGACGGCAAGGACATGGCCGGCTGCTTCAACCTTGGGCTGCGCTATCTCGAGGGCCGCGGCGTGGCAAAGGACTATGCCCGCGCCGGGCAGCTGTTTGGCCAGGCCTGCGACGCCGGTGTGCCCGACGCCTGCTACAATTGGGGGGCCATGCATTCGAACGGCCAGGGCGTGGCGCGAAACTATGTCCGCGCCGCCGAACTGCAGGAAAAGGCCTGTGATGCCGGTTCGGCCATGGGCTGCAACGAACTTGGTGCGCTCTATGGCGAAGGCAACGGGGTGCCGAAGAACCAGACCCGCGCCGTCGGGTTTTACGAACAAGCCTGCAAGGGCGGCGCGCCGATGGGCTGCAGCAACCTGGGGACCCGCTATGTCCGCGGGGATGGCGTTCCGGTCGACAAGGTCAGGGCGGGCCAGCTGTTCGAGCAAGCCTGTGCGAATGGCAAGGGCGACCCGGGCGGGTGCTACATGCGCGCCCAGACTTACCTCCGCGGCGATGGTGTGCCCAGGGACATGACCCGCGCATTGAGTTTTTTCACCCTGGGCTGCGATGCCGGAGATGCCGGCGCGTGCTACATGCTCGGTGCGATCCACGAAAATGGCGATGGCGTTCCTGCCAGCCGGACCCGGGCCATCGGCTATTTCCAGCAGGCGTTGAAGCATGATCCGGATTTCGCTCCGGCCAAGGCCGCGCTGAAATCGTTGGGGGTCAACTAGGGGGCCTTGCCTTGACGCGAATTTGCCGGGGATCCGATCGAGCCATGAAGACAACTGTTTCCGGCTGGCTGACATGCCTTGCGGTTACGGCAATGCTCTGCGGACCAGTGCTGGTCCCGACCGCGGCTGTTGCCGGGTCAGAGCGCTACAGCTTCGAAGGCTATGACTACACGGAAGCCGAAATCGCGCTGATGCGCAGCGGGGTTGACCATGGCCAGAACGGCTTGGCCGCGCTGGGGCGGCGCGATTGGGTGACGGCAGAGCGCGAATGCCGGGCCGCCTACGACGCCTTCGTCAGCGCGTCGGTGCCGCCAAAGGGCAAGGTGGCGACCTTCTACATCCAGGTCAAAGCCTGCATGGCCGATGCCTATGCCGGACAGCAGCGGTGGGAGCAGGCGTGCCGGTGGTACGGAAACAGCGGCTTCGTCAGCCTGGTCTTCAGCAACCCGCGCGCGGCCTGTGCCCGGTACGAGCAGCAACAGTCGCAGCAGGTTACCCGCGAAGACCCGCCAAGTCGCCCCGCGATGCCTTCGAATTCGGAATACGGCATGGCGGTCGCGGGCTTTTCCAGCGAAGTCCGGGCACTGAATGCATCAACCGATCGCGGTGCCCGGCAGGCCGGTGCAGCCCGGGTTTCCGCGCAGTGCGACAGGTTGTGGACGTTTCGCAAATCCAACCCGACCGCCAGGGGGGCTGCGGATTTCTGCATGGGGATCGTCAAGTTCGAACAGGGCGAAACCGAAGAAGGTTGCCAGTCGATGTGGATGAGCGCCCGCAATCTCGATGCGGTCAGGGCCACGGCGATGTCGCCGGCCGAAGCCGGCGATCTGGCCGCGCTTGAGCAGGCGCTGAAAGGCTACCGATCCAGCTGCGCCAGCAAGGGATTCGCCTGGCCCGGCTTCAGCGAGGACTGGCTGTACAAGTCGTGATCCTGCAATCGGCTGGCTCTACGCAGCTGCTTATTGCATTCCGTCTAAACGCCTGTGTCTGGCGCATCGGTTGTGGGGATGCGCATCCTTGCGTCCTGACCACTCAGGAGCATTCGCCATGGAAGAACAAGTTGCGGCGCCGCGGCGCTGGGATCCGATCGTCAAGCTGACCCACTGGGGCGTGGTTGCCGCAGTGATCGGCAATGCCATTTTCACGGAAGAGGGTTCCGGCTGGCACATCTGGGTCGGCTATGGCCTGGCCGGCTTGCTGGCCCTGCGGCTGCTGTGGGGCCTGATCGGGCCGAGCGAGGCGCGCTTTTCGGCCTTTCCGCCCAGCCCTGGCCGAGCGATCGAGCATCTCGGCGAGATCGGGCGCGGCGAAGTGACGCGGCACCGCTCGCACAATCCGCTCGGCGCGCTGATGGCCTATGCGATCTGGGCCTGCCTGTTGGTCATCTCGGCCAGCGGCATCGCCATGTCGGGCCCGCCGCCGGCCGATCCCTCGGCCGTGAAGGGCGAAGGCAGCGAATCGGACGAGGGCGAAGAAGAGCATGAGGAGGCCGCCGCGCGCGTTCCCGCCGCGCTTGGCCGACTGGTGATCGCCCCGGCCCGCGCCGATGAAGGCGGCGAAGCGGGCGAGGATGAGGAAGGCGAGGAACTGTTCGAAGAAATGCACGAAATCGCGGTCAACTTGCTCTATGTCCTGATCGCGCTGCATCTGGCGGGGGTGGTGTTCGAAACCCGCCGCTCAGGGCGCGAGATCGTGGGAGCAATGATCCCGGGTGGCAACCGCCGGGATTGACGGAGTGGCGATGCGGGTACGCCTGACGGATCTGGCCAGACGCCGCGACCGGCAGACCTTGCTGGTCGCGGTTGTCGTCGTGGTGCAGGCGGTGGCGGCGGTGTTCTTTGTCGCCGATGCGCTGGGCGATATCGCCGCGGACGGAATATCGCTGCACATCGTGATCGAAGGGCTGATCGCCTTTGCCCTGCTGGCCGGGGTCTTCCTGGGAGCCTGGCACATGCGGATGCTGCTGGCCGAGGCGCGGCGGCGCGAACAGGCCCTGGCCGTTGCGCGCGGAGCCCTTGCCGAACATGTTGCGGCCCGGTTCCGCGACTGGGGCCTGACCGCGGCCGAAAGCGATGTCGCCCTGTTCGCGCTCAAGGGTTGCGACGCGGCAGAGATTGCAACCCTGCGCGGCGCGGCGCAGGGCACGGTCCGGGCCCAGCTCAGCCAGGTTTATGCCAAGGCCGGGGTTTCAAGCCAGGCCGGCCTGGTGAGCCTGTTCTTCGAAGATCTGCTGGGCTGATGATCCGATCAAAGCCGGAAGCGCTTGCGCAAGGTGAACATCGCCCGCTTCACGGTTTCGTCATAGGCCGGGTTGTTGGATTCGCGCCAGATCACCGTCCCTTCGAGTTCCGCATACCAATCGCGGGCGAATTCCCATGACAGGCCCAGTTCCGGCGACCAGCTGTGGTCATGCTGCGTATCGGGACCCACCGCGCGGCCCGGATAGGACCAGTCGCGATAGGTGATCCCGGCGCTGGCGCTGAGCGGCTCGGCCAGATTGACGCGGTAGCTCGCGCCGGCCGTGGTGCGCCGGTAGCTGCGGCTGGCAAGGGTTGCGTCGATCTTTTCGTACTGCCCCTCGATCATGATGAAATGGCCCTTGCCCAGGCGATAGCGGTAATCGGCACCGACCACCGGACCGTCGCCGGATTCGCCCGGGCGGTCCTGATAGTCGCGCCAGCGCCAGCCACCGGTCAGGCGGAAGCGGTGCGGGCCGGGCTCGATGATCAGCCGGCCGCGCAGCTGGGTCTGGTCAGCCTTGCTGCTTTCCAGGGTCGAGGCATGGCTGGTGAAATCGGCAATGGCCGAAATCCGCACGGTTTCGCCGATCCTGTGGCCATAGCTGCCGGCCACGCGGTTGCTCCAGCGATCTTCGCGCCCGGCGTCGGAATAGGCATAATAGGTGCTGGCCAGATCGAAGCCGATCAGGCTGTCGCCGGTCTCGATGTCATAGCTGAGCGCGGCGCCGAACACGCCCCCGGACTTGTCGGCATCTTCGCTGCCGTCGGCTGCCTGACCCGAGGCGGTGACACCGGCAGCGAACAGATCGAGGTAGCCGCGATCATCATCGCCCGGGGCAGCCATTGCCGCACCGGGCAGGGCCAGGCAGGCAACGGCGATGGTAGTGGCTAGGCGGCGGCTGGTCATTCTCTGGCTCCCTGTAACAATAATTCCGTGGTCCGGATCGGCGTTGCCATCATCCGGCAACCCTGTGCAATACCGGGGCAGGCCCGGCCGGTTCTGCCGCGAAATGGAGGACGGTTTCGGCCAGCAGCCGGTCAAACCGCCCGAGCGCAACCGCTTCGGCCAGGCTGTGGCCGGCCGATGGCATCTCGCTCAACCGGATCCGGGCTTCGATCCCCTGCTCGGCGGCGGTCCGGCACAGGTGATCGGCCCAGAACCGGGCGCGCTCCAGGCGGTTGCAGCCCTGGCGGGCATCGAGTTCGGGACTGCGGCGCAAACTGGCATCGCTCTGGCGATCGTCCGACCCCACCGCGAGGTGGATCGGCAGGGCCAGGAAGGCGCGCAGTGCCTCGGCCCCGGCGCGGCCCCCCAGTCCTTGCGGAAAGGGCAGGTCGAGGCTCGCCTCGCTGTACCAGCCGGCTGCGCCCAGCGTCAGGCTCCGGACGCTTCCCGGCCTGGTCATGGCATAGCGATGGGCGAACTGTGCACCGCCGGAATAGCCTGCCAGATCGAAGCGTTCGGCATCGAGCCCGAGGCTCCTTGCGGTGTGGCGCGCGGTCTGGGTCAGCATTTCGGCGGCGCCGTCGCGGCGGGTTCCGGCGCCGAGGCGCTGGTAACCGCGAAAGGCCTCGCCCGAGAAGTCGGGTGCCAGCAGGACGATCCCGTTCCGCCGGGCGATCTTGCCGAAATGCTTGAGCAGCGTGGCGGGGCGGCTCGAAATGCCGTGAACCAGCACCAGCAGGTGCCGGTGACGGATCTGCGGCGGAACCGCCAGCTGATAGCCAAGGCCGGAAGGCGGCTTGCTCATCCGGATCGATCTCAACCCACCAGCGTCAGGCGCTGCGCGGCATTGCCGGTCCGGGCTTGTCGGGCCAGGTATTCGCTGGAATTTTCGACCGAGACCAGCTTGCCCTGGTTGAGGGTCCAGACCTGGTCGGCCATCCCGATCTCCGCCGGATCGTGGGTTACCGAAAGGATCGTCCCGGCATGGCGGGCAATCAGGTTGCGGAAAGTCTGTCGGTACTCCGCATCGAGCGGCGAGATCGCCTCGTCAAGCAGCAGGATCGGGGGATTGCCAAGCAACGCCCGGCACAGCGCGATGCACTGCCGCGCCCCGACCGAAAGGTTGGCGCCGCCTTCGGTAACCCAATAGTCCAGCCCCTCGGGGAATGCCTCGATCAGCTGGCGCAGGTTGCAGCGATCGATCAGCGCGTCGATTTCCTCGGCAGTCGCGTTGGGCCGCCGGTAGGTCAGGTTGCGGCGGATCGTTCCGCGCATCAACGGCAGGTCCGGACTGACCATGCCAACCTTGCGAACGATGCTGGCGATCTGGCAATCGCCCAACTGCTGGTTGCCGATCCGCACTCCGCCCGATGTAGGCGTGACCAGCTGTGCCACGGTTTGCAGCAGGGTCGATTTCCCGGCGCCGGAGTGGCCGACGATGGCGATATGCTGCCCGGCGGGGGCAATGGCCGAGATATCGCTCAGCGCGCCGTCGACCGACAGGTGCTCAAACGCGATCGCGGCGCGGTTCTGGACGAATTGGGCCTTGAGCGGATCGGCCAGTTTGCGCGACGAACTGTTGAGGAAATCCTCGATCTTGCGCCGCGAGATTTCGGCCCGGCGCCAATAGTCGTGGGCCAGCCCCATGGTCCTGAAGTAGCCCTGCATCTGCCGCACCACGATGATCGCCGCGAGGACGGCGCCCAGGTCCACCGCGCCGTCCATCACGTCGATCGCCCCGATCCCCAGGGCCAGGACCAGCGCGATCCAGCCGGTGGCGGTCGAAAGCCCGCGCAGCAGGCCGCGCAGCCTGGCCTCGTCGACCAGCGCCTTGGTCATCCAGGCGCTTTGCCGGGCCAGGCGGTTCGCCTCGCCTCCGCTCCGCCCGAAAATCTGCACCACGGCCAGCGCGTTGACCTGCTCGTCGATGTTGCTGGTCAGCAACGACCGGCGCCGGCGGACCCGCCCGGTCAGCTTCTGCAGGCGCCGTCCCAGCAGCATCGAGCCCAGCGTGCCGGCGATCATGCAGCTGGTGCAGGCTAGCGCGATCCGCCAACTGATCATGCTCAGCACGGCAACGCAGGCGATGGTCGAAAACAAGGCGATGATGCCGCGCCCCATGCCGCGGCTGATCCAGGTCCGCAGCATCGTCAGATCGCCGGACAGCCGCAGGATCAGGCTCCCGCGCGAGCGGTGCTGGATCTGGCGCGGAGCCATGCCTGCCATATGCGCGTGAAGCCGCTGGCGCAGCTGATGGACGATCCGGAAGCTGATCCGTTCCGGCAGCGAGAATTCGTAAATCTTGAGCACCGACTGGACCAGGGTGGTCGCCACCAGCATCGCGAACAGCGGCACCAGGTTGACATCGCCGGTGGTGAATTCGCTGATTTCCTGCAGCGCCTCGCGAACCAGCAGCACCAGCAACACCAGGGTCAGGGCATTGCACAGCCCGATCGTGATGATCGCCGCGGCATCGCTGCGGTTTACCAGATCCCGGTATCTGAGCGTGATCCGCTCCATCAGGCGATCTTTCTGACCTGCATCATCCGTTCGATCGAACTGGCCGGTTGGGTCAACGGGATGGCACTGGTTTGCAATTCGGACTGCGATGCGATTTGGGCGACCTGGTGAGCGGACGGGGCGATCGAAAGGATCGCCTGGACCCGCACGGGATCGGACAGTTCATCCTTGCGATAGACCGGGATCGAGTTCGCGCGCTCGGCCTCGCGGATCAGCAGTTCCGATGCCGTCAGTTTGCCCGACAGGCCGACCACCGGCAGGCCCATTGCCTGAAGTCGCTCCAGCCCGAAGGTAGCCCCCATCGCTTCTCCTGCGGCGAAGAAGATCCCGTCGACCAGGCCGGTGAAGACCGGCGAGGCGATGAAATCGACGTTCTGTTCCTGCAGGATGCCGTCAGCCACCTCGACCAGGATCACATCGCAGTCGCGCTCTGCCAGATGTGCGACCAGATCGACCATGATCGTTTCCAGCTCTTGCAGCGGCACCTTGTAGGTGGCGGAATAGCCGGCATCGGTGAAGTCGACGACTTCGGATGCCCCGGCATCGACCATCGCCCAGAAATCGCCGCCCGAGCCGGTTCCGGTCACCTTGGCCGTTCCGACCCGGTAACCGGCCTTGCTGAGACCGGTCGCCAGCGCCTGGTTGGTGGTGGTCTTGCCCGAATTCATCGAAGTGCCGAGCACCGCAAAAACCGGGGGCCGGGTTTGCGGTGCTTCGCGATGGGGCAGGGCGAACTGGCTGAGGTTGATCGGCTTGCCCTGGCGATCGGCCAGCAAGCCCAGCGGGGTGATCTCGGTTGCCGGACGGATCCCGGCAGAGCGGGACAGCATCTTTGCCGCGACCCCGCCGGTGGCGACCAGGTTGGTCCGGCCCAGGTCAAGCGGCACTTCGGCTTCGAACTGATCGGTCGCATAGCGGTCGCCATAGGCGACGATGATGGTGTCGCCAGGGTTGAGGGTAGCCTTGCGACCGTTAGGCAGCTCGATGCGGCGCTGGAAATGAAGCCGCTCCACCGTGGCGAGGACCAGATCTCCGGTCCGCGGGCGGATGGGCCCGCTGACCAGGGTGAAGACCGTAGCCAGATCAACCCGCCGCGTGGAAAAGCCCCGCTTGGCGCGGGTCAGCGTGGCAAGATCGATCGGCACGACCGAAAGCTTGCGTGAAATCGGCTTGCGTGCCCGCCGCGGAGGATCTGGCTGGCCCGAAGCCGCGCAATCGGCTTCGGGCTCGATTGGCTGGCTGTCATCCAGTTCGGGATAGGGTTCAACAACGAGGTCCATGCCAACTCCATCAGGGAGAACCGGCATCTTCCGGACAGCCAGGCAATGCCTCTCTGTCCGGGTTCCGCGACGGCCCAGCCCCCTGTTCAAAGACTGCCGTGCGACTCGTTATTATGGTTTACGATTGTTTACCGTATAACGTGGATCAGAGCCTAGCTGTATAAAATTTGCGTTGATTTCGGACAACTTGGCACATGGCAGGGCAAAAGTGTCCCAGTCTGGTGCACTAGAGCCCGCCCCAGCGCCTGCGCATCAGTTCGATTGCCGGGCCAAGCGGATCGTCCTTCACGACCCGGCCGGCAAACCCGATCGAGCGTTTGCGTGACTGGATCGCCGACAGCACGGTATTGGCCTCGGCCTCACCGGCCGGGCGGGGGCGATAGCCGGTGATCCGGTTGTCCGAGAAGATCGGATAGAGCCTGATCGCCGGCGGGGCCGCCGGGTCCGATCCGAACGCCAAGCGCACAACCAGACTGAACGGCTGGACTTTGCCGAAGCGCTGGTAGCGGCCGGGTGCGAGAAAGGCGAAATTGCCGATTCCATACAGGATCCAGCGCCCGTGATAGCGTTCGATCTCCTGCAGGGTGTGGGCGTGCTGGCCGATCACGATATCGGCGCCGGCATCGATCAGCTGGCGGCCAAGCTCTACCTGGCCGTCATTCGCCCAGGCGTAGTTTTCGCCCCAATGGGGGAAAGCCACCACATACAGGTCCTTGTGGCGCTGGTGCAGTTGCTCCACCTGGCTCCGGAATGCTGCAATGTCGAACGGAGCCACGCCTGCCTTGCCCGGTCCTGCGTAAAAGCCGTACTTGTCGCGATAGGCCGGCCGCTCCTCGAGCATGCCGAACACGGCCAGGGTAACCGTGCCACCGCCGGGCCGCTTGACCGCCTGGATCAACGGCAACTGCGCCGTAGCCTGACTGGTGTTGGCTCCAAACACACGAATGCCTGCATCGCGCAGTGCGACCAGCGACTTGCGCAAGCCGGATTCGCCCTGGTCGAGCGAGTGATTGTTGCCCAGGCCAACCGCGTCGATCCCGGTATCGACCAATGCCGGAACGGCCTTGGCGGGGACGCTCCAGTGGACATAGTCCTTGTCCCTGATTCCGTCGGACAGTTCCGGGCTCATCGGGGTTTCAAGGTTGACCAGGGCAAAGTCGCTTTGTGCGACATAGGGCTTTAACGCCGCCAGGCTTGCGCCATAGCGCAGCGCATCGTCGGGTGCATCGGGCCGGGTTTCGCCGGTCTGCGTCCGATCGTAATTCTCGCCGAAATGCGTGTCGCCGCCGAGCATGACCTTGGTGCCATCGGCAAATGGCTGGGGCTGGGGCTGACCGCAACCTGCGGGCAACAGCAAGGAAGCGATTGACAGTGCCGCGATCAGCGACTTGACGGTATTGCCATGGATCGGCGTCGCAGCCCTGTTCAATCAAACCTCCTGATCGGGCTGTTGCGCCGATTGCTGGCCTGCATTCTTGCGGTCGGCCTGCTTGCCGCCTGTTCCACCAAATTCGAACCGCACAATGCAAGGGAAGATTTGCTGCGTGTGTCGTCATGGGGCGGCCCACCGATTGACGTTGCCACTTATCGGCCGTCGCAATGGAAGCCGGGAATGCCGGTGGTGTTCGTGCTGCACGGGATCAATCGCAATCTCGGCTATACCCTCGATACGTGGGAGCCGCTGGCCGATCGGCACGGTTTCCTGATCGTTGTCCCGCATTTCGATGACCGCCACTTTCCCGGGGCCTTCAGCTATGGCCAGGGCAGTGTCCGTGACGGTACTGTGCCCAGGGGTTCGGCCTTCAATGCAATCGAGCCGATCTTCGCGGCGGTCAGCCTGCGGTATGGCATCAAGGGACAAGGCTATCGGCTGTTCGGCCATTCCGCGGGCGCCCAGTTCGTCCACCGGTTCCTCTATTTCCATCCCGAAGCACCGGTGGAGCGGGCCGTGATCTCGATGGCCGGCTGGTACACGCTGCCCGATGCCGAGATCGACTGGCCCTATGGGTTGGGTGGCACGGCGGTTTCTGAGGCGCAATTGCGGCGTATCATGGCGCTGGATGTGGCCGTCCAGGTCGGCTCGCAGGACCGGGTCCGGGACGAGCAACTGCGCCGCTCGCGCGGGGCCGAGGCCCAGGGGCGCAATCGGGTTGCGCGCGGGATCACCTATTTCGAAGCCATGGAAGATCGCGCCGCCAGCCTCGATGCCCCGTTTCGCTGGCGTTTCGTGGTGGTGCCCGATGCCGGCCATGACAGCGAAGCCGGGGCCGAGGATGCCGCCGCATGGCTCGCCGCCGGACAGGGGCAACGGCGGGTCCTGGCTCAGAACGCCGGATCGTAACCCGGCGGCAGCTCGCTGGCGGCGCCATCGACGTGGATGCCGCATTCGGTCTTGTCCCAGCCCTTCCAGCGGCCCGAGCGTGGGTCTTCGCCCGGGGCGACCTTGCTGGTGCAGGGCGAACAGCCGATCGAGGGATAACCCTGGGCCACCAGCGGGTGGGGCGGCAGGCCGGTGGCGGCGAAATAGCTGTCGATCTGGTCGCTCGACCAGTCGGCCAGCGGATTGACCTTGAGCCGCCCGGCGGCATCGGTGTTGTCCAGCTCGAAGCGGGGCAGACCGGCGCGGGTCGCGCTCTGGAAGCCCTTGCGGCCAGTGAAGCTGGCATCGAACCCGTCCAGCGCGCGGGCCAGCGGCAGGACCTTGCGGATCTCGCAGCAACCATCGGGATCGTAGGACCACCTGAGGCCGTTCTCGTCGCGCGCAGCCAGCTGGGCGGGATCAGGCGTCAGGTTGACCAGGCCGGTCAGGCCGAGCCGGGCAGCGATCTCGTCGCGGTACGCCAGGGTTTCGGGAAAGTGCTTGCCGGTATCGAGGAACAGCACCGGCACCGACGGATCGACGCTGGCGATCAGGTGCAGCAGCACCGCGCTTTCCGCACCGAAGCTCGATACGGCGGCGATCCGGCCGGCCAGACCCTCCGCCAGCACGGCGGCGATCATGTCCTGGGTCGGACTATCCCCAAAGCGCGCATTGAGGCCTGCGACCTGCCCGGCGGTAAAACGCGGGGCGGTATCGAGGCGATCGATGCGGCGTGCGGCTTCAGCCATGCCGCAACTTCCAGATCGGGGCGCGGCCATCGATGGTCGGCTGATAGACCTGATCGTAGCGCGCGAAGGCAGCCTCGGCATCGGCCGGATCGAGCGGCACTTCGGGCGCAAAGGCATCGAACCCGCAGCGGCGCATGAAGGCGATCTGATCGACCAGCACTTCGCCGACCGCGCGCAGTTCGCCGGCGTAGCCTGCCTCGCGCAGGATCCGTGCAGCGGAGTAACCGCGCCCGTCGCCGAACACCGGGAAGTTCACTTCGATCAGCTGCAACCGGTCGAGATAGGGGATCAGATCGCGCGCATCGTCGCCCGGCTCCAGCCGTACGGCTGTCGCGTTGGACTGGTCGCCGAACGAATCCACCGTGACCGAGGGATCGGCAACCGGCTCGTCGCTGCGGAAGCGGTACTGGACGTCAACCATAGAGCGCCTCCTTGAACGGGGCCATGCCGATGCGGCGGTAGGTATCGAGGAAGCGTTCACCGCCCTCGCGCCGGGCGAGGTAGACCTGGGTGGCCTTTTCGACGGCATCGACAATGCCGTTTTCGTCGAACCCGGGGCCGGTGATCTGGCCGAGCGAGGTATCCGCGCCTTCGCAGCCACCGAGCAGGAGCTGGTAGTTTTCCACCCCCTTCTTGTCGACGCCAAGGATGCCGATGTGGCCGGCATGGTGGTGCCCGCAGGCGTTGATGCAGCCCGAGATCTTGAGCTTTAGCTCGCCGATTTCCTGCTGGCGATCGGCCAGTCGCTGACCGATCTTCTGCGCCACCGGGATCGAGCGGGCGTTGGCAAGGCTGCAATAGTCCAGCCCCGGGCAGGCGATGATATCGCCGACCAGGTCGAGGTTGGGCGTGCCCAGCCCGGCGGCCTCCAGCTGCTGCCACAGCGCATAGAGATCGGCCTTCTTCACGTGCGGCAGCACGATGTTCTGGGCGTGGGTGACGCGCAGTTCGTCGAACGAATAGTCACGCGCCAGATCGGCCATCAGCCGGATCTGGTCGGCGCTGGCATCGCCGGGGATTCCGCCGACCGGCTTGAGGCTGATCGTCGCGGCGATATAGCCGGGCTGCTTGTGGGCGAGGCAGTTGTTGTCGACCCACAGCGCGAAGTCGGGATCGCTGCGGTCCACTTCCTCAGCGATCCCGACCTCGAACGGAGGATCGGCGAACATCGCCTTGATCCGTTCAAGCTCGGCCAGCGGGGGCTCGATCTGCTGGGTCAGCAGGTGAGCGAACTCTTCCTCGACCTGGCGGGTATATTCGTCCTTGCCCAGTTCGTGGACCAGGATCTTGATCCGCGCCTTGTACTTGTTGTCGCGCCGTCCATATCGGTTATAAGCCCGAAGGCATGCCTCCGAATAGGTTATAAACTGATCGATCGGCACGAACGGGTTGATGCACGGCGCGATCATCGGGGTGCGCCCCATGCCCCCGCCGACATAGAAGGCGGCGCCAATCTCGCCCGCTTCATTCTTCACGATCTGGATGCCGATATCGTGCAGCCGCATTGCGGCGCGGTCAGTATCGCTGGCGATCACCGCCATCTTGAACTTGCGCGGCAGGAAGCTGAATTCCGGGTGGAAGGTGGACCACTGGCGGATCAGCTCGGCATAGGGCCGCGGATCGACCACTTCGTCCGCTGCCGCCCCGGCATACTGGTCGCTGGTGGTGTTGCGGATGCAGTTGCCGCTGGTCTGGATCGCGTGCATCTCGACGCTGGCCAGGTCGGCCAGAATGTCGGGCGCGTCTTCCAGCTTGATCCAGTTGTACTGGATGTTCTGGCGGGTGGTGAAGTGGCCATAGCCGCGGTCATACTTGTCGGCGATGTCGCCCAGCATCCGCATTTGCGCGCTGTTCAACGTGCCGTAGGGCACTGCCACGCGCAGCATGTAGGCGTGCAGCTGCAGGTAGAGGCCGTTCATCAGCCGCAGCGGCTTGAACTGATCCTCGGTGATATGGCCTTCAAGGCGGCGGCGCACCTGGTCGCGGAACTCCTCGACGCGGGCATCGACCATCGCCTGGTCGTAAGTGTCGTACTTGTACATCAGATCACCCAATCGCCGGCGGTGGGATCGGCCGGCTTCAAAGTCAGGTCGGCGCGCACGGTCGGGCCCAGCGCGCGGATGCGGTCCTTGATATGGGCCGGGCGGACCCCGGCTTCGTCCTTCACCGCTTCGATCGCATAGGCCGCATTGACGCGGCGCGCGGCCTGTTCGCGGGCCAGGATCGTATCGGCATGGTCGCCGACATCGACCGCGTCCTCGACATGGAGCGACCATTGCACCCCGTCCCACCAGGTGACGGCGCCGGTCTTCAGATCATTGCCGGTCAGGATCTTCACTGTGCTGCCTCCAGCGCAAGCGCGCGCAACTGTTCGATTTCGGGCTGGGCGGTCACTTCGCCGATGACGATCAGCGCCGGGCTCTTGACCTTGTGGCGCGCCACCAGCTCCGGCAAGCCGGCCAGCGAGGCGCGCAGCACCCGCATCTGCGGGCGGGTGGCGTTCTCGATCACGGCCACCGGCATGTCGGGGGCCAGGCCATCGGCGATCAGCTTTTCGGCAATCGCCTCGGACGTGGCGAGGCCCATGTAGATCACCAGCGTGCGGCCCTTGCCGGCCAGGCCCGACCAGTCCTGTTCGGACAGGCCCTTGCACTGCCCGGCGACGAAACTGACGATCGAGGCGCTGCGGCGGTGGGTCAGCGGCATCTGCGCGGCCGCGGCCCCGCCGATCGCGGCGCTGATCCCCGGGACGACTTCAACCGCCACGCCAGCGGCATGGCAGGCCTCGGCCTCTTCCCCGCCGCGCCCGAAGATGAACGGATCGCCGCCCTTCAGCCGCACAACCTCGCGCCCGGCGAGCGCCTCGCGCACCAGCAGCGCGTTGATTTCCTCCTGCGGCATGGTGTGGCGCGAACGCTGCTTGGCGACCGAGATCAGGCGCGCCTTGGGCCCGGCCAGGGCAAGGATCGCCGGATCGACTAGGCCATCGTGGACGATCAGCGCGGCGCGCATGATTAGCCGCGCGGCGCGCAGCGTCAGCAGATCGGGATCGCCGGGACCGGCGCCGACCAGCCAGACCTTGCCGGTGGGAGAAGGGGTGT
>CAZNII010000023.1:2104-7033 GCA_964573075.1 uncultured Novosphingobium sp. | reverse complement strand
GGATCGCCGGGACCGGCGCCGACCAGCCAGACCTTGCCGGTGGGAGAAGGGGTGTTGCTCATCCTGCCGGAATGGCGACTGCGCTGGCCAGGCGCCAGCCAGAATGGCTTTGCGGGGGATTAGGTCAGCTTTCCCGCTCGGGACGGCCGGGCCATTCCTTGATGTGCACGTCGCGCTGCGGGAAGGGCAGGTGCACGCCGTGTTCGCCGAAAAGCCCCCAGATCCGCTTGAGCACGTCGGAACGGATATTGCCGACCCCGGCCTCGGGATCGTCGATCCATAGCTGGATCTCGAACTGGATCGCGCTGTCGCCGAAGGCGGTCAGCCAGACCGAGGGTTCGGGTTCGGCATGGACCCGCGGGTGTTCATGCGCGGCCTGCAACATCAGCCGTTCGGCCAGCTCGACATCGCTGCCATAGGCGATCCCGACCGGAACCTTCAGCCGCACGTCGCGGGTCGAGAACGACCAGTTCTCGACCGTGCTGGTCATCAGCAGTTCGTTGGGGATCAGGTATTCGATCTGGTCGCGGGTGATCACCGATACCGCGCGGATCCCGATCCGGTTGACCTGGCCCACGGTCTTGTCGCTGCCGGTCCCGACCGCGATGACGTCGCCCGGTTTGATCGAACGGTCCATCAGCATGATGATCCCGGAAATCAGGTTGCCGAAGGTCTTCTGCAGGCCGAACCCGATCGCCAGGCCCAGCGCGCCGGAAAAGACCGCCAGCGCAGTCAGGTCGATCCCCAGGAAGTCGATCGCGACTAGGCCCAGCAGCAGCCACAGCGCCACCCCGACCAGCTTCTCGCCCAGCAATTGCTGCGCCGGATCGAGCCGGTGCATGCGGCGGAAACTGCGGCGCACGATCATGTTGCCGATCCGCCCGGCGATCAGCACCACCACGGCCACCAGCACGATCAGCAGCGCGCGGTAAAGCGAGACGTGGTAGCTGCCGACATCGAAGCCGATCGCATCGAGCCGGGCGACGATATCGGCGGCGCGGGTGGCGATGCTCATGCCGCGGCCCAGGCGTTCAGGCCGCGCTCGAGGTCGGCGATCAGGTCAGCGGGATCTTCCAGCCCGATCCACAGCCGCACCGCAAAACGGTTGGCCGGATCGATCCCGCGCGGCGGCCAGGCCATCACGTCGCGGTCTTCCTCGGGGCGCACACCCAGCGCCAGGCTTTCATAACCGCCCCACGAATAGCCGATCCCGAACAGGCTCAGCGCATCGACCAGCCGGTCGCGCGCCGCACCGTCGCCGCCCGCCAGCACCACCGTCATCAGCCCGCACCCGCCGGTGAAATCGCGCTTCCACAGTTCGTGACCGGGCGCGCCGGGCAGGGGCGGGAACAGCACCGCGGCGACTTCCGGGCGCGCTTGCAACCATTCGGCGATCGCGAGCGCGCTGGCGCTCGAGCGATCGAGCCGCACCCCCATGGTCCTGAGCCCGCGCAGCGCCAGCGCGCAATCGTCGGGCGAGGCCTGCTGGCCCAGCATCAGCGAACGCTTGCGCAGCCTGGGGTAATATTCGGCCGTCGCGGTGACGCTGCCCATCATCAGGTCCGAATGGCCGCCGACATGCTTGGTCAGCGCCAGGATCGACAGGTCAACCCCGTGCTTCAGCGCCTGGAACCCGGTCGGCCCGGCCCAGGTATTGTCGAGCAGCACGACCAGACCGCGCGCCTTGGCGATTCCGGCCAGCGCCGGCACGTCGCACACTTCCATGCTCAGGCTGCCGGGGCTTTCGAGCAGCACCGCGCGGGTGTTGTCGGCGATCTGTCCGGCAAATCCCTCGACATCGAGCGGATCGAAGAACCGCGCGGAAATGCCATAGTCACGCAGCGCCTGGGTGGCGATGGTCCGGCTGGGATCATAGGAATTGTCGGAAACCAGCACCTCATCCCCGGCCTTCAGCACGCTGAGCAGCGCCATCGCCGGAGCGGCGAGCCCGGTCGGGTAGAGCATGGTCCCGGCAGCGCCCGGCTCCAGCGCGGTCAGCGCATCGGCCAGCGCCCACTGGGTCGGCCCGCCGCGCGCGCCATAGTGGAACACCCCGTCGCGGTTGACCCGGGTCCCGGCCTGCTGCGCGGCGCTGTCTTCATAAAGGTGGGTGCTGGCCCGCCAGACCGGCGGATTGACCACCGGCCCGGTCCATTCCGGGCGCCGCCCGGCCGTGACGAGCCGGGTGGCGGGAGCAACGCTGTCTGGAATCTTCTTGGCCAAAACAAACCCCGTTCGTGCTGAGCCTGTCGAAGCACCGTCCTTTTCTTCCTGCACGGTTGCAAGAAGAAAAGCAGTCCTTCGACAGGCTCAGGACAAGCGGGTTTGGCTGGTCAGTTCGCGGTCGCCTTGGGGGTGTCCGGATCGTTGCCCCATTCGGTCCAGCTGCCGTCATAGAGCGCGGCATCGTCCTTGCCGGCGAGGTGCAGCGCGAAGATCAGCACGCAGGCGGTCATCCCGCTGCCGCAGCTGGTGATCACCGGCTTGGCCATGTCGACCCCGGCGCCTTCGAAAGTGGCCTTGATCCCGGCCGCATCCTTGAAGGTGCCGTCGGCGTTGTAGAGCGTGGTGTAGGGGACGTTGAACGAACCCGGGATGTGGCCGCAGGCGATGTTGGGGCGCGGATCGGCTTCCTCGCCCGACCAGCGCTTGGCCCCGCGGGCATCGACCACCTGTTCGTCCTTCGAATGGAGGTTGGCGAGGACGTGGGCCTTGGTCCGCAGGTTCTTGTCATCCTGCCAGACGGTGAAGTGGCGGTGGCGCAGGCTTTCCTTGCCCTGGGCCAGCGCGCGCCCCTCGGCCTTCCACTTGGCGATGCCGCCGTCGAGGATCGCCACATCGTGCGCGCCGAACATCTTGAGCATGAACCAGGCGCGGGCCGCGCTCTTCACCGCGCTGTCATCGTACAGCACGATCCGGCTGCCATCGCCCAGTCCGAGCGACTGCATCCGGCTGGCGAACTTTTCGGGCGGGGGCAGGGTGTTTTCGACCGGGGCATTGGTATCGACCAGATCGCCGAGATCCATGAACACCGCACCCGGGATGTGGCCGGCCTCGTATTCGGCCTGCGCATCGCGGCCGGTGCCGGGCAGGTGCTTGGTGCAATCGACGATCCTGAGGTCGCTCGCGCCCATTTCGTTGGCGAGCCATTCGGTCGTAACCAGACTTTCCATGACAGCAATTTCCTCCTCGCGGCCGTCCTCCACGGCCATTGCGGCGCCCTTGTTTCGCTGCAATTGCGAAGAACCTACCCGTCCGCGTCGCGCGCGTCGAGGGGGGAAATGCTCAATTTACGGCGCGCTGGCCGAGACGCGAATAGGTGCGCGGCCCAAGATCGAGCCGGAACGGCCTGAGCGCGGCGCCGGGCGCTTCGGGCAGTTCGCCGACCACCCAGGTCTGAACCTGGACCAGCGAGGTGCCGGCTGCCGTGCTCGCCTCGACCCGCAGCCGCGCCAGCGGGACGAAATAGGCCGCCTCGCCGGCGCGAATCGGGGTGACCGCGGTCAGCGGCAGACGGAAGTCGCCGGTGAACTCGGCGCTTTCGCCCGGCGCCAGCTCGACCAGCGCGTGGCGCAGCTCGAGCCGCTGGTTGTCGTTGGCGATCTGCGCCTCGGGCGGCAATGAGGCGTGGGCCGAGATCATGTCGCCCTCCACCGCCAGCGCGGAGAGCGGTTCCGATCCGTTGTTGGTCAGCTTGAGCACATAGTTGAGCGTCGTCGCGACCAGCGAGGCGTTCATCCGCCGCGCTTCGAGCGAGATGCCCAGCCCTGCCGGCAGGCCGATGGAAAACTGCGGTTGGGGCAGGGGTTCGGCAACCGGGGCAGGTGCGGGTGCCGGAGCCGGCGCCGGAGCAGACGGCTGCGCCGCCGCCAGCGGATCGGCGGCGGGGGCCGGTTCGGGCACGACCGGACGTTCGAAATCGATCCGCAGCACTTTCGGTTCGCGGCTGCGGCGCCACCACAGCAGCGCGAACAGTCCGGCAAGGGCGGCCATCCCGCCGGCGATCCACGGCCAGTACCAACCCGCCGCAGCGGCTTCCGGTGCGGGGGCCGGGGGCTGGCTGGCAGCAAAATCGGTCGGCAGCGGGGTGGCGACCGGTCCCGGTACCGGTGTCCCGCTAGGGGTGGGAGCGGTGGTCGCGGGGGGCAGAACGGTCGGCGCGGCGGCCGCCCCCTGGGCTTGGCGGGCAGCAGCGCTCGCAGCCGGCCGCGGCGCGGTCTGGACCGGGCGGTTCGCGACAGGGGTCGGCGCGGTGCTGGCGCGCGGTGCCGGCTGGCTGGCAGTCGGGGCGGGGATCGGAGTCGGGGTAGGACTGGGGCTGGGTCGGATGGTGGTGGTCACCACCGGATTGTCACGATCGACCGGACCCTGCGCGCCCGGTGCCGGGCGCACGGTGGCCCCGGGCAGGCGCCAGTCGTTGGCCGACTGGGCGAGGCCCGCGGCGGGGGCAAGCGCCAGCCCCAGCGCAATGGCGCCGGCCGCTGCCTTCAAGCTGCCCCCAGGTGCGATCATGATTCTGTCCATAAATGCGCGATTGGGCGCCGCTAGCGCCCCTTGCACTGAATAGGAAGTGAACTGTGCGGTTCCAACCGCCGACTTGTGCATTGCGCGCGATAGGGGCATGGCGCGTTGCATGGCAGACACACCTTCAACCCTGCACCTGGGCCAGACCAGCGCGCTTCCCGCCTCACCCGAAGCGGCGGTTCTGGACTATGTGCCCAACCCGCGCGCCGGCTCGCTCTATCTGGTCCGCTTCGCCGCGCCGGAATTCACCTCGCTGTGCCCGGTAACCGGCCAGCCGGACTTCGCCCACCTGGTGATCGACTATGCCCCGGGCGAGACGATCGTCGAATCGAAAAGCCTCAAGCTGTTCCTCGGTTCGTTCCGCAACCATGCCGGTTTTCACGAGGATGTGACCGTCGGCATCGC
>CAZNII010000023.1:0-2004 GCA_964573075.1 uncultured Novosphingobium sp. | reverse complement strand
GGCGCGGCTGAAGCCGGGCGAGCAGGGCCGCGACGTCAACATCGTCCTGATAGAGCCCGAAGCCGATCCGCAGCACATCGCCGCGCAGGTCGGTAACGACATCCCGCGCGGTCAGCGCAACATAGAGCGCCGGAGCCTCCGCCCCCTGCAGCGCCAGGAACCGCGCGGCGGGCTCGCTCAGCACGGTCAGGCCAGGCAGGGGATCGGCGGCCAGGAACTGCGCTTTCAACGCGTCGCAGTGCGCCGAGATCGCCGCCGTATCCAGCCCTTCGGCCTTGAGCAGCCGCTGCACCGCGTTGAAGCGGTAGAGCCCGCTGGGATCGAAGGTGCTGCCCAGGAACCGGCGGCCATCGGGGGCATAGCCGACCCCGCCCTGCCGCGCGGCGAGATCGTCGAAGGCGGCGTACCAGCCGGTCACTTCGGGGCGCGGGGCAAAGCCCGGCGGGGCGTGGAGGAAGCACACCCCTTCGCCGGCCATCGCATACTTGTACCCGCCGGCGAGGTAGAAGGTCCGGTCCGCCACCGCCGAAAGGTCGGTCGGCGTGGCCATGAAGCCGTGATAGCCGTCGATCACCACCCACGGGCCCTCGGGCCGGGCCAGCGCGGCCAGCCGGTCGATCCCTTCGAGCACCCGGCCCGAATTGAACTGTACCTGGCTGGCGAAGATCAGGTCGAACCGTCCGCTCTCGGCGGTCGTCACCAGACTTTCCAGTGGCACCGTGGTCAGCTCGATCCGACCGGCTTCGGCCCAGCGCAGCGATTGGCGGCGGAACGAGTGGAACTCGCCGTCGCTGGCCAGCACCCGCGGGCGATCCATCGGCAGGGTCGAGACGATCCGGACCAGGAAATCGTGGGTGTTGGGCGAGAAGGCGATGCTGGCCGGATCGGGCAGGCGCAGCTCGGCGGCGATGTGGCGCTGGGCCTCGGGGATCACTTCGGCGAAGACCTTGTCCCACTTGTGGTCGGCCAGCAGCGCGGCATCGTTCCAGGCCTGCATCTGTCCATCGAAACTGGCATCGGGCCACAGGTGATGGCTGTGCGCGGCAAAGTGCAGCCGTCCGGGCGCGGCATCGAGGGCGCGGGAAAACAGGTGCTTGAAGCTCACAGCGCGGTCCGCAGCGACCACAGCTCGGGGAAGGCGCGCTTGCCCAGCGTCGATTGCAGATAACCGACGCCCGAAGTGCCGCCGGTGCCCATCTTGCCGCCGATCACCCGCTCCACCGTCAGCACGTGCTTGTGCCGCCAGGTCGCCATGGCATCGTCCAGATCGACCAGTTTCTCGGCCAGCTGGTACAGCTCCCAATAGCGTTCGGGCTGGCGATAGACGGTCAGGAACGCCGCCTCGACTTCGGCGCTGGCCTGATAGGGCCGGGTCACATCGCGCTCCAGCACTTCGGCCGGAATGGCCAGGCCGGCGCGGGCGGCTGCGGCGATTGCCTCATCCCACATCGACGGTGCAGCCAGCGCCGCTTCCATCGCCGCGCGGGCTTCGCGCCGGTCATCCTGATAGGCCAGGAACCGCGGGTCCTTCAGCCCCAGCATGTATTCGATCGTGCGGAACTGGTCGGACTGAAACCCGCTCGACGGCCCCAGCACGTCGCGGAACCGGGTGTAATCGCTCGGCGTCATGGTGGCCAGCACGTCCCAGCTGAGCGTCATCACCGCCTGGATCCGGCTGACCCGCGCCAGCGCCTTGTAGGCCGGCACCAGGGCATCGCGGTGGACCTGCGAAACCGCCAGCTTCAGCTCACGGATCATCTGCTTCAGCCACAGCTCCTTGGTCTGGTGGATAACGATGAACAGCATCTCGTCATCGCAATCGGAACGCGGGTGCTGGCAGGCGAGCAGCTCGTCGAGCGCCAGATAGCGCGCATAGGTCATGGTCTCGGTCATGGACCAGACCATGACGAAACTGGTTGCAATTGCAAGTATCCGGGTTGTCTTGTCTTGGTGCGGACAAGGCATCCGCCTTGTCCTGCCAGGCCGGCCCGCTCCCCCGGCCCG
>CAZNII010000022.1:24692-31123 GCA_964573075.1 uncultured Novosphingobium sp. | reverse complement strand
GGCTCGCCGGCCAGTTCGACCGCATCGATCCGGTCGAGCAGCGCCTCGAACAGCAGCCGCATTTCCAGCCGCGCGAGGTGCAGCCCCAGGCACTGGTGCGCGCCTGCCCCGAAAGCGATGTGGCGATTGGCCTCGCGGCTGGCGTCGAAGCGGCGCGGGTCGGGGAACTGCGCCGGATCGTGGTTGGCCGCGACATAGTTGATCATCAGCCAGTCGCCGGCCTTGACCGTGACATCGCCGAACTGGGCATCGGCGGCGGCGGTGCGCATGAAATGCTGAACCGGGCTGGTCCAGCGGATCGCTTCCTCGACGATGCCGGAAACCAGGCTGCGGTCGGCCTTGACCCGGGCGAACTGTTCGGGATCGCGGGCCAGCGCCAGCATCGCCCCGGCGGTCGAGGCGCTGGTGGTATCGTGCCCGGCGGCGGCGACGATGATGTAATAGCCGGCCAGATCGCGGGCCGAGATCGGTTCGCCGTCGATCACCGCATTGGCCAGGATGGTCGCGACATCGCCGGTCGGGTTGCGCCGTCGCTCGGCCGCCAGCCCCTCGAAATAGCGTTCGAATTCGGCCACCGCGCCGAACACGATCTGGCTGATCTGCTCGGGCGTCATTTCGGCCATGCCGCTCTTTGACAGGTCCTCGTCCTGCCCGCCGAACATCTGCTGGGTCAGGAACAGCATTTTCGGCTCGTCCTCCTCGGGCACGCCGAGGATCTGCATCACCACATGAAGCGGATAGGGCGCGGCGACCAGCGGAACGAAATCGACCGCATCGCCGCCCTTGCCCGCCTCGACCAGCCGGTCGGCGGTCCTGGCCGCCAGCTCGCGGATCGCGGCCTCGATCGAGCGCAGGTTCTTGGGCATGAACCAGTCCTGCGTCAGGCGACGCAGCTTGGGATGCTTGGGCGCATCGAGCACGACCAGCGAGGACACCAGGTTGGGGCTTTCCTCGCCCTGGCGCGCAGTCACCTCGCGGGCCAGCGCCTCGCCGGCCTTGTTGGTGAAGACCGTGGCGCGCGGGGCGTTGAGGAACCCGGCATTGTCCTTCGACACCCGCATCGCATCCTCGTAGCGGGTGAGCAGCCAGAACGGATCATGATCGCCGGTCGGGCTTTCGATCCGGACCACCGGGGTGTCGCGGCGGATCTGGTCGAACAGCTCGAGCAGCGGATCCCAGGCGGCATAGGACCTGGGATCGATCACCGCTTCGGCCACGGCCGGGCTGGCGACTGGTGCGCTCATCGCTGGTCTCCCGAATCATTCCTGTTTTTCCGCGGCCGTCCAGGCGGACGGTCCGCGTCTGGCCTTATGCGCCGGCCTGGGCCTTTTCGTAAGCTTCCTTGTATTCGTCGCGCAGCAGCCGCTTGTAGAGCTTGCCGGTCAGCTCGCGCGGGAGCTGTTCGCGGAAATCGATCTGGCGCGGCATCTTCACCCGGCTGAGCTGGCCGGACAGGAAATCGGCCAGTTCGGCGGCAAGCTCCGGGCTGGCTTCTCCCATGTCCATCGGCTGGACCACGGCGACCACCTGCTCGCCCATGTCCGGATCGGGCGCGCCGATCACCGCCGCGTCGGCCACCTTGGGATGGGTCACCAGCAGGTTCTCGATCTCTTGCGGGTAGATGTTGACCCCGCCCGAAATGATCATGAAGCTCTTGCGGTCGGTCAGGAAGACATAGCCATCCTCATCCTCGTAGCCGACATCGCCCAGGCTCGACCAACCGTGCTTGTTGCGGCTGTCTGCGGTCTTGGCGGGATCGTTGTGGTATTCGAACGGGACCATCCCTTCGGTCGGTTCAAAGAAGATCTGTCCCTCGGTGCCGCGCGGCACTTCGTCGCCGTTCTCGTCGCAGACCCGGACAATTCCGGTCAGCGCGCGGCCGACCGAGCCGGGGCGCTCAAGCCATTCCTGGCTGGTGATGAAGGTAAAGCCATTGCCTTCGGTGCCGGCATAATATTCGTACAGCACCGGCCCCCACCATTCGATCATAGCCTGCTTGACCGGGATCGGGCAAGGCGCTGCGGCATGGATCGCGCACTTCAGGGTCGAGACGTCATACTTGCGGCGGACCTCTTCGGGCAGCTTGAGCATGCGCACGAAATGGGTCGGCACGAACTGGCCGTCGGTGATCTTGTACTTCTCGATCGCGGCCAGCGCGGCTTCCGGATCGAACTTTTCCATCACCACCACGGTGCCGCCCAGCTTCTGGATCGTCATCGACCAGCGCAGCGGCGCGGCGTGATAGAGCGGAGCGGGGGAGAGATAGACCGAATCCGGCTTGATCCCGAAGGCCATCATGGTCAGGCCGACCAGGGCATTGGCCTGGGCGATGTCGGGATCCTCGGGCAGCGGGATCTTGACTCCCTTGGGCCGCCCGGTGGTGCCCGAGGAATAGAGCATGTCGACCCCGGCCCGCTCATCGGCAATCGGAGTGGCCGGCATGGCGGCCAGGGCATCCTCGGCCGAAAGCGGACCCGGAGAATCAAGTCGCAGTTGCGGCACGGCCGGTGCAAGCTTGGCCACCTCGTCCAGCGTTTCGGCCAGATAGGCCGAACCGAACAGCAGCTTCGCACCGCTGTCTTCCAGGATATAGGCGATTTCCGGCGGGGTCAGGCGGCTCGAGATGCCGACATAGTGCACGCCCGAGCGCTGGAAACCCCAGGTCAGGCAGAAGAACCACGGATGGTTTTCCATGCACAGCGCAACAGTATCGCCGATCCCGATCCCGAGTGAGCGCAGCAGTTGCGCAACCTGGTTGGAACGGGAATCGAGCTCTGCAAATGTCACCGTCTGGCCGCTTGCGGCCATGATGATCGCGGGCTTGCCCGGCTGGGTCTTCGCGTGAATCGAAGGGTGCATGTCAATCGCTCTCCTGCTGCGGTCGGGCCGCTCCGGGACAGGTTTTAAGCGCTCGATTAAACGGCGCAAGAGGAGAGTGTGGTTATGTGTTCGTCAGCGGGCCGGCGGCGCATGGGCAGGCCGGACGGCTTGTCCGCACCGCACGAAAGAAAAAAGGCGACCGAATGGCCGCCTTCTTCCCAGCATCCTCTCCGAAGCTGATCCCGGTCCGGGTCTTCAGCCCGGTTCCGGACGTGAATTTCTTATTCGAGCTCGCCGTCGTCGCCGCCGCCCATCGCGGTGGCGGTTTCGGCGGTGGCCGGCAGAACCTTGCCAGTGCCGTTCATGTAGGGGATCGGGTTGACCGCAACCCCGGCGATCCGCACTTCATAATGGAGGTGCGGGCCGGTCGAGCGGCCGGTCGAGCCGACATAGCCGATCAGATCGCCCTTCTTGACCTGCTGGCCGGCCGCGACGTTGAGCCGCGAAAGGTGGCCATAGCGAGTCTGGATGTTGCCGCCATGCTCAACCGAAATGAACAGGCCGTAGCTCGAGAACCAGTCGGCGCGGCTGATCACGCCATCGGCCGTGGCATAGACCGGCGTACCGGTCGGCTGGGCCAGATCGACGCCCTTGTGGGCGCGGCGGCCACCCAGCACCGGGTGGGTGCGCATGCCGTAGCCCGAAGTCAGCGCGGCGCCATCCAGCGGGTTGCGCGACGGGATCGAGACCTTGGCGGGAGCGAAAACGGGGGTCGAGACACCGGCAGCGGCGGGGGCAGAAGCCAGCGCGGTGGTCGGCTGAACGGCCAGCTGGCCGCTGTCGAGCGACTTCCAGCCGTTGAACAGGCGGCGGAATTCTTCGTCCCCACCCTGCGGCGCCTTGGCGGCCTGGGCGGAGCGCAGCGGCGCCGTGACATCGGCATTGGCCGAGCTGTTGGCCATTGCGGGGGTGGCGAAGGCCATGCCCAGCGCGGCGACCATGCCGGCGAGCGAACGGACCTTGGCAAAAAGCGAAAACGCGACCACTCGAACTACCTTATTCTCTGCCCCGTTTGCCGGGGTATGCGAACCCTTGATTGCCGAACCGGAAGGACCGGCATCACATTCTGTCGAGAAGTCGGTAAGCCCCCCGCCATCTCGATTGGGGGCCTAGCGGGGCTTCGGTTACCTATTCAACCCCGGCATAGAAAGAGCGCGGTAAACCGGCTTTGAGACGCGCCGAGTCGTTGAACGGTGGCTTAACGGCCCCGCGAAAGTGGCGCGCAACCAAGCTTTTCCAAAGGATTTCGGGTGATTCGCCGCGCGCCGAAGCGAGTGCGACGAAATGCGTTGAACCGAATCGGACATGGGCGATTTCGTCGTCAAGTATGCGACTCAAGATCTTTGCGCCGCGCGAATCGCCGGCCGCACGAACCCGCTCGAGCGTGTGCGGCGTAACGTCGAGCCCGCGCGCTTCGAGCACCATCGGTACCACCGCCAGCCGCGCCGCCGGATCGTGCGCGGTCTCGCGCGCAGCATCCCACAGGCCAGAGTGGGCCGGCAGCGCGCCATAGTGGCTGCCGAGCGAGTGGAGATGCCGTTCGATCAGCGCGAAATGCATCGCTTCGTCGGCGGCGACGGTCAGGAAGTCGGATGCGAAGCCTTCGCCCATCTGCCCGCCGAACCGCCCGGCCATGTCGAGCGCGAGGTCGATCGCGACGAATTCGATGTGCGCCAGGGCATGCCACAGCGCGATCCGCCCGCGCTCCGACCCGCCTTTGCCGCGTTTGGCCATGCGGTTGGGCGGGAGCAGCTCGGGCCGTTCAGGTCGGCCCGGCTCGTCCGGCATGGCGACGTCGAACACGAAGGCCAGCTCGTGCTTGCGCCAGGCCCGCACCAGCGCGCGGGTCTTCATCGCCTTGGTCCGCGGATCGGTTTCGAGCAGGGCTGCGCGGATCGCCTTGGCAATGGTGATCATGCCCAGATCCTTCCCATTTTTGGCGAAGGCCACAAATGGGGAGGTGGATCGCCGCAGGCGAGACGGAGGGGTCTTGACGCCAGCGTCGATGCCCCTCCGTCAGCCGCTTCGCGTCTGCCACCTCCCCATTTGCACTGCGTGAAAATGGGAAGGATCCTTGCCCTCTTCATTCAAAGACTGCGTGCCGCTTCCAGCACCTCGGCGGCGTGGCCCTTGACCTTGACCGGGCTCCACACCCGGGCGATCCGGCCTTCGGCATCGACCAGCACGGTCGAGCGTATCATGCCCATGTAGGTGCGGCCATAGTTCTGCTTCTCGCCCCAGAACCCCAGCGCGTCGGATAGCCCGCCGTCTGCCGCATCGCTGGCCAGCGGCGCGCTCAGCGCGTGCTTGGCGATGAATTTCTGGTGCCGTGCCGGCGGGTCCTTGCTGATCCCCAACAGCGCTGTTCCGGCATTGGCGAAATCACCGGAAAGGGCCGAGAAATCAAGATTTTCGGTGGTGCATCCGGGAGTGTCGTCCTTGGGATAGAAGAACAGCACCAGCTTCTGACCGGCAAAGTCCGAAGGCTTGACCACTGCGCCATCGGGCGCAGTCAGGGCGAGGTCGGGAAGTTTGTCGCCGGGGGAAATCTTGGTCATGTCTCAGGTCTCCAGATCTTCGCCGAACACCGCCTTCCAGCCAGCGGCAACGGTGCGGCGCGATTCGCTCAGCCGCGCCAGCAGGCTGTCCCAATCGTCGCATTGGCAGGCGCTGGCAAGCACTGCCCGCGCGGCCGGTGGCGGTTCTTCGGCATCCGGGGCGAGCAGCCGCGCCGCGATCAGGAACCGCCCCAGCACGCCATGCGCTTCGACAATGCCGGGGTCGAGCCTGCCGGCCTCGGCCAGCCCGCCCAGCGCGGCAGAAATCGAGGGCACCAGGGCCTGATGATCGCGCAGTTGCAGATAGTGCGTGATGAATTCGATATCGACCAGCCCGCCCCGCGCCAGTTTGACATCGAGCGGCCCCTTGGCCGGCTTGTGCTGGGCCATGGTGGCGCGCATTTCCAGCACGTCGGCGCGCAGCTTGGCGGGATCGCGCTCGATCTGAAGCACCGCGCGAACGATCGCATCGAGCGCCGCGCGTCCCTGTTCCGGCCCGTGCAAAACCCGCGCCCGGGCCAGCGCCATGTGTTCCCAGGTCCAGGCACTTTCGCGCTGATATCGCTCGAACCCGGCGAGGCTGACCGCAATCGGCCCCTGCGCACCGGACGGCCGCAGGCGGGTATCGACTTCATAGAGCGCGCCCTCTGCGGTCGGGACTGACAGCGCCGCGATCACCCGCTGGGCCAACCGGTTGAAATAGAGCGTCGCGCCCAGCGGCCGGCCGCCATCGCTTTCCGCCCCGTGATCGCCGGTGAACAGGAAGACGAGGTCGAGATCCGAGGCATGGGTCAGCACGCCGCCGCCCAGCCGGCCATAGCCCATGATCAGCAGTTCGCCGCCCGGAACCTTGCCGTGAACCCGCTCGAATTCGGCGGTGGCGGCTTGGGCCAGCACCACCAGCGCGGCTTCCGCGACCCGGCTCAGCGCCTGGCCGATCTCCATCGGATCGCGGCTGCCTTCGATCAGCTGGACCCCCAGCTTGAAGCGCAG
>CAZNII010000022.1:0-24592 GCA_964573075.1 uncultured Novosphingobium sp. | reverse complement strand
TCAAGCAGGCGGAACAGGTTGACCGCGCTTGGCAGGTTGGTCAGCAGCTCCTCCCAGCGCAGCAGGGCGCGCTCGGGCTCGGGCGCTTTGGCAAAGGCTGCCAGCAGCGGCAGCAGCATGGCATCGAATGCCTCGCGGGCCGCCTCGCTGCGCAACGCGCGCAGCTTGCCGCTGCGCCAGCCCTCGATCCGGGCGGCCAGACCATCAGGATCGGCAAAGCCCAACCCGCCCAGTTCCTTGGCGAGGGCCGCCCCGCCGGCAGCACGCGGCGCGGCAACGCCTTCTTCGGCATATTGTGCGATCAGCCGGTCATAGCGGACCCCGACTTCCTCGGTGATCGCCTCGAGCTCCGCCACCAGCGCCGCTCCGTTATCCAGCCCCTCGAGCCGGGCGACATTTTCAAGCGCGGCTGGATCGAGCGGGAGCGAATGGGTCTGCTGATCGGCAACCATCTGCAGCCGGTGCTCGAGCGTGCGAAGCCGGTCATAGCTTTCGCCCAGCACCTGCGCGTCCTCTTTGCCGATCAGCCCGGCGGCGGCCAGAGCATCGAGGCTGGCCCGCGTGCCGCGCAACCGCAGCGAGGGATCGCGTCCGCCGTGGATCAGCTGATGGGTCTGGGCGAAGAATTCGACCTCCCTAATCCCCCCGCGCCCCTGCTTGAGGTTGAAGCCGGGGCCTGGGCGCTTGGGGCCGGTGTGGTTGGCGCGGATTCGCTGGGTCAGCCGTCCGATCTCGGCGATCGCCCCGAAATCGAGGCTGCGCCGCCAGACGAACGGGCGGATCGCGGAAAGGAAGCTCTCGCCTGCCGCCACATCGCCGGCGCAGGCCCGCGCCCGGATGAAGGCAGCGCGTTCCCACGCCAGTGCCGAGCTTTCGTAATGGGTCAGCGCGGCCTCATAGGGGATTGCCAGCGGGCTGACCTCGCTCGCGGGACGGAGCCGCAGATCGACTCGGAAGACGTAGCCTTCGTGATCGACATGGCTCATCAGCTGCATCAGCGTGCGCGCCACCCGCTGCGCCGCCTCGCCCGGTTCGTCGCGTTCGCGGCGCGGCAGCGTGGCCGGATCGTAGAGCAGGATCGGATCGATGTCCGATGAATAGTTCAGTTCGCGCGCGCCATGCTTGCCCAGCGCCAGCGCGATGAACCCGGCCGGTTCGGCATCGGGCACGCGGGCATGGATCGCTGCGGCGATGGCCGTATCGAGCGCCCGGTCGGCAAAGTCGGAAAGCTCTCCGACCACGCGGGTAAGCGTGTAGGCGCCGGCCAGGTCGCCCACCGCCAGCGCCACCGCCAGAGCCAGCTTCTCGCGCCGCAGCGCCGCGCCGGTATCGGGGGCGCCTTGCCCGGCGGCGCGCGCCCAGGCCAGCGCTGCTTCACCCTGCCCGGCGGAGAGCAGTTCCTCCAGCGCGGGCAGCCGATCGAGCCCGGCCGCCAGGAACGGGGCATGGGCCCGGGCGCGGGCCAGGGCATCTGTCCAGTCGCGATTCATCGCCCCAGCCGATGCCGCTTTGCCGCCCGGCAATCAAGTTGTTCGTCGCAGCGGCCCTTGCGCCGCAGCGGGCGCTTTGCCAGACAGCCCGCGTCCCCCACTTGCGCAGACATGGTGCCCAGATGCAGATTTCCCGTTTCAGGCTTGTTTCGCTGACCGCCCTTGCCGCCACGGCGCTTGCCGCCGGCGTTGCGGTGGGCGCACCCAAAAAGGCCGTCATCCCGGTGCCGATCCCGCAGATCGCCGCTCCGGCGATCTCGGCCGACACGCTCAACACCGTGACCCGCGAACTGGCCTCCGACGCCTACGAAGGACGTGGGCCGGCGACCCCGGGCGAGGACAAGACCGTTGCCTACATCATCCAGCGCTACAAGGCCGCCGGACTGCTGCCGGGCAACAAGGGCTCCTGGGTCCAGGAAGTCCCGACGCTGGAGATCGAGGCGAAGAATGTCACCCCGCTGACGGTGTCGGCGGGAGCCCAGTCGCTGAGCTTTGCCTTCGGGCAGGATTTCGTCGCCGGATCCTATCGCGCGGTGGGCGAAACCCGGATCAAGGATGCCCCGCTGGTCTTCGTCGGTTACGGGATCAACGCCCCGGAACTGGGCTGGAACGACTATTCCGGCGTGGACATGAAGGGCAAGATCGCGGTGATCCTGGTCAACGACCCGGACTATGACGCGAAGGACGAAAAGGGCCTCTTCAAGGGCAAGCGGATGACCTATTACGGCCGCTGGACCTACAAGTACGAGGAAGCCGCCCGCCAGGGCGCGGCCGGGGCGCTGATCGTCCACGACACCTTCCCGGCGGCCTATGGCTGGCAGGTGGTCAATTCCAGCTGGACCGGCCCGCAACTGTTCATCCAGAGCGCCGATAACGGCATGTCGAACACCCAGGCCAACGGCTGGATCCAGAAGCCGGTGGCCGAAGCGATCCTCAAGGCCGGCGGGCAGGACCTTGCCACGCTTTCGGCGAGGGCGCGGCAGAAGGGTTTCAAGGCCGTGCCGCTGGGGGCCAGCGCCAGCCTGGGTTTCGACAACACCATCAAGAAGACGGTCAGCCGCAATGTCATCGGGATCCTGCCCGGCAAGAAGCGGCCGAACGAATATGTGCTCTATACCTCGCACTGGGATCACCTGGGCCGCTGCAACGCCGACAAGACCGGCGATGACATCTGCAACGGCGCGCTCGACAACGCGACCGGGATCGCCGGGATGGTCGCGATCGCCGAGGCCAATACCAAGGCCGGCGCGGCCGATCGCAGCCAGGTGTTCCTGGCGGTGACGATGGAGGAATCCGGCCTGCTTGGTTCGCGCTACTACGCCGAAAACCCGGTCTATCCGCTCGCCCAGACGGTCGGCGGGGTCAACATGGATGGGCTGCTGCCCGGCAGCCCCAGCCGCGACGTGCAGGTGACCGGCGGGGACAAGTCCGAACTGACCCGCTATCTGCGCGCGGCGATGAAGACGATGGGGCTCTACGAAACCCCCGAGGACCATTCCGAGCGCGGCGGCTATTACCGCAGCGACCACTTCAGCTTCGCCAAGCTGGGCGTGCCGATGTTCGCGGTCGGGCGCGGATCCGATTGGGTGCGCGGCGGCAAGGCCGCAGGCGATGCCGCAGGAGAGGACTATGTCCAGCACCGCTATCACCAGCCGAGCGATGAATATTCGCCCGACTGGGACTGGTCGGGGCCGATGCAGGACGTGACGCTCTATTACCGGCTCGGGCGGATGCTGGCCTCGACCACCGACTGGCCCAACTGGCACAAGGGCGATGAATTCCGCCTGATCCGTGACAAGAGTCGCAGCGGCCGGAAGTAGGACGATGAGCGAAGCAACCGTGCGGATGCCGCCCGAATGGCATCCGCAAGCTTGGCTGTGGGTGGGCTTTCCCCACGATGCCGACGAGTGGCCCGGCTTCCTGGGCCGCGCCCAGGAACAGATCGCCGCCTTTGCCAGCGCGGTCGCCGACAGCGGGCAGGAAGTGCGCCTGATCGTCCGCGACGAGGCCAACCGGGCCCGCGCCGCCGCGCTGTGTTCTTCCGCGGTCAGGCTTGAAGTGCGCCGCTATGGCGATGTCTGGCTGCGCGATACCGGCCCGCTGGTGGTGGAGCGCGAGGGCAAGGCGGTGGCGAAGCGGTTCGGCTTCAACGGCTGGGGCGGCAAGTACCTGATGGACGGCGACCAGGAAATCGGCGCGGAACTGGCGGACAGCGCCGGACTGCCGGTGGCGACGTCGGACTGGGTGCTCGAAGGCGGCGCGCTCGACTGCGACGGGACCGGGCTTGTCGCCACGACCGAACAGTGCCTGCTCAATCCCAACCGCAGCCCGCAGCTGACCCGCTCGGGGATCGAGGGCCGGTTGAAGCGCGACCTGGGCTTCGACCGGGTGCTGTGGCTGGGCGACGGGCTGATCAACGATCACACCGACGGCCATGTCGACAATCTGGCCCGGTTCGTGGCGCCGAACGTGCTGGCCCTGCCCCGCGCGACCGGGGCGGAAGATCCCAACGCCGCGATCTATGCCGACGCCAGGGCCCGGGCCGAAGCCTTTGGTCTGACCGTGCGCGAGGTTCCCTCGCCCGGCCGGGTTGAAACCGATGGCCGGATCGAACCCGCCAGCTACATGAATTTTGCGGTGACATCGAAGCTGGTGGTGGTCCCGACCTATGGCACCGCCCACGATGCCGATGGCGTCGCCGCGATTGCAGAGCTGTTTCCGGACCGCGAGGTGATCGGCATCCTCGCCGATGCGGTGCTGGCCGGCGGCGGCAGCTTTCACTGTGCCAGCCAGCAGATGCCGGTGATCTGACGCTTTCCCCGAACGCGCCCAGCGGGTAAGGGCCGATCCGATGTCCAAGCTGCTGCTCGCTTCGATCCACGATGTCGGCCCGCGTTTCGAGCGCGAGGTGGATCAGCTGGCCGAACAGCTCTCCCGGATTCTGGGCGGGCCGAAATTCGCCATGCTGGTGGTGCCCGACCATTGGGGCGAAGCGCCGCTTGCCGCAAACCCCGCGTTCCAGCGCCGTCTGCGCGACTGGGCCGACCAGGGGGTCGAAATGTTCGTCCACGGCTGGTTCCACAAGGACCTCAGCCAGCACAGCGGCGCGGCGGCCTTCAAGGCGCGGCACATGACCGCGGGCGAGGGCGAGTTTCTGGGCCTGACCCGCGAAGAGGCCGGCCGCCGGATGGCCGATGGCAGGAAACTGGTCGAGGACGTAATCGGCCGCGCCGCCGCCGGGTTCATCGCTCCGGCATGGCTCTATGGCGAAGGCGCGCTGGCTGCCCTGGCCGACAATGGCTTTGCCCTGGCCGAAGACCACATGAAGGTCTGGCAACCCGAAACCGGCCAGGTCCTCGCCAAGGGCCCGGTGATCACCTGGGCCAGCCGCTCGGTCCCGCGCCAGCTGTCCTCGCGGTTCTTTGCCAGCCTCGCGCGGACCTTCCTGCACCCGCAGCAGGTGATGCGGATCGCGGTCCACCCCGGCGATACCCGGGTGCCGGCGCTGATCGATAGCATCGAGGCAACCTATTCCGCCTTCGCCGCGCGGCGCCCCGCCGGGCGCTATGCGGACCTGTTGAACCGATGAGGATCGCGGTCCCGATCCATTCGTTCGAACCGGGCGGGGTCGAACGGGTTGCGCTCAACCTGTGCGCGGCCTGGCACGAAGATGGCGAATACGTGACCGTGGTGCTGGGGCGCGAAGATGGGGCGATGCGTCAGACCGCTCCCGCGCTTGACTATGCGTTGCGGCCCGAGCCGGTTCCGACCGCCGCGTTCGAGACGCTGTGGATGATCTGGGTGCTGCGCGGCTATCTGCTGCGCGAACGGGCCGATGTGCTGTTTGCCTCGGGCAATACCTATGGGATCGTCGCGGTGGCGATGAAACTGCTGCTGGGGCGGCGCTGTCCGCCGGTCGCGATCAAGCTTTCGAATGACCTTTACCGCAAGGACATGATCCTGCCCTATCGCAAGGCCTACCACTGGTGGCTGCGGGTCCAGGGGCGCTGGCTCGATCATTTCGTCGGCATGGCCCAGCCGATGCGGGCCGAGATTGCCGAACTGATGCAGGTGCCGGACGAGAAGATCACGATCATCGAGGACCCCTCGCTGGAAGAGGCGCAATATGCCGCGCTTGCCGCCCTGCCCCGTCCCGCCGCGCCGCGCCCGCCGCACTACATCGCGGTCGGCCGGCTGGCGGCGCAGAAGAACTTCCCCTTGCTGCTGCGCGCCTTTGCCCGGCTCGACGATCCGGCAGCGCGACTGACCATCCTGGGCGAAGGGGCGGAACGGGCAAAGCTGGAACGGCTGGCGGCCGAACTGGGCATTACCGACAGGCTGGCCATGCCCGGTCACGTTGCCGATCCGCTGCCCTGGCTGGCCGAGGCTTCGGCCTTCGTCCTCTCGTCCGACTATGAAGGCGTGCCCGCCGTTGTGATCGAGGCCCTGGCGGCGGGATTGCCGCTCGCCGCGACGCGCTGTTCGGTCTCGATGCCCGGCCTGCTGGGCGATGGCGCTTTCGGCCGCATGGTTGAGCCTGGCGACGAAGCCGGCTTTGCCCGGACGATGCAGGAAGTGCTGACAATGCCGTTCGATTGCGCGGCCGCCCGGGCCGCGGCCGCGCCGTTCCGTATCTCACGTGCGGCGAAACGGTACCTCGATCTCTTTGCAAAACTGGCCGCCAGCGGGTAACGGGCACGCGGGGTGAATTCACGGGCCGTTCAGGGCCCCGGCTCCAAGGGCGGCGGCTGGTCGCCGCGGGGGGACCATGGACCAGACCGAAAGGCCGCGAGTGATGCCCGAAGATGCTGCCGTAGCTGCCGGAGCAGCACCGCCGCGCCTGGAAATCCCGCTGGAAGTCGTCGAAGGCAAGCAGGGCTCGCGCCTGGCCGGGCTGTTCTCGATGCTGGTCTCGCTGGCGATGCTGGTGGTGGTTGCGATCCAGTTCGGCGATCTTTCGTTCGCCGAAGTCAGCGGCATGATCCCGACCCATCCGCTGTTCTGGGCCGTGTTCGCCTGTTACTATCTGGCCGGACCAGTCAGCGAATGGTTCATCTACCGCCGGCTGTGGCAGATGCCGCTGGCCGGGCTCGGCGCGCTGATCCGCAAGCTGGTCTCGAACGAGATCCTGCTGGGCTATCTGGGCGAGGCGCAGTTCTATGGCTGGGCCCGCAGCCGGCTCAACTTCGTCACCGCGCCGTTCGGGGCGATCAAGGACGTGACGATCCTGTCCGCGCTGGTCGGCAACTTCGCTACTCTGGCGATGCTGGCCTGGGCCTGGCCGCTGATCGCTTCGGGCCAGCTCGGGCTTGAAGGCAAGACGGTGTTCATCTCGCTGGGCGTGGTGCTGGTCACCTCGTTCGCGATCCTGCTGTTCCGCCAGAAGCTGTTCAGCCTCGCGAAAACCGATCTGTGGTTCATTTCCTTCGTGCACCTGGCCCGGATTGTCGCGGTCGTGGTGTTCTCGGCCTGGATGTGGCACCTGGTGCTGCCGGAGGTGGAAGTATCGCTGTGGATCGTGATGGCGACCTTGCGGATGCTGGTTTCCCGCCTTCCGCTGCTGCCCAACAAGGATGTGGTCTTCGCAGGAATCGCGGTGTTCCTGCTTGGCCACGATGTCGAAATCGCCGGTCTGATGACCTTGATGGCCGTGCTGCTTTTGGTAACTCACCTGGTGGTAGGCGCGCTGTTTGCGCTGCTTGACCTGTTCGATGCGGAGAAAGTGAAATGAAACCCCTGTTCCTGACCGTGGCCGTGCCGCTGCTGTTGGCTGCCGGGCCCGCCCTGCGTTCCACCCCCGATCTGGGCAAGGCCGAAGGCCGCTGCCGCTCTGGCGAAAGCGGCCCGGCGCTGCTGGTCGAAGCGGTCGGCCTGAAGGACCGCACCGGTAACATGAAGCTGGAAGTCTACCCCTCGAACGAGCAGGATTTCCTGGCCGACGACAATGTGCTGGTCGCCGCCGGCAAGACCTTCCGCCGGGTCGAGGTGCCGACCCCCGACAACGGCCCCGTGGTGCTGTGCGTGCGGATCCCCGGCCCGGGGGTCTATTCGGTTTCGCTGCTGCATGACCGTGACAGCAACCGCAAGTTCGGCTGGAAGATCGACGGGATCGGCTTTTCCGGCAATCCCAAGCTGGGCTGGTCCAAGCCGTCCTACGCCAAGGCGCGGGTCCATGTGGTCGGCAACGGGATGTCGAAGATCTCGATCGTGATGAACTACAAGTCGGGGCTGGGCGTAGCGCCTCTGAAGAAGTAAGCCCCTGCGCACCATGCGCATCGTCGACGTCTGTGCCTTTTACACCCCGCATGGCGGCGGGGTGAAAACCTATGTCGAGCAGAAGCTGCGGCTGGGCCCGGAACTGGGGCACGAGATCGTGATCCTCGCTCCGGGCGATGGCTATGAAGTAATCGACCGCGGCCCGCAGGCCCGGATCGTGACGATCCCGTCCCCACGCTTTCCGCTCGATCGCAATTACTGGTACTTCGACGACGAGGACGCGCTGCACGACGCGCTCGATTCGCTGGCGCCCGATTTCGTCGAGGCCAGCTCGCCGTGGCGCAGCCCCTCAATGGTTGCGCGCTGGAAGGGAGCCGCGCCGCGTTCGCTGTTCATGCACGCCGATCCACTCTCGGCCTATGCCTACCGCGTACTCGAACCGATCTTCAGCCGCGAGACGATCGACCGCCGGTTCGAACCGTTCTGGCAGCACCTGCGGCGGCTGGGCAGCGAGTTCGACACCGTGGTCTGCGCCAGCGGGGAATTGCGCCACCGGCTCGAGGAAGGCGGGGTTCCCAACACCGCGCTGATCCCGATGGGCGTGGAAGAAGGCGTGTTCAGCCCCCGGCACCGTGACCCTGCGTTGCGTCGCCAGTTGCTGGAGCTGTGTGATTTCCCCGAGGATGCCGGGCTGCTGATCGGGATCGGCCGGTTATCGGCCGAAAAGCGCTGGCCGATGGTGATCGAGGCGGTGACCGCAGCCAGCCACAAGGTGCCGGTCGGGATGGTCCTGCTCGGTGGCGGCGGGCAGGAGCGCAAGATCCTGAAGGCCATCGGCGGCAATCCGCACATCCGCCTCTTGAAGCCCGAACGCAACCGCGCCCGGTTTGCCGCGATCCTGGCCAGCGCCGATGCCCTGGTCCACGGCTGCGAGGCCGAAACCTTCTGCCTCTCCGCTGCCGAAGCGCGGGCCAGCGCAGTGCCGGTGATCGTGCCCGATCGCGGCGGTGCCGCCGACCATGCCGAGGACGGCGGCGGAATCGCCTATGCCGCCGCCGAACCGGAGGCCCTGGCCCGCGCGATCATCGAAATGGCAGCGCGCGGCTGGCCCCGCACCGCCAGCCCGGTGCAGACCATGCGCGGCCATTTCACCCAGCTGTTCAGCCACTATCAGGAACTTGTTGCCGCGCGCGTCGCGGCCTGAACCTAACCGTGCTTCCTGTCGCGGGTGGAGCTGACCATTCCCGGCGCGACAAATCCGATCGGCATCGGGGTGATCGCGGCGGCACGCTTCTTCAGTTCGCCCTTCATCTTGGCGTATTCGGCCTCCATCTCGGGCGTGACGGTGGCGCGCGAATCCGCCAGCGCCGCCTTGAAGTCCTCGGCCGTCACCGACTTGACCTTGGCTCCGCGGGCGCGGATCGCGATCATCCCGGCGCGGCGGGTGAGGTCTTCGAGGTCGGCACCGGTGAAGCGTTCGGCCTCGGCAGCGATCGCCTTCAGATCGACGTCCTTGGCCAGCGGCATCCTGGCGGTGTGGATCTTGAGGATGTGCTCGCGGCCTTTGGCATCGGGCGTGCCGACATAGACCAGCTCGTCCAGCCGACCCGGGCGCAGCAGCGCCGGATCGACCAGCGTCGGCCGGTTGGTCGCGCCGATCACCACCACCGATGACAGCTCTTCCATCCCGTCCATTTCAGCGAGGATCGTGTTGACCACCCGCGCAGTCACCTGCGGCTCGTTCGCGCCGGAACCGCGCGCGGGGACCAGGCTGTCGATCTCGTCGATGAACACCACGCAAGGCGCCACCTGGCGGGCGCGGGCGAACAGCCGGCTGATCTGCTGCTCGCTTTCGCCGTACCACTTGGAAAGCAGGTCGCTCGACTTGATCGAGATGAAGTTCGCCTCGCTTTCCTTGGCAACCGCCTTGGCCAGCAGGGTCTTGCCGGTTCCGGGCGGGCCATAGAGCAGGAAGCCCTTGGCCGGGCGGATTCCCAGCCGGCGGAAGGCATCCGGGTTCTTGAGCGGCAGCTCGATCCCTTCCTTGAGCTTTTCTTCGGCTTCATCGGCCCCACCGATGTCGCTCCAGCCGACATTGGGCACCTGGACCATCACCTCGCGCATCGCCGAGGGCTGGACCCGCTTCAGCGCATTGAGGAAATCGTCGCGCGTCACGGTCAGGTTTTCGAGCACGTCGGGGGGGATCGTCTGCGCTTCGAGATCGAGCTGCGGCATTATCCGCCGCACCGCATCCATCGCCGCCTCGCGGGCCAGCGCACCGATATCAGCGCCAACAAAGCCGTGGGTGGTGCGGGCCAGTTCGTCGAGGTTGACCCCCTCAGCCAGCGGCATGCCGCGGGTATGGATCCCCAGAATCTCGCGCCGGCCGCTCTCATCCGGCACCCCGACCACGATCTCACGGTCGAACCGCCCGGGGCGGCGCAGCGCCTCGTCGATCGCATCGGGGCGGTTGGTCGCAGCGATCACCACGATGCCGGTGCTGGTGCCCAGCCCGTCCATCAACGTCAGCAACTGGGCAACAAGGCGCTTTTCAGCCTCGCCCGGCGTGCCCGAGCGCTTGGGCGCAATCGAATCGATCTCGTCGATGAACACGATTGATGGCGCCGCCTTGGCTGCTTCCTCAAACACCTCGCGCAGGCGCCGCTCGCTCTCGCCATAGGCACTGCCCATGATCTCGGGCCCGTTGATGGTGAAGAAGCTGGCTTCGCTTTCGTTGGCGACTGCCCGGGCAAGCCGGGTCTTGCCGGTGCCCGGCGGGCCGTGGAGCAGCACCCCCTTGGGCGGATCGACCCCCAGGCGGGTGAACAGCTCGGGATAGCGCAGCGGCAGCTCGACCATCTCGCGCAGCTGGCGGATCGTATCGCCCATCCCCCCGACGTCGTCATAGTTGACCTCGCCCCGGCCGGCGCGGGCTTCCTCGAACTCCTCGCGCAGTTCGACCTCGGTGTTTTCGTCGATATGGACGATGCCCTTCGGCACGGTCGAAACCACGGTCAGGCGGATCTGGGTCAGGGCAAAGGCCGGCGCGTTGAACATCCGCGCCACTTCGGGCGGCATATCGCGCACCTGTTGCTGGCCGGTGGTGGCGACGACGTCGCCCGCGACCAGCGCCCGACCGAAGAAGTTGCGCTTCAGCGCCTGGCCTGGGCCCTGCAATCGCATTTCACGCTGGGCCGGAGCGAACACCACCCGCGTCGCCGGTTTGCTTTCTGCCCGGCGGACCTGGACATGATCGCCCGACCCCGCCTCGGCATTGCCGCGCTGCAGACCGTCGAGCCGGATCACTTCCAGACCGTCGTCTTCGGGATATGCCGCCTGGACCCGCGCCGCGGTGATCCGCTTGCCCTCGATCTCGATCACGTCGCCCTCGGTCACGCCGAGGGCCGAGAAGGCCGACTTGGGCAACCGGGCGAGGCCATTGCCGCTTTCCTCCTGCCGCGCCGCGGCAACCTGGAGCTTGACTGACTTGATCTCGCTATCGGCCATCTTTGTCCCAATCCTCTTTGCCGGGCAAAGCTAGGAACTGCCTGAAGGAATTGCAAACCCGCGACGCGATCTGCCCGGACAGGGGCAAGAAGAGAGGTGGGTCGATGGCGACGCCCTCCCGGGCAGGGGCAAAAAAAGGGCCGGGTCGTTGCCGACCCGGCCTTGGGAAGTTTTGGGAGAGGATGCCTGAAAGGCAGGCTCTAAGTGGGGCAGGGCCGGTTTTTGTGCAAGTGCGAAAAGATCATGGCGTGTTGCATAATTCGCAACGGCTGTTCATTTCCGCTCAAGTTAGCCTGATTTTTCCATGAATTTCCGTCAGTTTTGCCTGGTTATGGTCGGACCGGCAGCCTCAAGAACAGCCGATGCCGCAGCGCATTGCTGCACTGCGGCATGGACCCAACTCCGAACCAGAGACCGCGTCAGTGCGCCATCAGCAAGGCCGGGCCTTGCGGATCCTCAAGAAAATAGCGCGACACCCCGCCAAACATGAATTCGCGCAGACGGCTGTGCCCGAAGGCTCCCATCACCAGCACCTGGCCGTCCAAGCGCGTGACCGCAGCGGCCAGCGTCTCTTCGATCGTCGCCGCCTTCTTCAGCTCGTGCAGCTCGGCCTTGATCCCGTGGCGGGCAAGATAGCGCAGAGCGTCGGTTGGCGGGAAGCCCTGCGGCGTATCGGTCAGCACGGTCAGCACATGGACGTCGGGGCAATCATCAAGCAGCGGTATGCAGCCGCGCAGCGCCATTGCTGCCTGATCGCTGCCATCCCAGGCGATGCAGGCCCGCCTGAGCTGCGGCAGCGCCTGCTCGGGTGGGAGGACCAGCACCGGACAGCGCGCCTCGACCGCGAGATCGCCGGCATAGCCGCAATCGCGCGAAACGATCGCCAGATCGGCCAGCCGCGCAGCCGAGATCATCGCTTCGAGCGGCTGGGTTTCGAACTGGACCACATCGAACGGCACATCGTCTGCCGCCAACCGCCCGGCAAAAGCCTCGGCCAGAGCATCGTCAGCGGCTATCGCGGCGTCGAGCGCCTCGCGCGCGACATAGGTGCCGCCATAGGGATCGACCGTGACAAACTGACCGATCGGGGTGTCGATCGCCAGGGTCAGGTGGCTCTGGTGGACCCGGGCAAGGTCCATCGCCGTATCGAGCCGCGCGGTCATCCCCTTGTCGCGGCCTGCCTGGACTAGAATGGAGCGCATCGTTCCCTCTCCTGTTGCTGTGCCTGAGCTTGCAATGCAATTGCAGCACGCACCATGACCTGAATCAACCCGCACTTGCACCGCGCCCGCAGATCGGCCAGTGCCGGCGAGGACAACGGGCAAGCTGGGAAAGGCCGGGGATGGGCAAGTATTCGGCGGTGATCTTCGATTTCGGCGGGGTGATCACCGCATCGCCGTTCGAGGCGTTCAACCGGCTCGAGGCGGAACGCGGCCTGCCGCGCGACTTCATTCGCAGCGTCAATGCCACCAACCCCGACAGCAATGCCTGGGCCCTGTTCGAACGGGCCGAGATCGATGCCGCTGCCTTCGACGCCAAGTTCGCCGCCGAGGCCGAGGCGCTGGGCCATCCGCTTGACGGGGCTTCGGTGCTGGCGGTGCTGTCCGGCTCGATCCGCCCGGCGATGGTCACCGCGCTCGATATTCTGAAGGCCGAAGGCTACCGCCTGGCCTGCATCACCAACAACGTCCCCGCCGGCCACGGCGCCGGCATGGCCCGCAGCGGCGACAAGCGCGATGCCTACGAACAGGTATTCGCCCGGTTCGAACACGTGATCGAAAGCAGCAAGGCCGGGCTGCGCAAGCCCGATCCGCGGATCTACCTGATGATGTGCGAGAAGCTGGGGCTGGAGCCGGCGCAGTGCATCTACCTCGACGATCTGGGGATCAACTGCAAGCCGGCGGCCCAGCTGGGCATGCACGCGATCAAGGTGACCAGCGGCGAGCAGGCGTTGAGCGACCTTTCGGCGGTGCTGGGACTTGCGCTTGTTGCATAGGCCATTGCGTTTCGCGCAAGCGGCAAGGCGTTAGTTGCAATTGCGACAAGCCTGCGCTTCACATAGCGCCCACGGCTTCGAGACCGGGGAGAAACCATGGCCCAGAAAATCTATCCCGATGCCGCCAGCGCCCTCGAAGGGCTGCTGAAGGACGGCATGCTGATCGCCAGCGGAGGCTTCGGCCTGTGCGGCATTCCCGAACGCCTGCTCGATGCGGTGCGTGACAGCGGGGTGAAGGACCTGACCTTCGTGTCCAACAACGCCGGGATCGACGGTGAGGGCATCGGCAAGCTGCTGCGCACCCGCCAAGTCCGGAAAATGATCAGCTCCTACGTCGGTGAGAACAAGGAGTTCGAGCGCCAGTACCTTTCGGGCGAGCTCGAGGTCGAATTCTGCCCCCAGGGCACCCTGGCCGAACGGATGCGCGCCGGCGGGGCGGGCATTCCCGGCTTCTACACCAAGACCGGGGTCGGCACGCTGGTGGCCGAGGGCAAGGAATCGAAGGTTTTCAATGGCGAGGAATATATCCTCGAACAGGGCATCTTCGCCGACCTGGCGCTGGTCAAGGGCTGGAAGGCCGACACCACCGGCAACGTCGTGTTCCGCAAGACCGCGCGCAATTTCAACGTGCCGGCGGCGACCTGCGGCAAGGTTTGCGTGGTCGAAGTGGAAGAGATCGTCGAGCCCGGCCAGCTCGATCCCGATGCGATCCACCTGCCCGGGGTCTATGTCCAGCGGCTGATCAACGGCAGCCCCTATGACAAGAAGATCGAATTCCGCACCACTCGCACCACGGATGTCGGCTGATGACCACGCATGATCACATCGCCCAGGGCTGGAGCCGCGACCAGATGGCCGCCCGCGCCGCGCAGGAACTGCGCGATGGCTACTACGTCAATCTGGGGATCGGCATTCCGACCCTGGTTGCCAACCATGTTCCGGCGGGGATGACCGTTACCCTGCAATCGGAAAACGGCATGCTGGGGATCGGCCCCTTCCCGACCGAGGAGGAAATCGACGCCGACCTGATCAATGCCGGCAAGCAGACGATCAGCGAACTGCCGCATTCAGCCTATTTCGACAGCGCCCAAAGCTTCGCGATGATCCGCGGCGGCAAGATCGACCTGACTGTGCTGGGCGGGATGGAAGTGTCCGAAGGCGGAGACATCGCCAACTGGATGGTGCCCGGCAAGATGATCAAGGGCATGGGCGGGGCGATGGACCTGGTCGCGGGCGTCAAGAAGATCATCGTGGTGATGGAACACTGCGCCAAGGATGGCAGCCCCAAGTTCATTCCGGCCTGCACCCTGCCGCTGACCGGGCGCAACGTGGTTGACATGATCATCACCGACCTGGCGGTGTTCCAGCGTCCCGATCACGCCAGCCCGTTCAGGCTGATCGAGCTGGCCCCCGGGGTCAGCGCGGACGAGGTACAGGCGCGAACCACCGCACACTACGTCTCTTAATCGGTCGATTAAAACGAGCTTGCAGCGGGCGACGGCGCGCGCAATGATTGCTCTTCCGCACGGGAGAGAATCATGGACAATGCCGTTTGCCGCCTGACCGGTTGCGAGTTTCCGCTGTTCGCCTTCAGCCACTGCCGCGATGTGGTGGTGGCGGTCAGCAAGGCCGGCGGCTTCGGGGTGCTGGGCGCGACCCGCTTCACCCCCGACCAGCTGGAGGAAGAGCTGGCCTGGATCGATGCCCACATCGATGGCGCGCCCTATGGCGTCGACGTCCTGGTGCCCGAGACGATCGATCCCCGCGTGGCCGAATTCACCGACAATGCCCAGCGCGCCGATGCGATTTCGGCCGGGCACCGCGAATTCACCGCCGGCTTGCTGAGCCGATACGGCATCCCGGTCGGACCCGAAGAGGTGGTCCATTATGAAGGCCGCGCCGGGATTACCCCCGAAAACGGCTATGCCCAGATGGAAGTCGCCTTCCGTCACCCGATCAAACTGATCGCCAATGCCCTGGGGATTGCCCCGGCGCGGATGATCGAGGAAGGCAAGAAGCGCGGGGTTCCGGTCGCCGCGCTGGTCGGGGCCAAGGAACACGCGCTGCGCCAGGCCGCGGCGGGCGTTGACATCATCGTTGCGCAGGGCGGCGAGGCCGGCGGGCATTGCGGAGAGGTTTCGACGCTGGTGCTGATCCCCGAAGTGGTCCGCGCCTTGAAGCAGGCTGGGCAGGATATCCCGGTGCTGGCCGCCGGCGGGATCATGACCGGTGGGCAAATGGCGGCGATGATGGCCGCCGGCGCGCAAGGGGCCTGGACCGGATCGGTCTGGCTGGCGACTACCGAGGCGGAAACCAGCGAAGCCTTCCGCGACAAGATGATCGCCGCGCGCAGCCGCGACACGGTCCGTTCGAAGAGCCGCACCGGCAAGCCCGCGCGCCAGCTGCGGACCGCCTGGCACGAAGCCTGGGACGGTCCCGAAAGCCCCGGCACCCTGCCGATGCCGCTGATGGGGATGGTTTCCGAACCGAGCTTCCAGAAGATCGAGAAGGCGGTGGTCAACGGGAACGAACAGGCCCGCGATCTGGTTTCCTACTTTGTCGGCCAGGGGGTCGGCCTGGTCGAACAGGTGCGCAGCGCGAAAGGCGTGGTCCAGGAATTCCGCGAAGAATTCGTCGAGGCGGTGAGCGGTCTGGTCGGGATGCTGGGGGACTGATGAGCTATACCCTGATCACCGCCAACCGGAACTATTCGAGCTGGTCGCTGCGCCCCTGGCTGCTGATGAAGGCACTGGGCATTCCCTTTGCCGAACGCTTCGAACCCTTCACCAAGCCCGACAATTATGAGGATTTTCGCAGGTTCTCGCTCACCGGCCAGGTGCCGGTGCTGATCGACGGGGACCGGGTGATCCCGGATTCGATGGGGATCACGCTGTATCTGGGCGAACGCCACGATGGCGTCTGGCCGCAAGAGGAAGAGGCGCGGGTCTTCGCGATGGGCGCGGTCTGCGAAATGCATGGCGGGTTCGGCCATCTGCGGAACGATTGCACAATGAACGTCGGGGTGCGGGTCACGCCCAAGCCGATGAGCGAGGGGCTGAGGCGCAACATCACCCGGGTCCGCGAAATCTTCGAAGAGGGCCTTGCCCGCTTCGGCGGACCGTGGCTGGGGGGCGCACAGTTCAGCACGGTCGATGCGTTTTACGCGCCGGTCGCTTTCCGCATCCGCACCTATGGTCTGGATGTCGGAAAGGGTCAGGCCTGGGTCGATCGCATCCTCGCCCACCCGGCCATGCGAGACTGGGAAGCACAGGCCCTGGCCGAGGACTGGCGCGAAGAAGCCCACGAGGCGGAACTGGCTGCTGCCGGCGTGATCACGGCGGATTATCGAAATTCCGCTGCTGCCGACACCGCTTGACAATTATCAATTAACTTTCCGCTTGGCAGGCTAGACCTTGGCGACGTCAACACGAGGTCGCCATGCCGCTCAACCTTCCGATCGCCAAGGAAATCTGGGAAGCCAAATACCGTCACAATCCCCGCGAGGGGACGGGCGATGCCGATTTCTCGGACACGGCGGCGCGGGTTGCGCGGGCGGTGGTCGAAGCGGAAGCGCCCAGCCAGCGCGAGCATTGGGAAGGCCGCTTTCGCGAACTGATCGATTCGCTCGCTTTCATTCCCGCGGGGCGAATTCTGGCCGGGGCCGGCACGGGCCGCAAAGTCACCCTGTTCAACTGCTTCGTCATGGGCACGATCCCGGACAATCTGGACGGGATCTTCCAGCACCTGCGCGAGGCCGCCCTGACCATGCAGCAGGGTGGCGGCGTGGGGATGGACTTTTCCACCATCCGGCCCAAGGGCGCGCCGGTGCGCGGGGTGGATGCCGATGCTTCGGGCCCGCTTTCCTTCATGGATTGCTGGGATGCGATGTGCCGCACCGTGCAATCGGCCGGGGCGCGGCGCGGGGCGATGATGGGCTGCCTGCGGATCGACCACCCCGACATTCTCGATTTCATCGAGGCCAAGCGCGACCCATCCCGGCTGCGCAATTTCAACCTGTCGGTGCTGGTCAGCGATGCCTTCATGGCCGCGCTCGATGCCGATGCGGACTGGCCGCTGCAGTTCGGCGGAACAACCTGTTCCACCGTCCCGGCCCGCGAGCTTTGGGACCGGCTGATGCGCGCCACCTACGATTTTGCCGAACCGGGCGTCATCTTTGTCGACCGGGTCAATCAGGCTAACAACCTGGCCTATTGCGAGACGATCAGCGCTTCCAATCCCTGCGGCGAGCAGATGCTGCCGCCCTACGGGGCCTGCCTGCTGGGTTCGATCAACCTGGCCGCTCTGGTTGAGCACCCCTTTGCCGACAATGCCGAGCTGGACGAGGCCCGGCTGGAAGAGGTGGTGGGGCTGGCAGTCCGGATGCTCGACGATGTGATCGATATCAGCGGCTATCCCCTGCCCAGGCAGGAAGACGAAGCCCGTGCCAAGCGGCGGATCGGGCTTGGGATCACCGGTCTGGCCGATGCCCTGCTCTATTGCGGGCTGGCCTATGGCAGCCCCGCGGCGGTGGAGCGGATGGAAGCCTGGCTGATCGCGATCCGCCGCGCCGCCTATCGCACCTCAGCCATGCTGGCGGCCGAGAAAGGTCCGTTCCCCTGTTATGATCCGGTCATGCTCGACCGGCCCGGCCTGCTCGCGCTGGACGATGAAACCCGCGGGATGATCGCAGCGCATGGCCTGCGCAACGGTTGCCTGACTTCCATCGCACCCACCGGGACCACCTCGCTGCTGGCCGGCAATGTCTCGTCCGGGATCGAACCGGTCTTCGCCTATCAGTACAACCGCCGGATCCTGCAGCCCGACGGTTCGGTTCGATACGATTCGGTGGAGGACCAGGCGCTGCACACCTGGCAGGGGCTGTTCGGGGCGGAGCCGCCGCCCGAAGCCCTGTTCGTCAGCGCCCAGACCCTTGCCCCGGCCGATCACGTCGCCATGCAGGCCGCGGCCCAGCGCCTGATCGACAGTTCGATTTCCAAGACGGTCAACTGCCCGGAGGATATCGCGTTCGAGGCGTTCTCCGATGTTTACCGCGAGGGCTATCGGCAAGGCTGCAAGGGGATGACCACCTATCGCCCGAACAGCGTTACGGGATCGGTCCTTTCGACAGCCCCACCGGAAAAACCGGTCAAAGCGGCTGACCCGGACAAGCCCTTGCCCCGCGAGGAAGCGCTCGACGGCACGACTTACAAGTTGAAATGGCCGGGCAGCGCTCACGCCCTTTATGTCACGATCAACAATGCCCTGATCGATGGCGAAGTGCGCCCGTTCGAGGTGTTCATCAACTCCAAGAACATGGAACATTACGCCTGGAGCCTGGGCCTTACCCGCATGATCTCGGCCGTGTTCCGCCGGGGCGGCGATGTCGGCTTCGTGGCAGAGGAGCTCAAGGCGGTGTTCGATCCGCGCGGCGGGGCCTGGACCAACGGTCGTTATGTCCCGTCCTTGCTGGCCGCGATCGGCGACATCATCGAAAAGCACCTGCGCCAGTTCGCGCCCGGCCAGATCGACCTGCCGCTGGATCTGGGGCCGGCGGAGACCGGCGAGGCAATGGACCAGGCACCGCCTGCCGGACCATGCTGTCCGCAGTGCGGGCAGGCCGGGATGATCCGCGAGGAAAGCTGCAACAAGTGCCTGTCCTGCGGCTATTCCAAATGCGGCTAGTCCGGCCGGGCCGGCGCTGGCTTCAGCCCAGCGCGTCCTTCAGGTCGTCAACCAGGTCGAGCCGCTCCCACGGGAACAGGTCGCCGTCCGCCTTGCGGCCGAAGTGGCCATAGGCGGCGGTCGGCCGGTAGATCGGCTTGTTGAGGCCCAGGTGGGTGCGGATAGCGCGCGGAGTTAGCCCGCCCAGACGGGGCAGGCCCAGGATCGCCGCTTCGATCGCCGCTTCGGGCACGGTCCCGGTATCGTGGGTATCGACATAGAGCGAAAGCGGCTGCGACACCCCGATCGCATAGGCAATCTGGATCGTGCAGCGCGTCGCCAGCCCGGCTGCGACGACGTTCTTGGCAAGGTAGCGGGTGATATAGGCGGCCGAGCGATCGACCTTGGTCGGATCCTTGCCGCTGAACGCGCCGCCGCCGTGCGGGGCCGCGCCGCCATAGGTATCGACGATGATCTTGCGCCCGGTCAAACCGGCATCGCCATCGGGTCCGCCGATCTCGAACGCCCCGGTCGGGTTGATGTAATAGACGGTTTCGCGCAGCAGCACCGGCGGGATCACTTCGGCCACCACCCGCTTCACATAGGCTTCGAGCTCGGCATACTTTGCCGGATCGGCATGATCGCCGGTCAGGCAATAGCCCGGCTTGTGCTGGGTCGAGACCACCACCGCCGTCGCGGCGACGGGCAGGCTGCCTTCATAGCGCAGCGTGACCTGGCTCTTGGCATCGGGTTCGAGGAACGGAGCCGCACCCGAATGGCGATCGGCGGCCATCCGCTCAAGAATCTTGTGGCTGTAATAGAGCGTCGCCGGCATCAGATCGGGGGTTTCGTCGGTGGCGTAACCGAACATGATCCCCTGGTCGCCCGCGCCCTCGTCCTTGTTGTCGCTCGCGTCCACGCCCTGGGCGATGTGCGCTGACTGGCCGTGCAGGCGGTTGATGAATTCAAGCTTTTCCCAGTGGAACCCGTCCTGCTCATAGCCGATTTCGCGGACCGTGCGGCGCACCGTGGCTTCGATTTCCTCCTGGGCGCCGGGGGCCCATTCGCCGTCCTCGAACACCCCCTTGCAGCGGATTTCTCCCGCCAAGACCACCAGCTGGGTGGTGGTCAGCGTTTCGCAGGCGATCCGCGCTTCGGGATCTTTCGACAGGAACAGATCGACAATCGCGTCCGAGATCTGGTCGGAAACCTTGTCGGGATGGCCTTCGGAAACGGATTCGGAAGTGAACAGGTAATCGGTGCGCATTGCGGATCCCATATAAAGGAAACTTTATGTGATCCCCCCACTTACCCCCGCAGGCGGCGGCGCGCAACCAGCGAGAGGGCAAGAAGTGCCATCGCCCAGACAAGCGAAGCTGAATTGCCCCACCGCGCGAACAGGGTCGGTGATTTGGCCGGCGGAACCAGCCCGTCGCGCCGTTCGGCCTTGAGCAGCCCGATCCGCTCGCGAACCACCCCGTCGGCGTCTATCACCGCGCTGATCCCGGTTGTGGTCGAGCGCAGCACCGGCAGCCCTTCCTCGACCGCGCGCAGCCGCGCCTGGGCGAGGTGCTGCGGCGGCCCCCAATCACCGTACCAGCCATCGTTCGAGGGATTGAAGATGAAGTCCGGGCGCTTGCCCGGCTCGGTTACCTGCCCCGGAAAGATGATCTCGTAGCACAGCTGCATACCGACCTTGCCATGGGCGCCGAAATCGAGCGTGCGCGGGCCGGGTCCCGGCCAGAATTCGATGTCGCCCGGAACGAACCGCGCAAGGCCCAGCGGCTCGAGCACCGGCTTGAGCGGTACATATTCGCCATAGGGTACCAGGTGCGCCTTGGCATAGGTGGCGCGGATCGTGCCGCTGGCATCGATCGCGGCAATCCCGGCACGCGCGCCGACCACCTTTCCGTCCCGCACTTCAAGCTGGTCATTCCCGGTCAGCAGCAGACTGCCTTCGCCGATCAGCCGCCCGATCCGCGCCCGGGCCATCGCCGGATCGCCGCCATAGGTGGTCGCGGCATAATAGGCCTGCGGATAGCCCGGGTGGAGATAGTCGGGCAGGCCGGATTCAGGCCACAGCACCAGCCGGGTCTGGCCGGGCTGCTTCGCCTGGCTGAGCTGCATTGCCCGCTGGAACAGCGCCTCGTAGCGGTTGGGATCGTGCAGATCGTCCTGCCGTGCATCGGGCTGGACCAGGGTATAGGCGAGATGGCCCGGCAAGCGCTGAAAGATCGGCGCGGGCATCATCATCAGCGCAACCGGGCCAAGCGCCAGCAGCGCGGTCTGCCAATCGCGCCCGCGGCGGTGCCAGGCCAGCAGCAGCGATCCGCCCAGCAGCATGACCAGCGCGGACAGGCCATAGGTGCCGATCCACTGCGCGGTGATTGCCAATCCCGGGTTGGCCTGCGAACGCAGCGTTATCGCCCCCAGCGGGTTCCAGGGAAAGCCGGTGAAGACCCAGCCGCGCAGCCATTCGCCCAGCGCCCAGCACCCGGCCATGGCGAAGACCAGCGCCAACCGGTTGGTGCCGGCGATCAGTCGCGCTGCCGCGGCGGCCAGTCCCGGCCAGACCGCCAGATAGGCTGACAGCCCGGCCACCGCGATCCAGCCGAGCCAGGCCGGCATTTCCGCCTGATAGCCGAACGCGGTGACGATCCAGTTGAGCCCGATGGTGAAGCTGCTCATCCCGAACAGCCAGCCGTAGACGAACGCGCGGCGCGGGCCCGGCGCGCGGGCGACCAGTTCGGTCAGCACGGCAAGGACGATCAGGCCGGGCAGCCAGGCGCCAATCGGAGCAAAGGCAAAGGCGAAAATCACCCCGCACAACAATGCGAGGTGCCGGGGGTGGTCGAACAGCCTTTCGACCGTGCTGGCCACTTGCGGCGTCAGCTCACCGATTCGATCGCTTCGCCAGCGTCGCTCGACGGCTTGCGGCGCGGCGCGCGCTTGCGCGGCTTGGCCTCGGCCTCGCCATCGTCGTCGCGCGAGGCCGAAATTGCCGGCGGCAGCGAGGCAGGATCGAGCCCGGCGGGTCCATCGCCGTCACGCTCTTCGCGGCGCGGCCGGCGATCATCCCGGTCGCGGCGCGGGCGCAGCCCGACGCGGGTGCGATTTTCACGAAGGAACGGGTTTTCGGCCGGCTCGTAGGGATTGGCATCGCCATCTTCCGCCGCTTCAGCGCGGGGTTCGTCCTCGCGTTCGTCGCGGTCCTCACGCTCGTCGCGCTCGTCACGAGCGGAATCGCGATCGTCCTGGGCCGGGCGCGGATTGCGCTGCGGGCGGGTGAAGGTAGGCTGGTCGAAGCTGGGGAAATCGCCGGAATTGCCGAAATCGCCGCCATCCTCGCCCTCGCCGCCTTCGTCCTGCCAGCGCTCGCCCTGCGGGCGATTGCGCTGCTCTTCCTGGCGCTGGCGGGTATCGGCGATCACCCGGAAATAGTGATCGGCAAACTGCAGGTAGTATTCGGCCTGGACCCGGTCCCCGTTGAGGTGGGCATCCTGCGCCAGCTTGCGGTACTTCTCCAGCAGTTGCGGCGCATTGCCCCGCGCGCGGCTGTCGATCCGGTTGAGTTGCTGACCACCGCCATTGCCCTGGCGATTGCCCCGGCCGCGCCGGCGGTTGTTCCCACGGTTGTTATTCAAGGGGTAAGTTTCCCTAATGGCGGCCCGTCCGGCATCTCCGGACTGTCCGGCCGCATGACCCTCAGGCCCGGCCGCGCTTGCGATCCGGGTTCCGACATCTGCAAGCGGGCAGGCCAGAGCGCGGCCCGGAACGCAAATGTTGGATTTGGCCTGCGGGACACGACAGCAAGGCGGTCCGGCGCTGGCCTGCCTCGGGACTTACGCGTCCGCGCCCGGCTTGCCAAGCGGAATCTTGAGTTCGAGCGCACGCGGCCGCCCGCCGAGGTCGTGGTGGAGCCGCGATTCGAAGCCTGCCGCAGCGGCAATCGCGGCGACGGCATCGCCCTGGGCATGGCCGATTTCGACCAGCGCGACCCCGCCCGGCTCCAGCAGCGTGGGCAGTTGCGGGATCAGCACGCGATAATCGTCAAGCCCCTCGGGCCCGGCAAACAGCGCCCCGGCCGGTTCGTGATCGCGCACCGCCGGGTCGAGCTCTGCATCAAGTTCGACATAGGGCGGATTGGCGAGGATCAGGTCAAAGCGGCCCAGCCCTTCGGCCCAGCCGGGCGCGTGCCAATCGCCGCGCAGCATTTCGGCCTGCAGGCCCAGCCGCCTGGCGTTGCGGGTGGCGCAGGCCAGCGCTTCCATCGAACGATCAATCCCGATCCCCTCGGCCCGGGGCCATTCGCTCAGCGCCGCCAGCAGCAGGCAGCCCGAACCCGTGCCGAGATCGAGAATCCGCTCAGGCGGCCGGCCAGCCAGGGCCGTCAGCGCCGCCTCGATCAGCGTTTCGGAATCCGCGCGCGGCACCAGCACCGCTTCGGACACTTCGAGCGTCAGCCCCCAGAATTCGGCCTGGCCGAGGATATAGGCGACCGGCTCGTGGGCGGCGCGACGGGCAACCAGCTCGGCGAACAGCGGCGGGGCGGGATCGTGCATCCGCTTGAGGAACAGGTCGGACCGGCTCACCTGCAGCGCGTGGGCCATCAGCAGCTCGGCATCGAGCCGCGCGGTGTCGGTCCGCGGCCCGAGCACTTCGGTTGCCGCGCGGATCGCCTGGGCGACGGTCTGGCCGGCGGGGCCGCTCACTCGCCCAGCGCCGCGAGGCGCTTGGCCTGGTCCTCGGCGATCAGCGCGTCGACCAGTTCCGCAAGGCCCGGTCCTTCGAGGATTTCGGGCAGGCGATGCAGGGTCAGGTTGATGCGGTGATCGGTAACGCGCCCTTGCGGGAAGTTGTAAGTGCGGATCCGCTCAGACCGGTCACCCGAGCCGACCATCGCCTTGCGCGCCTCCGCCTCGGCGCCTTGCACCGCCTCGCGCTGGGCTTCGAACAGGCGGGCGCGCAGCACCTGCATCGCCTTTTCCTTGTTCTTGTGCTGGCTGCGCCCATCCTGGCAGGTCACCACGGTCCCGGTCGGCAGGTGGGTGATCCGCACCGCCGAATCGGTGGTGTTGACGTGCTGACCGCCCGCGCCCGAAGCGCGATAGACATCGATCTTGAGGTCCTTGTCCTCGATCTGGACATCGACCTCATCGGGTTCGGGCAGCACCGCCACGGTCGCGGCGCTGGTGTGGATCCGCCCGCCGGATTCGGTCACCGGCACGCGCTGGACACGGTGAACCCCGCTTTCGAACTTGAGCTTGGCGAAGACGCCATTGCCGTTGATCTCGGCCACGGCTTCCTTGAACCCGCCGATGTCGCTGGCGTTGGCGCTGACCATCTCGAAGCGCCAGCCCTGGTCGGCGGCGAAGCGCTCGTACATCCTGAGGAGGTCGGCGGCGAACAACGCGGCCTCATCTCCCCCGGTCCCGGCACGCACTTCGAGCATGGCCGAGCGGCTGTCGGCCGCATCGCGCGGCAGCATGGCGATCGCCAGCGCGTGCTCGGCCTCGGGAAGCTCCGCGCGGATCCGGGTCAGTTCCTCCTCGGCCAGCTCGCGCATTTCGGGATCGTCGAGCTCGGCGAGGCTCGCCAGCTCCCCGCGCATCGAGGCAACCGCCTCGGCCGCCTTGGCGACGGGTTCCAGCTCGGCATAGTCGCGGCTGGCGGCGATGAAGTCCTTGCCCTCCAGCGTACCCGAAGCCAGCCGCGCCTCGAT
>CAZNII010000021.1:0-31537 GCA_964573075.1 uncultured Novosphingobium sp. | reverse complement strand
GGCCGGGGGATCGACCCCCACCACCACCCGCACCGGCGGGCTGGAAGCGGCTGCCTCGCGGTATTGCTCGAGCAGCGCGCGGGTCCACAGCGCGCCTTCGACGTCCTGCAACAGTTCGCCGTCAAGCTCCTGCCGGCCGAGCGCGCTCTTGCCGAATTCGCGTTTCATCGCGCTGAGATAGCGCGGCGGCAGGTTGCGCCCGTTGTCCTTGGTCCGGCCGCGGGTGATCGCCACTTCGGGGTGGGTGACCAGCCGGGTCAGCAGCGCGACGCTGCGCGGCGTGGTGGTGGCCACCGCTTGCGGGTTGGCGCCCAGCCGCAGGCCGAGCAGCAGGTTGTCCCAGGCGGCCTGCGCCTTGCCGCCGGCATTGTCCCATTTGGCGATCTCGTCGCACCAGGCGTGGCTGTGCTGCGGCCCGCGCAGGCTTTCGGGCTCGCCGGCCGAGAACAGCGTGGCCTGGGCACCGCTGGGCCAGACCAGCTGGCGCTTCGACGGCTCGAATTTGGGCCGTTCACCGCGTGGGGCAATCGCCATGACGCCGCTATCGCCTTCGACCATCACGCTGCGCGCTTCGCCCAGCGAAGCGCCGACCAGCGCGATCCGGGCCGATCCATCGGTTTCGGCGATCGCGCGGACCCATTCGGCCCCGGCGCGGGTCTTGCCGAAGCCGCGCCCGGCCAGGATCAGCCAGGCCAGCCACTCGCCGTCCGGCGGAAGCTGTCCGTCGTGGGCCCAGAGCCGCCAATGGTGGCGCAGCGCGTGCTGCTGGCGCGCGCTCATCGCCCCCAGCAGCACCCGGCACTCGTCCCTGGGCAGGCTCAGCAGATAGGCGGCGCGGCTGTCGCTACGCTTGCTCATCCGCTTCGTCCGCATCGTCGTCGAGCGCGGCATTGGCCGCGGCGCGCTCGCGCATCTCGTCGATCATCCGGTCGATCGAATCGAGCACGTCCTGCTCGCTGCAATCGTCCTGTTGCGCGCGGCTCTGCGCGACCGCCTGGCGGTGCAGGGTCAGCAGCCGGATCGCGCTGGCGACATCCATCTTGTGGGCGGGGCTGGGGTTCCTGAGATAGGCCAGCAGGTCCATCTCGAGGTTCTTGTAGCCTTCGACCAGCGCCGCGTCCCAGGCGGCGGCAAAGGCGGGGTCCTGCTTGCGGGTGCGATAGGCGCGGCTCGGTACGGTTTTGGCATAAGCGGCCGAAGCGGTGATATTCGAAGTCTCGATCAGGTGTTCGAGGAAATAGACCCGCCAATGGCCGGTTCCCGGATGGTCGCCTTCCTCGCGCGAGCGCCTGGTCAGCCTGACCTTCGGCTTCGGTTTGGCCGCCCCCGCCTTTCGGGCACGCGGCTGCATCTTCGGCTCCGTGGGGGCCGTGGTCATGAGGGCATGCTCCTGGGTGAAAGGGGGCGGGGCCGGCCGGGGCGGTGCCCGGCGAATCGGTCCATCGCGATGTTCCATATTTGTGCCAGATAAGCGTGACGATGTCAAGCATTAAGAACCAATATGGTTATCTTTCCTGCACCGGATCAGCACTTGTCGCGGCCCGGCGCACTGTCTAAGCACCCGGCACGGACTGCCAATTGCCAAGGGGAACCCGATGCTGCGCCGCCTTTACGACTGGACCATGGCCAAGGCGGTCCATCCCCATGCCGAATGGTGGCTGGCGCTGTTCGCCTTTGTCGAGGCAAGCTTTTTTCCGGTTCCGCCGCACCCGCTGCTGGGGATCATGTGCCTGGCCGAACCGAAGAAGGCGATCCGCTTTGCGATGATCGCCACCTTTGCCTCGGTCGCCGGGGGCATGCTCGGCTATGCGATCGGCTATGGCCTCTACGATACGCTCGGCACCCAGATCCTGGCCTGGCTGGGCCTGACCGAAAGCTTCCCCAAGGCGGCCTGCTATCTCAACGAATACGGCTTCTGGATCTTCGTCGCCAAGGGCGCGACGCCGATCCCGTTCAAGCTGCTGACCATTACCGCCGGGTTCATCGGCATGGACCTGGTGCGCTTCATTCTCGGCTCGATCGTCAGCCGTTCGATCAGCTTCCTGATCGTGGGGATCCTGTTCCGCCTGTTCGGGGCGCCGATCAAGGCCTTCATCGACAAGTACCTGGGTCTTGCGACTGCCGGCTTCGTGGCGGTGGTGATTGCCGGCTTTGCCGCGATCACCCTGCTGGGCGGCGGCTCGGACGAGGGCGGGCACAAGTGCGACGCGGTGACCAGCGTCGCAGCGGTGGCGCGATGAGCGGCCTGCACCTCTATCACTGCGCCGATGCCCGCTCGTTCCGGGCGCTGTGGGCGCTGGAGGAACTGGGGCTGGACTATGAGTTGACCTTGATGCCCTTCCCGCCCCGGGCGCGGGTGGAGGGATACAAGGAGATCAACCCGCTCGGTACGGTTCCGGCGCTGCTGGTCGATGGCCAGCTGATGACCGAAAGCGCGGCGATCCCGCATTTCCTGGCCACCCGGTTCGGCCCGAGCGATCTGGCCGTGGCGGCGGACGAGCCGGACTATGCCCGCTACCTCAACTTCCTGTTCATGGGCGAGGCGACGCTGACTTTCCCGCAGACCATTCACCTGCGCTATTCCCGCTTCGAACCGGGCCGCGCGCCCGAAGCGGCGGCGGATTATTCCCACTGGTTCGGCGTGCGGCTGCGCAAGGCTGAGGAACTGCTGCACGGCGACTATGCTGCCGCCGGGCGTTTCACCATGGCCGACATCTCGCTCGGCTATGCGGTGATGCTGGCGCTGTCGATCGGGCTGGAAGAGCAGGTCACCCCGGGCATGGCGGCCTATTTCGAACGCCTTTCGCGGCGCGAGGGCTTTGCCCGGGCCAAGGCGGCGCAGGGCGGGGCCGGGCTGTTCGGCTAGGCAGTTCGGCCGGCATGGGCGGCAAGGCCCGGGCCGGACAGCACCTCGATCGTCCGATAGCCGCAGCGGACCAGCCCGGCCGAGGCCAGCCGCGCCAGTTCGCGGCTGATCGTCATTCGGGTCACCCCGGTCAGGTCGGCGAGGTCCTGCTGGGTCAACGGCAGGACCGCCGGGGCCGTGCCGGTTCCGGCCAGCGCGGCAAGCAGATCGGCCAGCCGGGTGGCGGCCGGAGCGATGCGGCCAACCTGCCGGGCGAGCGAATAGTTGAGCTGTTCGCCCAGCAGCGCGAGCATCTGGCGCATGGTTGCCGGGTTTGCCGCCAGCACCGCTTCGAACTGCCCGGCGGCGATCCAGCGCAAGGTGCAGTCGCCCTGGGCGATGGCATCGACTGTCCGCTCCCCCCGCCGCAACAGTGCCAGTTCGCCATAGCTTTCGCCCGGGCCAAGCAAGGTCAGCGCGACGAACCTTCCATCCGGATCGAACTGGCCGAGCTTGACCAGTCCCTGCTCGATCAGCCAGCAGCCCCGCGCCACCTCGCCGCGGCTCTGGATCAACTGCCCGCCCGAAAAGTGCCGGCGCGGCGCGGATTCCAGGAACGGCGCACGGTCGTCCGGCGCCAGCCCGGCCAGCAGCGAGGCGTGGAGCCGCGGGGTCGCGGGCAAAGATTGTAACATTAGTGACATTCCTGCCCCGGACTATCGGCTATCGCCGCCGCAAACAAGGGGAGAGAAACGCATCATGCGCACCGAATCCTTCGTCGTGCTCGGAATTTTCCTGGCCTTCTCGCTGCTCGAAGTCGCGCGCACCCATTTCTTCCGCAAGGCGGAGCAGACCCGCGATGACTGGATCGTCGAAGCGGTCAGCACGGTCACGCTGGTCGGCTTTACCCAGCCGATGCTGCTGATCCTGGTCGGGCAACTGATGCAGGCCTGGCATCCGGAATGGCGCGATGCCCTGGCCGGGATCAACGTCTTTGCCGGGCTGGCCCTGTTCCTGGTGCTCGACGACATGACCCAGTACTGGTGGCACCGCGCCTCGCACTCGTTTTCGTGGCTCTACAACCTCCACCGTGCGCACCACGATGCCCGCTACATGAGCGTCCGCCTGGTCTATCGCAACAACCTGTTCTACTATGCGATGATGCCGGGGCTGTGGCTTTCGGGGGTGCTGATCTACCTGGGCCTCGGCTGGATCTATGCCGGCTATCTGGTGGTCAAGATGCTGGTGATCATCGGCGCGCACAGCGACGTCGCCTGGGATCGTCCGCTTTACCGGATCAAGGCGCTTTCGCCGCTGATGTGGCTGATCGAGCGGACCATTTCCACCCCGGCCACCCATCATGCCCACCATGGCCGCCATGCCGACGATCCGGCAGTCCACTACAAGGGCAACTATGGCAACCTGCTGTTCTTCTGGGACGTGCTGTTCGGCACCGCGAAGATCACCCGGACCTATCCGGCAAGCTACGGGGTGGAGAACCTGCCGCCGTCGCATTTCGGCCAGCAGCTGGCCTGGCCGCTGGTGCCCGAGAACAAGGTGTTCGAACCCGGCCCTAGCCAGGCCTGACCGGCACCGTGTAGTTCAGCCCCAGCCGCCCGCCATCGGGGTAGATCGTCTGGCCGGTGATGTAGGAACTATCACCGCTTGCCAGGAACACGGCGACCGCCGCAATCTCTTCCGGCTCGCCACAGCGCCCGAGCGGGGTGCGGCTGAGGATTTTCTCCTCGGCAGCGCGGTCGGTCATGATCCCGCGCAGCATGTCGGTCATGATCGAGCCGGGGCCGATCGCGTTGACGCGGATGCCTTTGGGCGCAAGTGCCAATGCGGTTACATTGGTCAGCTGTTTCATGGCCGCTTTGGTGAGCGTGTAGGGGATCTGGTTGGGGATCGCCAGCACCGCGTTGACGCTGCTCATGTTGATGATGGCCGAACCCGGCGGCATCAACCGCGCCGCCGCCTGGGTACCCCACAGCGCCGCCTTGAGGTTGATCGCCATGACCCGGTCGAAGTCCTCCTCGGCCAGCTCGTCCAGCTCGGCGGCATGGGTTACCCCGGCGTTGTTGACCAGCAGATCGAGCCCGCTCCAGCGCTCGGCCGCGCGGGCGAACAGGCGTTCGATCTCGGCCTTTCTGGCGAGGTCGCAGACGAAGCTCTCCTGGCCCAGTTCCCCCGCAGTTTCCGCCAGTCGCGCGGCATCGATATCGGCCAGCAGCAGTTCGGCACCCTCGGCGGCAAAGGCCGCGGCAATCGCCTTGCCGATCCCCTGGGCGGCCCCGGTAATCACCGCGCGCTTGCCAGCCAGCCGCCCGCTCATCGGCGCCGCTTCGCCCGCTCTTCGGCCTCGGCCACGGCGCGCTCCGCAATCGGGCGCATCACCGCATAGCCGGCCGGGCTGGGGTGAACTCCGTCGGGCGCGAATTCGCGGGGGAATGCTCCGCCCGGGCCGACCAACGCGGCATAGTAGTTGGCATAGACCAGCCCTTCGGTCTCGGCATAGTCGCGCAGCCAGGCGTTGAGCGTGGCGACCCATTGCGCCGGCTTGTGCTGGGGTGCCCAGTCGAAATGGTCGGTTGGCGGAATCGAGCCCAGCACCACTTCGATCCCGTTGGCCCGGGCCATGGTAACCATCGAGCGGATCGCGTTCTTGTACGCCTCGGGCGTGGTCGGCCCGGTATTGCCGGCAATGTCGTTGGTGCCGATCATGATGTGCACCACCCGCGGACGCAGCGCGATGACGTCCTGCCAGAACCGCACCACCAGCTGCGCGCTGGTCTGGCCCGAAAGTCCGCGATCGAGGAAACCGTGTGCGAAGAAATCGGGATCGGCCGCGATCCACCCTTCGGTGATCGAATCCCCGATGAATACCGCGCGTGGCGGATGGGCGGGATCGACCCTGGCGTTTTCCTCGCGGTAGCGGCACTGCCAGGCCCAGTCGTTCTGCAGGACCTGCGGATCTAGCGCCCACAGCCCATTGCGGCTGGCCGGGCAGCTGTTCTCCATCATGCCGGGGGGCGGATAGGCGCTCACCTTTTCACCAGCCAAGGCCGGACTTGCGCCTAGCGCCACGGCAAGGGCCGCGACCGCCCACCTAGCCAAGGATCCCCGCCTTCGCCCCGGCCCGCTTGAACATGCCAATGATTGTCTGGACCTGTTCGGCGCTGTGTTCGGCGCACAGCGAGCAGCGCAGCAGGGTCATCCCCGCCGGGGTTGCCGGCGGGCGCGCCAGGTTGACGTAGAGCCCTTCTTCCAGCAGCGCTTCCCACATCGCCGCGCCGCGCTCCAGATCGGGCATGATCACGCTGATGATCGCCGATTGCGGCTCGCTGGTGCCCAGTTGGAACCCGGCATCGGTCAGCCCCTTGTGCAGGGTTCGCGAATTCTCCCACAGATGCGCCCGCTTGTTGCCGGCATGCATCAGCTTGCGGATCGAGGTGCAGGCGGTCGCAACCACGCTTGGCGGCAGGCTGGCGGTGAAGACATAGGGCCGGCAGACCAGCCGCATGATCTCGAACTTGGGGTGGTTGGAAACGCAGAAGCCGCCGACCGTGCCGACGCTCTTCGAGAAGGTGCCGATCACGAAATCGACCTGGTCGAGCACGCCCTGTTCCTCGGCAACGCCGCGCCCGTTGGGGCCGATGAAACCCATCGAGTGTGCCTCATCGACCAGCACCATCGCGCCGTGGTCCTTGGCGACCTTGATCATTTCCTTGAGCGGGGCGATGTCGCCCAGCATCGAGTAGACGCCTTCGAGCACGACCAGCTTGCCGGCCCCTTCAGGAATCCGCCGCAGGCGCTTTTCCATCGCTTCGATGTCGTTGTGCTTGAACGGCACCACCTCAGCATCGCCCATCTTGCAGCCATCCCAGATCGAGGCATGGCTATCGATGTCGAGAACGATGTAATCGCCCTTGCCGGCGATGGTCGAGATGATCCCGAGGTTGGCCTGATAGCCGGTCGAGAAGACCATCGCGTGGTCCATCGCGTAGAATTCCTTGAGCGCATCCTCAACCGCCCGGTGCCCGGCATAGGTACCGTTGAGCACACGGCTGCCGGTGGTGCCCGAACCGAAATCGTCAAGCGCCTGCTTGCCCGCCTCGATCACATCGGGATCGAAGGTCATGCCCATGTAATTGTAGGTGCCGAGCAGGATCGTCGGCCGCCCGTTACAGACCGCCTCGGTCGGCGAGATGACCTTTTCCATCACCAGGTTGAACGGATCGGTCACCCCGGTGGCCAGCAGGGCGCGGCGCTGTTCGATCAGCGGGTCGAACTTCGAAAAAAGGTCGGTCATGAAGCGGCTTACCCTTGCAGCTTGGTCACGGCATCGATCAGCTGGCCGTAATTCTCGATCTCGGCCTGCTGGTTCATGCTGATGATGATGTCGAAGGTGTCTTCGATTTCGGCCACGAAATCCATCACCGTCAGGCTGTCGAATTCCAGATCCCCGGCAAAGGTGGACGCCTCAGTGATTTCGACACCCTTCTTGTTGAAGGGGGCGATCAGTTCGGCGATCTTCTCGGCAACGGCGGCGCGGTCCATGATTTCAATTGCTCCCGAAATTGGTTGGCGGCGCTTTGGCCGATGAATGGGGCGGAAAAGGGGCGAATGTCAGGACGAAACCTTTTCGACAAGACCCTTCACCGCCGCCATGAAGGGCCCGATCGAGACCGGCTTGGCCAGATACCCCTCGGCCCCGGCGTCGCGGATCCGCTCTTCGTCGCCCTTGCCGGCATAGGCGGTGACGGCCAGCACCGGGATCGTGCGCAGCACCGGGTCCTTCTTGGCCGTCTCGATCAGGTCGAGCCCGGAAATATTGGGCAGCTGGATGTCCATGATGATCAGATTGGGCACGAACTGGCGCGCGGCGTCGAGCGCCAGCAGCCCATCGGCGCAGGGCTCGACTGCATAGCCCTGGCTGCGCAGCACATCGCAGAACAGCTTGCGGTTGAGGTCGTTGTCCTCGACAACAAGGATACGCTTTGCCATGAGCGCTGCCCTAATCCCACAGCGAAGGCCTGACAATTGCTGCGCGAGTCCCAATCCCCCGCCCATGATCCCCAGGCCCTGGCGCTTGGCGCGCTCGGCTGGGTGCTGGGCGATGGACAGCGGGCGGACCGGCTGCTGGCGCTGACCGGGCTCGATGCCGACGCCCTGCGCGCCGGTCTTGGCGATCCGGCGGTATTGGGCGCGGTGCTGGAATTCCTTGCCAGCCACGAGCCGGACCTGGTGGCAGCGGCGCAGCATCTGGGGGTCGAACCGGCGGACCTGATGGCCGCGAAGGAAAGGTTGTAGGCAAATGGCAAGGCCGCTGATCATCAGCGATTGCGATGAAGTGCTGCTGCACATGATCGTCCCGTTCGGCGAATGGCTGGACGAGACCCAGCCGGTTTCGTTCAAGCTGATCGGCAATGATTTCTCCACGGCGATCCGCGACAAGCAGAGCGGCGAACCGGTTGAACCGGCGGAAATCTGGCGGCTGCTCAACCTGTTTTTCGACAACGAGATGCACCGCCAGTCGCCGATCGTCGGGGCGGTCGGGGCGATCAACACCCTGGCGCAACATGCCGATGTGGTGATCCTGACCAACCTGCACGACAAGCACAACGAATCGCGGCGGGCGCAATTGCTGGCGCACGGGATCGACTTTCCGGTCTTCACCAACCAGGGGCCGAAAGGTCCGGCATTGCAGGCGATCCTTGAAAAGTACCAGCCTTCGAAAGCGGTGTTCATTGACGATCTGGCCCAGCATCACGGATCGGCCAAGGAACACGTGCCGCATATCGACCGGCTGCATCTGTGCGGCGAACCGACGCTGGCCCCGCACATCACCTGCGGGTTCGAGGCCGGCCACGCCCACGCCCGGATCGACACCTGGGAGCATGCCTTGCCCTGGCTGCTTTCGCGGCTTTAAAGGATAGAACCGATGAGCATCGAACAACGCCTTGCCGAACTCGGCATCACCCTTCCCGAACCGGCTGCGCCGGTCGCGGCCTATGTCCCGGTAGTGATCGCCGGGGGGCTGGCCCATGTTTCGGGGCAGGTCTCGATCGTCGGCGGGCAGCTGCTCAAGGGACGGCTGGGCGAAGATCTGAGCCTCGAACAGGGGGTCGAGGGTGCGCGGGCCTGCGGTCTCATGATCCTCGCGCAGCTCAAGGCCGCACTGGGTTCGCTCGACCGGGTCGAACGGGTGGTCAAGCTCGGCGCTTTCGTCAATTCTACCGCGGACTTCACCGACCAGCCCAAGGTCGCCAATGGCGCCTCGGAACTGATGGTCGAAGTGTTTGGCGATGCCGGCAAGCATGCGCGCAGCGCGGTCGGCGTGCCCAGCCTGCCGCTGGGCGTGGCCGTGGAAGTGGACGCGATCGTTGCTGTTCGGCCTGCTTGACAAGTGGCGGGCGCCGGCGCCCGATCCCGAGAAGGTCGGCTGGCTGGGCAGTGTCGGCTATGCCCATCGAGGGCTGCACCTGCCCGGAGTGCCGGAAAACTCGCTCTCCGCTTTCCGGGATGCGATCGCGCGCGGCATGGGAATCGAATGCGATGTCCAGCGTTCGGCTGATGGCCAGGCCATGGTGTTCCACGATTTCGAGCTCGACCGGCTGACCGCCGAGAGCGGGCCGCTGGGCCAGCGCAATGCCGATGATCTGGCCCGGATCGAACTGGCGGGAAGCCATGACCGGATCCCGACCTTGCGGCGGATGCTCGAGGAAGTGGCCGGGCGGGTGCCGATCCTGATCGAGATCAAGTCGCGCCGGGGCAGTTTCAAGCACGCCGGGGCGCTGTGCCAGGCGGTGCGGCGCACGCTTGAGGGTTATACCGGCCCGCATGCGGTGATGAGCTTCGATCCGCGTGTGGTGCGCTGGTTCGCCGATCGTTCGCCGCTGACGGTGCGCGGTCTGGTGGTGACCGAAGAGAACGACAAGGCGCTGCCCGGAATGATCCGCCGCCACCTGTTCCTGTGGAAGGCCCGGCCCGATTTCCTGGCCTATGACATCCGCGACCTGCCGAGCCGGTTTGCCGCGCGGCAGCGGGCGCGGGGGCTGCCGGTGCTGACCTGGACCGTCAGGAGCGCGGAACACCGCGAGCGGGCCGCCGAACATGCCGACGCGCCGATCGCGGAGGGTGCCGGGGTCTCGTGATCGAGGCGCGGATCGCCCCTTCGGTCGGTTCGCTTCTTGCTGCCCGGTGGGACGCCCTTGCTGGCGGTAACCCCTTCGTCAGTCACGCTTTTCTGACCGCGCTGGAGGACTCGGGTTCGGTTGGCCCGGGGACCGGCTGGTCGCCCGCACCGATCGTGATCGAGGGCGCCGACGGGGCCCTGGCCGGGGCCCTGCCAGCCTGGCTCAAGGGGCACAGCCAGGGCGAATACGTGTTCGACCATGCATGGGCAGACGCATGGCACCGCGCGGGTGGACAATACTACCCAAAGCTGCAGATCGCGGCCCCCTTCACCCCGGCGACCGGCCCCCGGCTGCTACTGGCCGACGAGGCATTGGCCCTGCCGCTGCTGCGCGCCGCCGAACAGGTCTGTGCCGACAACGGCCTGTCATCGGCCCACGCCACCTTCATCGCGCCCGAGCAGTTGCCGCTGTTCGAACGGGCCGGCTGGATGATGCGCAGCGACATCCAGTTTCACTGGCTGAACCGCAGTTATGGCACCTTCGACGATTTCCTCTCAGCGCTGTCCTCGGCCAAGCGCAAGGCGATCCGCAAGGAGCGCGCCTCGGCCCAGGCCGGGGTGGAGATCCGGGTGCTGCGCGGAAGCGAAATCGGCGAGGCGGAGTGGGATGCGTTCTGGGCGTTCTACCAGGATACCGGATCGCGCAAATGGGGCCGGCCTTACCTGACCCGCGCGGCCTTCAGCCTGTTCGGGGAGCGGATGGGCGACCGGGTCGTGCTGATCCTCGCCTTCCAGGACGGACAGGCGATCGCCGGGGCGCTCAACTTCATCGGGCCGGACGCGCTTTACGGCCGCTATTGGGGAGCGCTGGTCGACAAGCCGTTCCTGCACTTCGAGCTGTGCTATTACCAGGCGATCGAACTGGCGATCGCGTTGGGCCTGCCTAGGGTCGAGGCCGGGGCGCAGGGGCCGCACAAGCTGGCCCGCGGCTATGAACCGGTGCAGACCTGGTCGGCCCACTGGATTGCCCATCCCGGTTTCCGCAGCGCGGTCGAGGATTTTCTCGAGCGGGAGCGGGCCGGGGTGGCGATGGACCAGAACTATCTGGCGACCCGCACCCCGTTCAGAAAGGATTCCCTGTCTGCCTGACGGCAGAAGCAACGTTGCATGCCAATCGCGGCGGCGATTGGCGCACCAGGCAATTACGCAGCCCGGCGGCTCGAGGCGCTGAGCCATTCGCGCGCGCGGCGCTGGGCTTCGGCCACTTCGCGGGCGGTCATTTCCTCGGAGATGTCGGCGCGGCACATGGCGGCTTCGCAGTGGCCGGCGACGGCGGCCAGGTTGAACCACTTGTGAGCCTCGATCAGGTCGCAGTCCACGCCGTGGCTGCCGGTCGAATAGGCGACGCCAAGATCGTAGTAGGCGCTGGTATCGCCCTGGGCGGCGGCGGCCAGGCAGCTGGCGACCAGCAGGTCCTCGCGGCTTTCGTCGGCCGGCGAGGCGGCACCGGCGAACGTGCCGGCAATATTCGCAGTGTTGATCCAGGCAGTGCTCATTTCGACTAACCCCCTATGGGCGGTGTCCCTTTCCGCCCTTGCAGGGTCAAAGTTGCGGATCATGGTCAACAAAAGGTTAACGGCCGGGAAGAAATGTACGCGGGCGTTCATCCCGGCCTAATGTGGCGCATTCTAGGGCGCCTCTCCGATTGCGCTTGTGCGGGATTCTGCGGAAGCCTATAGGCGCGCTCGAACCGGCACGGGGGGCTACCGGGAACACCTGGGGCCGCAGGACTCCGTCTGCTCGGGCCGGTTTGGTTTGGAGAGTTTATGGCGACTGTTCTCGGCGAAGAAATCGACGTTCTGGCCAAGGCAAAGCGGGCGATCGCGGGTGACTATGCCCCCAGCGACGCCGAACCCTACATGTGCGAAGCACAGCTCGACTACTACCGGCGGCTGCTCCAGGAATGGAAGAAGCTGATCCTCTCGGCCGCGCAGGATACCCTGCACCAGCTTCAGGAGGGTCCGATCCGCGAGCCCGATCTCAACGATCGCGCCTCGAGCGAGACCGACTGGGGGATCGAACTGCGCACCCGCGACCGCCAGCGCAAGCTGATCGCAAAGATCGATTCGGCGCTGCGCCGGATCGAGGAAGGCGAATACGGCTATTGCGAAGTGACCGGCGAACCGATCGGCCTGGGCCGGCTTTCGGCCCGCCCGATCGCCACGATGACCGTTGAGGCCCAGGAAGCGCATGAGCGGCGCGAGAAAATTTCCCGCGACGATTGAGCGATTTAGGCCCCGAAGCCGGGTCTTGCCCCGCTGTTAACTGCTTTTTTGCCACTGCGGTTGTAGGTTTGGCGATGCTGTACCTGCAACAGGTTCGGCTCAAGGTCGTGCGCTGGACGGCGTCTTGGGAGTTAAGGGCAAGCAATGAGCGATAGCGAACATCGGCAACTGGGACGCGACAGTCTGTTCGTGCTCGCCGATCTTCGGATCGACGGGGTTACCGGCGAACAGAAGATTCGCGTCCGCAATCTTTCCGCCGGCGGACTGATGGCCGAAGCCGCCTTTGCCGTGCAGCGCGGACAGATGGTCTGGGTCAACCTGCGCAATCTCGGCTGGACCGAAGGTTCGGTCGCCTGGGTGCAGGACAACCGCTTCGGAATCGCTTTCCGCGAAGAGATCGACCCGAGACTGGCCCGGGCCCCGGTCACTGCGGGCGAAGGCACCCCGCGCTATGTCCGGCCGCCGCTTGGCCAGCACGAACTGGGCGAACTGCGCAAGATCTGATCCGCCCGGGTGCAAGGCACCTGTGCGGCTCCCGAAAAATCCGTTAGGACCGGTCGGACAATGCTGCCGACCGCCTTCCGAATTGCGATTCTTGCCCCGGCATTGCTGCTGGCAGGTTGCTTCGGCGAAGACGATCGCCCCTTGCAAGTCGCCGCAATCGGCCCATCGCCTTCCACTTTCGCCAGCGGTGCACGCTTGCCGGTCGCCGCCCAGCTGCTGCGCGCCGCCACGGTCGAGGGGCTGGTCGGATTCGATGCCCAGGGGCGGGTCGTTCCCGCGCTGGCCGACCGCTGGATCGTGACCGATGACGGGCTCAGCTACATCTTCCGCCTGCGCGACGGCAAATGGGGCGATGGCAGTCCGATCACCGGGGAAAGCGCCCGCGCCGCGCTGGTCCGATCGATCGCCGGGCAACGCGGTACGCCGCTTGGCCAGGATCTGGCGGTGATCGCCGAGGTGAGGACCATGGCCGGCCGGGTGATCGAGCTGCGCCTGTCCTGGCCGCAGCCCGACCTGCTGCAATTGCTGGCCCAGCCCGAGCTGGGACTGGTCCATGGCGGTCGCGGTTCGGGGCCGATGAAGCTGCGCCGGGAAAAGGACAATGCCCTGCTCCGCCCGATCCCGCCCGAGGATCGCGGTCTGCCGCAGATCGAGGGCTGGGCGGACCGGACCCGTCGGCTTGAGCTGGCGGCGCTGCCGGCCAAGACCGCGATCGAACGGTTCAACGCCGGCCAGCTCGATGTGGTGCTGGGCGGGACCCTGGCCGATTTCCCGCGGCTCGATGCGCTGGGCGTGGCCCGCGCGGCGATCGTCGCCGATCCGGTTGCCGGGCTGTTCGGGTTGGCTGTGGTCCATGACGACGGCTTCCTTGCCAAGGCCGAAAACCGCGAGGCGATTGCCATGGCGATCGACCGCGAGGCTCTGGCGACGGCGATCAACCTTTCCGGCTGGGTCGTCACTTCGCGTGTGCTCAATCCCGGCTTGCCGGGCGACAACGGCACCGTGGTCGAACGCTGGGCAGGACGATCGATCGAGGAACGCCGGGCCCTGGCCGCATCGCGGGTCGCGGCGTGGAAGGCCGGGGGGCGCAATCCGGCGCTGCGGGTGGCACTGCCAGGCGGGCCGGGCGCCGATCTGGTCTTCGCCCGGATCGAAAGCGATCTCAAGGCGATCGGACTCAACGTCACCCGCGTGGGTCTCGAGGCCGATGCCGATCTCAGACTGGTGGACAGCGTGGCAAGCTATCTTGGCGCGGGCTGGTTCCTCAACCGGCTGAGCTGCGCCAGCCAGCCGGCCGGCTGCAGTCCGGCGGCCGACAAGTTTGCCGCCCAGGCGGTGGCGGAGCCCGATCCGGTCAAGCGCGCCGAACTGTTTTCCCAGGCGGAAGCCCAGCTGACCATGGCCAACGGCTATATTCCGCTTGGCGTTCCGGTCCGCTGGTCGCTGGTTCGCGGCGGGCTGAACGGGTTCGCCCCTAACCGTCTGGCGGTCCATCCCTTGATGTCGCTGGCGATGCTTCCCAAATAAGAGCGGCCGGCGCCTGGTCCGGCCTGGCGAAAAGGGTCGCTGGAATGGTCGATACGGGTAACCTGCGCCGGATGGGCGCCGAATTGCCGCTGGGCACCGATCCGATGTCGGTCCGCCGCCGGGTCGAAGCGCTCGAACAGATGCTCGAAGGCATGATCGAGATTCCGGGCCTTGGCCGCAAGGTCGGGCTCGATGCCCTGCTTGGGCTGGTTCCGGTGGTCGGCGATGTTATCGCCGCCGCGATGGGGCTCTACCTGGTCTGGGAAGCGCGCAACCTGGGCCTGTCGAAGTGGCAGTTGTGGCGCATGGCGGGCAATGTCGGGATCGATACGCTGGTCGGCGCGGTGCCGGTGGCGGGCGACCTGTTCGACTTTCTCTATCGGTCGAACAGCAAGAACCTCAGGATAATCCGCAAGCACCTCGACAAGCACCACCCGCATACCCGGGTGATCGAAGGGTAAGAGCCCGGCCGCATTTTTGGTGAGTGCGCCAAGCGCCTTCGCGATTGGCGCCCGCTCCCCTCTGAACCATAACGACTCGCGCAGTTCCGCCGTTTACGAGAAATTAACCTTTCTCTTTCATTGGTCATATGGTTAATGGCGAGCAATGACCCTTTCCGAAGGGTTAGGGTTTGCGGAAACGGGGCGAAAAGGGGACTTACCCATGCGCGTACTGCTGATCGAGGACGAGCCGACCACGGCGCGGGCCATCGAACTGATGCTCACGACCGAAGGCTTCAACGTCTATTCGACCGACCTGGGCGAAGAGGGTTTGGACCTCGGCAAGCTCTATGACTACGACATCATCCTGCTGGACCTGAACCTGCCCGACATGCACGGGTATGACGTGCTCAAGAAGCTGCGCGTTGCCAAGGTGCAGACCCCGGTGCTGATCCTTTCGGGCATTTCGGAAATGGATTCGAAGGTCCGTTCGTTCGGTTTCGGCGCCGACGACTATGTCACCAAGCCGTTCCACCGCGAGGAACTGGTCGCCCGGATCCACGCCGTGGTGCGCCGTTCCAAGGGCCATTCGCAGTCGGTCATCCGCACCGGCAAGCTGGCCGTGAACCTCGATGCCAAGACTGTCGAGGTCGATGGTGCCCGGGTCCACCTGACCGGCAAGGAATATGCGATGCTCGAGCTGCTGTCGCTGCGCAAGGGCACCACGCTGACCAAGGAAATGTTCCTCAACCACCTTTACGGCGGGATGGACGAGCCCGAGCTCAAGATCATCGACGTGTTCATCTGCAAGCTGCGCAAGAAGCTGGCGCATGCCTGCGGCGGTGAAAACTACATCGAAACCGTCTGGGGCCGTGGCTATGTGCTGCGCGATCCGGGCGAAGAGGCGGAAGCCGCCTGACCATTCCTGCCCGCAAATTCGTCACCCTGACGGCCCGCCCTTGCCGGCGGGCCGTTCTGGTTTGGGCGCGCGGCTGGATCAGTCGATCCGGGTGAAGGTGGTCGTTTCCAGCCCGGGGATGCCGGTGCTGGCCCAGATGATCGTTTCGGTCATCGTCTTCCGGTCCTTGGCGACGGTATAGACCCGGGTCGAGACCGGCGAACCGGCCTTGCCGAGGGTCATCACCAGGGTGTCCGGCGCCGGCTGGCGCAGCGAAACGGAATCGACAAACGGCATGTTGCCGGTGCCCGATACCGAAACCCCGTCGGGCGCGGCAGTCGATTCTCCATGCATGACCGAACCGTCGGCGGCGACGATCTCGACATGGGTCGTCCATTTGCCGTCCGACGTTGCCCGGAATTCGATTGTCACGCGCCGCGGGCGTTCGGCTTCAGGAATCCGCATCACGTCGAGCGACCAGCGCCCGGCCAGCGGCGATTCCTGCGTGGCGGCGGCCTGGGCGGGTTGCGGCTGGGCAGCCTGGTGCGATGTCTCGGGCCCGGCCATGGCGAGGCCGATGGCAGCGGCGATTGGCAGAGTGGCAAGCATGATGATCGTTCCTTTCGGCTTTGTCCGCCCCGCTTCGGGGTGCTGTGACAAACCGTCGGGTGCGGAACGCTGTGTGGCCAGATCGATATTATTGTCCCAATTTTTCTGGGCGGCGAGCAGGCGCGCCAGTTCGCGGCTGCTGCCGATCCCGGTCTTGCGGCGCGCATCGCGCAGGCGTTCGTTGATCGAGGCCTCGCTTCGCCCGAGACTGGCGGCGATCGACTTGACGGTATGCCCCGCTGCCAACAGGCGCAGGACTTCGCATTCCTTGTCTGTAAGTGCCGCAAGCGAGCTGGGCAGGCGTTCCGGGACCGGCATGGCCTGTGCTCACCACAGGCGGGGCAGGGCGTCCATCCCAATTTTCTTGTTCGGCCGCCCCGGCAGCCCGCCGGTGGTGCCGGGTCTTGACCCATGCCGGGCCGACTGCCAACGCAGCGCCCCATGACCGCACACAAACCGGGCGATCCGACCACCATCAACCGGCTCTATGGCCGCGCCAAGGGCAAGCCGCTGCGCCAGGGCCAGCAGGCGCTGGTCGATCAGCTGCTGCCGCAGATCGCGGTTCCGGCGGAAGGCGAGGTGACGGCCGAGCGGCTGTTCGGCCAGCCCTGTCCGCTGCATTTCGAGATCGGCTTCGGCGGGGGCGAGCACATGGCCGCGCGGGCCGACATGCTGCCCGATCACGGCTTCATCGGGGCCGAACCGTTCCTCAACGGGGTGGCGCAGGCCTTGACCCACGTCGCCGGAGACAACGGGGCGCACCCGCCGCTCGGCAACGTGCGAATCTTTCACGGCGATGCGCTCGACGTGCTGCGGCGCATTCCGGACGGCGCGCTGTCGTTCCTCTACCTGCTCCATCCTGATCCCTGGCCCAAGGCGCGCCACGCCAAGCGGCGGATGATGAACGACGGTCCGGTCGATCTGTTCGCGGCCAAGCTGAAGCCCGGCGGGGAATTCCGCTTCGGCACCGACCACCCCGTCTATGTCCGTCACGCGCTGATGGTGATGCGGCGCCACACCGAGCAGTTCGAATGGCTGATCGACCAGCCGCAACACTTCCAGCAGCGCCCCGGCGGCTGGCCCGAAACCCGCTATGAACACAAGGCCCGCACCGTTTACGGGCACGAGGTCTGGTACTTCAGGTACCGGCGGAAATAGCCGCGGCGATCGCCAGAAGCTGCCGCGCCTGCTCGAGGTGCAGCAACTCGACCATCCGGCCATCGACCTTGATCGCGCCCTTGCCGGCGTTCTCGGGCAGGGCGAAGGCGGCCAATACGGCTTGGGCGCGGGCCACTTCGGCGGGATCGGGCGAGAACACCGCGTTGCAGGGCTCGATCTGGTCCGGGTGGATCAGGGTCTTGCCGTCGAAGCCGAATTCCAGGCCTTGCTCCGCCTCAGCGCGGAATGCGGCAACGTCGCGGAACTCGTTGCACACCCCGTCGAGCACGACCAGCCCGTGGGCCCGCGCGGCGGCCACTGCCATGGTCAGGATCGGCAGAAACGGCGTGCGCGCCGGGCCGGGACGGGCATGCATTTCCTTGGCCAGATCGTTGGTCCCCATGACGAAGCCGGCCAGCCGGGTATCTGCGGCGCAGGCGGCGATTGCGTGCAGCTGCGGCAGGCAGGCGCAGGTTTCGATCATGATCCACAGCCGGGTGTGGGCCGGGGCCCTCGCCAGCGCAGCGTGATAGGCGCGGACCTCGTCCGCCGAGCTGACCTTGGGGACCAGCACCGCGTCCGGTCCGGCGGCAGCAGCCGCAGCCAGGTCTTCGGTGCCCCACGGGGTCCCGAACCCGTTCGCCCGGATCACCACCTCGCGCCGGCCGAACCCGCCTTCGGCCACTGCCGCGACCGCCGCCTGGCGTGCCTCCAGCTTGCTGTCCGGCGCAACCGCATCCTCCAGGTCGAGGATCACCACATCGACCGGCAATGTCCGGGATTTGGCCAGCGCCTTGGGGTTGGAAGCGGGCAGGTAAAGCGCCGAGCGGCGCGGGCGGAGCGGCTGGGTCATGGCCGACCCATCGCGCTCCATGGCTCGCATGGCAAGCATCCCCGGTCTTCACCGCAGGAAAATTTCGCTTCGGCGCAGCGCGGAAAAACTTTCTCGCGGGCACCCCACCTCAACTCTATCGAATAGGTCGAGAAACGCGGGAGAGCGAATCGCCATGGACTTCGACCCTAACCTGCTGCTGCCGTTCATCGCCGTCGGCTTTGCCGCCCAGCTTGTCGACGGGGCCCTGGGTATGGCCTTCGGGGTCATTTCCAACACCTTGCTGGTGGGCGTACTCGGCATGCCTCCGGCCCATGCCTCGCAGCGGGTCCATGTGGTCGAATGCTTCACCACCGCCACCTCCGGGCTGAGCCACCTGCTCCACGGCAATATCGACAAGGCGCTGTTCTTCGCCCTGCTGATCCCGGGGATGATCGGCGGCGCGCTGGGGGCCTATGTCCTGACCTCGATCGACGCGGCGGTGATCAAGCCGTTCGTGCTGGCCTATCTCACCGGTATCGGGCTGATGCTGCTGTGGCGCGGGATCAAGTATCCGCCCCAGGCCAGACCGGCGCGGGTGATCGCGCCGCTCGGCCTGATCGGCGGGTTCCTCGATGCCGCCGGCGGTGGCGGCTGGGGGCCGGTGGTGACTTCGAACCTGCTGATCCAGGGTGCCGATCCGCGCCGGGTGGTGGGTACGGTCAACGCGGTGGAATTCTTCCTGACGCTGACCATCAGCGCAGCCTTCATCTATCACCTCGGCTTTGCCGACCTTGCCGGCGCGACGCTCGGACTGCTGATCGGCGGGGTCGCCGCCGCGCCGATCGGGGCCTGGGCGGCCAAGCACATTCCGGCCAAGCCGATGCTGGTGCTGGTCGGGGTTGTCCTGACCGCCACCAGCCTGTTCGGGATCTACCGGGCGATTTTCTAGTCTGTTTCGGCGTGCCCGAAACAGGGCACCACCGGCCCGCTCCCTCTCCCGGCCTCCCAAACCCTAGGAGTATCCTATGGGTGGCCGGGAGAGGGAGCGGGCCGGTGGTGCCTCCGCCGTGAGGCGGACAGGACTCTAGCCGGTCACGCCGGCTGCCGCCAGCACCGCCAGGGTCAGCACGTCGGGCGCAATCGCGGTCATCGGGGCGATCTGCACCGGCTTTTCCATGCCCAGCAGCATCGGCCCGATCGTGGCGTTGCCGGCCAGCTCGCGCAGCAGCTTGGCCGAGATGTTGGCCGATTGCAGCCCGGGCATGACCAGCACATTGGCCGGGGCCGAAAGGCGGCTGAACGGATAGTTGGCCATCACCGTCGGGTTGAGCGCGGCATCGGGGGCAACCTCTCCTTCGTATTCGAAGCCCGGTTGTTCGGCATCGAGGATCGCCACCGCCTCGCGGATCGGCTCAAGCCAGCGGCCCGGCGGGTTGCCGAAGGTCGAATAGGACAGGAAGGCAACCCGCGGTTCGTGGCCCAGGCGACGGGCAACTGCCGCGGTTTCCTTGGCGATCCGGGCCAGATCATCGGCGCTGGGGCGTTCGTTGACCGTGGTGTCGGCCAGGAACACGGTATAGTTCTTGCCGATCATCAGGTGCACGCCGAACGGCAGCTGGCCCTCCTTGGGCTCCAGCACCTGGCGCACTTCGCGCATGGTCTGGGCGAAGGTGCGGGTCATGCCGGTGACCATCGCATCGCCAACCCCCAGCTTGAGCAGCAGCGAGGCAAAGACGTTGCGGTCCTGGTTGACCATCCGGCGCACGTCGCGCTCGAGGAAGCCGCGGCGCTGGAGCCGTTCGTAGAGCATCTCGACCATTGCCGGCACGTGGCTGCTGATCGCCGAATTCTCGATCTCGAAACTGTCCGGCTTGTCGATCCCCAGCTCGGTCAGCTTGGCCTTGACCTGGTCGGTCCGGCCGACCAGCACCGGTTCGCCATAGCCGAAATCGCGGTACTGGATCGCGGCGCGCAGCACGATTTCGTTCTCGGCCTCGGCAAAGATCATCCGCTTGGGATTGCTCTTCACCGTCTCGTAAACCTGGGTCAGGACCGAGGTGGTCGGGTTGAGCCGCGCTTTCAGGCTGGTGCGGTAGGCATCGAAATCCTCGATCGGCTTCTGCGCGACGCCGGTATCCATCGCCGCCTTGGCCACGGCCGAGGAAACCACTTCCATCAGCCGCGGATCGAACGGGGCGGGGATGATGTATTCGGGCCCGAACTGGTGCTTCTTGCCATAGGCCGCGGCGACTTCCTCGGGCACGGTCTCGCGCGCCAGTTCGGCGATGGCGCGGGCGGCGGCGATCTTCATCTCCTCGTTGATCGCGGTCGCCCGCACGTCGAGCGCGCCGCGGAAGATGAAGGGGAAGCCCAGCACGTTGTTGACCTGGTTGGGATAGTCGCTGCGTCCGGTGGCGACGATCGCGTCGGGCCGTACCGCCTTGGCATCGGGCGGGGTGATTTCCGGATCAGGGTTGGCCATCGCGAAGATGATCGGCTGGTCGGCCATGTCGCGGACCATGTCCTGGGTGACCGCCCCGGCCGCGCTCAGCCCCAGGAAGATGTCGGCCCCGACCAGCGCTTCCTTGAGGGTGCGCTTTTCGGTGGCGATGGCATGGGCGCTCTTGAACTGGTCAACCCCTTCGCGCCCGACATAGATCACGCCCTTGGTGTCGCAGACAGTGACGTTTTCGTGCCGCACGCCCATCGACTTGATCAGCGCGGTGCAGGCCAGCGCCGAGGCGCCGGCGCCGTTGACCACCACCTTGACGTCCTCGAACCGGCGCCCGGTGATGTGGCAGGCGTTGACCAGACCGGCCGCAGCGATGATCGCGGTGCCGTGCTGGTCGTCGTGCATCACCGGGATCTTCATCCGTTCGCGCAGCGCCTGCTCGATCACGAAGCATTCGGGCGCCTTGATGTCTTCAAGGTTGATCCCGCCAAAGCTGGGCTCGAGCAGGGCGACCGCTTCGATGAACTTTTCCGGATCTTCGGTGGCGACTTCGATGTCGATCGAATCGACATCGGCAAAGCGCTTGAACAGCACCGCCTTGCCTTCCATCACCGGCTTGGAGGCAAGCGCGCCAAGGTTGCCCATGCCGAGGATTGCCGTGCCGTTTGAAATGACCGCGACGAGGTTGCCCTTGGCTGTATATTCATAGGCATCGGCCGGGTTGTCGGCGATCGCCTGGACCGGAACAGCAACGCCCGGGGAATAGGCAAGGCTGAGGTCGCGCTGGGTCGCCATCGGCTTCGAAGCGATGATCTCGATTTTCCCGGGGCGGATCGTCTTGTGATAGAACAGCGCCTCGCGTTCGGTGAAGCGGACGTTGCTTTCGTTGGTCTGGGTCAGGTCTTCGGCCACGCGTATTCTCCGGTCTCGGCCTCGCCCTAACCCAGCCGCGCGCGACGCGATAGGGGAAAGCGCAAGCCGAATACTTTGCGAATCGAAAGCCGAACCCTAACCCCACCGGAATGTCCGGCGCAGCCACCCCGATGATGACCCAATACCTGGCGCTCAAGGCCGAGGCCGGGGATTGCCTGCTGTTCTACCGGATGGGCGATTTCTTCGAACTGTTCTTCGACGATGCCCGCCGCGCCGCCCAGATCCTCGACATTGCCCTGACCAGCCGGGGCGAGCATCTGGGCGTGCCGATCCCGATGTGCGGGGTTCCGGTCCATTCGGCCGAAGGCTACCTCGCCCGGCTGATCAAGGCCGGCTGCCGGGTGGCAATCGCCGAACAGGTCGAAACGCCCGAGGAAGCGAAGAAGCGCGGCGGATCGAAGGCGCTGGTTGCGCGGGATATCGTCCGCTTCGTTACCGCCGGGACGCTGACCGAAGAAGCGCTGCTCGAACCGCGCCGCGCCAATGTGCTGGCCGCTGTGTGCGAGCTGCGTGGCACCGTCGGCCTTGCTGCCTGCGACATTTCGACCGGGCGGATGGAGCTGGAGGAGTGCGCTCTTGATCTCCTAGGTGCGGCCCTCGCGCGGCTCGGCGCCAGCGAAGTTGTAGTCCCCGAGGGCTGGGAAGGCGCCCCGCCCGATGCGATTGCCAGACCGGCGCGGGACTTCTCCAGCGATGGCGGGGAGGCGCGGCTCAAGGCGGTGCATGGCGTCGCTACACTCGACGGGTTCGGACTGTTCAGTCGGGCGATGCTGGCCGCGGCCGGCGGGCTGGTCGGCTATCTCGACCATGCCGGGCGCGGACGGTTGCCGCTGCTGCTGCCGCCGGTCGCGCGCGACGGGCAGGCTCACCTCGCCATGGACGAGGCGACCCGGGCCAGTCTTGAGGTGCTGGTTTCCAGCCAGGGCGGCCGCCGCGGCAGCCTGATCGAGGCGATCGACCGCTGCGTCACCGGGGCCGGGGCGCGGCAGCTGGCCGAAGACCTGTCTGCGCCGCTGACCGATGCCGGGCGAATCGAAGCGCGGCTGGCGCTGGTCGAGTGGTTGCATGGCGATGCCCTGCTGCGCGGCGATCTGCGCTCGGTGCTGCGGGCACTGCCTGATGTCGGCCGGGCGCTGGGCCGGATCGTCGCCGGGCGGGGCAGTCCACGCGACCTGGGGCAATTGCGCGACGGGCTGGGCGAGGCGCGGCGGATCCATGATCACCTGCAGGGCAAGGCCGATCGCCCGGCGCTGCTCGATGCCCTGCTGCCGCGGCTGACCGGGCACGGCGCGCTGACCGACCTGTTCACCCGCGCGCTGGTGCCGGCGCCGCCGACCGAGCGCGGGCAGGGCGGCTATATCGCCGAGGGTTACGATCACGCGCTCGACGAGCTCAGACGGATATCCGGCGATGCCCGGCGGGCGATTGCCATGCTCGAGGCGAAGTACCGCGACCAGACCGGGATCGTCGCGTTGAAGATCCGCCACAACGGGGTGCTGGGCTATTTCGTCGAGGTTCCCGCCGCCCGCGCCGATCCGCTGATAGCGCCCGACAGCGGCTTCACCCATCGTCAGACCATGGCCGGGGCAGTGCGGTTCAATGCGCTTGCCCTGCACGAGGAGGCGAGCCGGATCGCCGAGGCCGGGGGTCACGCGCTGGCGGCCGAGGAAGCCCATTTCGAGGAGCTGGTCGGCGAGGCGGTCAAGGCCCGGCACGCGATCGCCGCAACCGCCGAGGCGCTTGCCCGGCTCGACGTTGCCTGCAGCCAGGCCGAGCGCGCGGCCGAAGGCGGCTGGTGCCGCCCGCAGGTGGTCGAGGATCCGGTGCTCGAGATCGAGGGCGGGCGCCACCCGGTGGTCGAGGCAGCGCTGGCTGCCAAGGGCGAGCGCTTTGTCGCCAACGATTGCCGGCTGGTGCCGGACGACCGGCTGTGGCTGGTCGGTGGGCCCAACATGGGCGGCAAGAGCACTTTCCTGCGCCAGAACGCGCTGATCGTGCTGCTGGCCCAGGCCGGCGGTTTCGTCCCCGCCGCGCGGGCCAGGATCGGCCTGACCGACCGTCTGTTCAGCCGGGTCGGCGCTTCGGACAACCTGGCGCGCGGGCGCTCGACCTTCATGGTCGAGATGGTCGAGACCGCGGCGATCCTGGCCCAGGCCGGCCCTCGCAGTTTCGTGATCCTCGACGAGGTCGGGCGCGGCACTTCGACCTACGACGGGCTGGCACTGGCCTGGGCGGTGGTCGAGGCGGTACATGCCGTCAACCAGTGCCGCTGCCTGTTCGCGACCCATTATCACGAACTGTCGCGCCTTGCCGAAAGCTGCGAGGCGCTTTCGCTCCACCACGTCCGCGCCCGCGAGTGGCAGGGCGACCTGGTGCTGCTGCACGAACTGGACGAAGGGCCGGCGGACCGGTCCTATGGACTTGCCGTCGCCAAGCTGGCGGGGGTCCCCGCTCCGGTGGTGGCGCGGGCCTCGGCGGTGCTCGAACGGCTGGAAAAGGGCCGGGCGGAAACCGGCGGTCTGGCCGCGGGACTGGGCGACCTGCCGCTGTTTGCCGCAGCGATCGAGCACAAGGAAGAAGTGGTCGACAGCCTGCGCCAGCGGCTTGAAGCGCTCGACGTCGATGCGCTCAGCCCGCGTGAGGCGCTCGACCTGCTTTACGAACTGAAGCGCGAGGCGGGAAAGCTTCCTTAACCGGGTCGGGGCTAGGATCGGCGCATGTTCGGCATCGGCCCCAAGATGAACCAGGTATTCGCCAGCCGCTGGAAGGCGGTGTTCTGGTCATGCGGGGTGCTGCTCACCGCCTATTGCACGGTCCCGGTTGCCGAACAGGCGCGCGAGCATGAGACTGCCAAGGCCGAGCAGGCCAAGGCCCCCCACAAGTCGCCCTGGGCCAAGAACTGAACCGGTTCTAGCCGATCGCCGCCACCGCGCGGTCGATGATCGCGTCCTTCATCCAGCGTTCCGCCGCCCGGGCGCGAGCCGCTTCGCCCAGCGCCGCGCGCCGTGCCGGATCGCCGGCGAGTTCGGCAACCGCCGCGGCCAGCGCAGCCGCGTCGCCGGGCTGGGTTACCGTGCCGCAGCCATCGACTTCGGCATAAAGCCCGGTGCCCGGCTCGGTCGTCGCCACCACCGGGCGGCCTGAGGCGAGCATGTTGGTCAGCTTGCTCGGCAGCACCAGATCCGCCGCTCCGGCAATCTGCGGCAACAGGTGCAGGTCGGCCATGGTCAGCATCGCCCCCATCCGTTCGGCCGGCTGGAGATCGTGCAGCTGAACATTGCCAAGGCCGGCGGCAAGCTTTTCAAGCTCGGCCCGGTTCGGGCCTTCGCCGCAGATCACGAAGGCGATGTCCTGGCGGTGCTGCAACAGCCGCGCCGCCTCGACCAGGATCTCGATCCCCTGCTTGCGGGCGATATTGCCCGAATAGAGCGCTACGACCTTGCCGGTCAGGCCCCATTCGGCGCGTACCGTTTCGGCCCCGGACGGATCGGGGGCGAACCGCGCATCGGACCAGTTGCGCATTTCGATAACGCGCTGCAGCGCGACGCCCTTGGCGACCAGCTTGGCGCACATCTGCGGGCTGATGGTAGAAACCGTGTCGCCGAGCCTGAGGAAGGTCCCCTCGACCCTTCGGGCCAGGCGCGCCGGGAGCCGTGCATCGTCCATCAGTCCGGTCGCCAAGGCGGCCTCGACTTCGAAATCCTGGACGTGGATCCACAGCCTTGCCCCGGCAATCCGCGCGGCCAGCCAGGCGGTGAACACGCTGAGCAGCGCCGGCGCCACCGCGATCACCAGTTCGGGACGGCGACCTCTTCCGCCGAGCGCCGCGCGCAGGGCATGGGGCAGGGCGGACAGCGCGAAGCTCGCCAGATGAAGGATCCGCTTGAGGCCGCTCGGCTGGGCCGGAACATAATGGGGGCAGCGGGTTATCTTGACCCCGCCTTCCTCGCCGGTCCGCCAGTCGAGCCCGGCAAAGGCCGGATAGGTCCGCCACTGCGGGTAATAGGGCTTGCCGGCGATCACCCGCACATCGGCCCCGCGCGCGACCAGGGCTTCGGCGAGGCCCTGGGTATAGGGTCCGATCCCGACCGGTTCGGGCGCATAGTTGAGCCCGACGATGAGGACGCGGCGGCCCTTCATCGGTCGAGCCACTTGCTGAGCGCAGCCAGCTGGCGCGACTGGCGACGCACGTCGGCGCGCGACAGGTCGCGCAGCGAACGCAGCGCGCGCGAACCTGCCCAACCCAGCACGCCGCCGTCGCGCTCGGTGAGCCGGGCGGCGGGGGCCTCGTCGGCCACCTTGCGGCGGCCGCTGATCCGCTCGGCCAGCTTGGCCGGCCCGGCCTTGAGCGTGGCGGCGGCAAGGCCGGCGCTGGCCCGGGTCTCAAGCTCTTGCAGCAGCAGGTCGGGCGCCGCCTCGACCAGCGCGGCGGGGGCCGGTTCACCCTGATCGGCAGTGAAGTCGATCGGTGCGGCGGGGTGGTAGTGCAGGGTCAGCTCAAGCAGCAGCCGGGCTCCGTCGCGCCAGCCTTGCGCTGTGGCATCGGCCCACAGCCGCGGCCAGTCGATCGGTGCGGCGGCTGTCAGCATGGCAATGTCGCTCAGCACCAGCGGTCCGCAATCGAGCCGGTGCGAATAGACCGCGTGGACGATCAGGTGGGCGAGCAGATCCTGCGGTGCGGGATAGCGGATCCCGTCTGGCCCGCTGCCGGCGCGGGCCCGCACCGCCGCTTCGTCGCCCTGGGGGCTGGCATGGTCGAGCCGCCCGTCGCGTTCCCACAGCCGGTGGTGCAGTTCGATCCAGGTGCCGCGCGGGGCGCGCAGCGGCGGCATGTGCTTGTCGAGCCGGACCACATCGGCCAGCGCCATTTCGGCCTTCCCGGCATCGGCATGGCCGGCCGCGAGCAGCGTTTCGTAAGCCGGTATCACAGTCTCCGGCGTGACCAGCAAGTCGATGTCGCGCATCGGCCGCTGGGCCGGCTCGGGATAGGCATGGGCCGAAAGCCAGGCACCCTTGAGCGCGATCGGAGCGAACCCGGCCCGCTCCAGCAGGGCGCAGGTTTCGGCCAGCTCGGCCCGCTGGACCATTGCCTGCATCGCCGCAATGCGGTGCGCGGTCTGCCAACTGGCGGCAATTGAGCCGGGAATGGCCGGATTGCCGCGCTGGCGCGCGTGGAGCAGCGGCTGGAGCCGGTGCTGGGCCGCAATTCGGTCAAGCTCGGCCCAGCCGGTCTCGTCAAGCGGGGTCAGATCGGGTGGCGATGCCGTCCCGGCCAGATCGAGCAGCAGGCGGCGCAGGGCCGAACGGTCCATCGTGCGCGGCTGGCTCAGTTGGTCTTCTTGGGGACCGTGAAAGTCCCGGTCACGCGTCCACCGCGCGGTGCCGGGCCGGTACTGTCGCTGCCCAGCGCGGGCGAACCCCCGCCAATCCGGCCATCGAGCGTCGAAAGCCCGGAATTGAGATCGATCGTCAGGCGCCCGCCCGACAGCCGGTCTGCGCCGCGTTGCAGCACGACATTCCCGGCGATCGTGATCAAGCGCTTGTCGAAATCGTAGATCGCCACGTCGCCAGTGGCGGCCTGGTTGCCCTTGGTGATCCGCACCCCGCCGACCGCATCGACCCGGTGGATCTTGAACCCGCCGCCTTCGGTCGAAAAGGCCATGGTGGTGCGCCCGGCGTGAAGGGTCATGTCGCCCTGGGTGATCACCACGTTGCCGGCCAGCACGGCGCGGTTGGCCTTGCCCTGCAGTTCGCCGTGATCGGCCGCGAAGTTGACCGGAGCGTCGCTGTTGTGACCCGAAAAGATCTGCGCGCTCGACGGCGCAAGCGTCAGGATCGCGGCGCTGCCCAGGGCAAAACCGCCCAGCGCCCAGCGCAGCGCGGTGGCCGTGATGCTGCGATCGGGCTTGGCGGACTTGATCATCGCGGGATCCTGAAACTGGTCTGTTCGAACCGCATCCTGACATTGCCGTCGAGCGTCAGGATCCGGTTGTCGAGATCGGCACTTATCCTTTCGGCGCTGAAAGTGCCAGACGGAATGGCCCCTTCGACCCCGCCGGTGCCGGTGACCATCCGGTTCTTGAGGTCGATCAGCACGTTCTGGGTGGTCATCCGGTAACCGTCAGCCGCAGTGAACTGGACCGGGCCTTCGACATTGACCGTTTCGGCGGTGTAATCATATCGCCCGCGCACCGCGGTCAGTTCGGCCGGGCCGTCGCTCAGCCGGATCCGGGCGGCCAGGTTTTCCAGCCGAACCACCGGCTCCTTCGCGGAAACCTGGACCGCGCTGCCGGCGGTAATGGTGAAGGGGCGTCCATCCTTGTCTTCGCCGCGATACATGGCATCGGCCACCCGCAGGCGTTCCTCGGTCATCGCCACCTTGTTGCGATCGAGCAGGAAGGAAAGTTCGCCGCCGCTGAATAGCGGTCCCACGATCATCGCCGCCGCAACCACCCCGACCAGCCCCGGCAGCCACCGCGCCAGAATCCGCACCTTGCGGTCATGCGACCCGCCCGGTGCGGCCCAGTGGCGGCGCTTGTCGCGGATGATGTCGGCGGCCTGGGTCATTTAGGCTTCGTGGCTGAAGATGTCCTTGTCGGCCCAGCCGATCAGGTCGAGCCGGGCACGGTGCGGCAGATAGTCGAAGGCAGCCTGGGCCGCTTCGCTGCGATGTTCGCGGGCCAGCCGTTCGACCAGGATGGTGTGCATCGCGTGGAGATAGCGCACGTCGCTGGCGGCATATTCGCGCTGCGCCTCGGACAGTTCGGGCCCGCCCCAGTCGCTCGACTGCTGCTGCTTGGACAATTCCTTGCCAAGCAGCTCGCGGACCAGATCCTTCAGGCCATGCCGGTCGGTATAGGTGCGGGTCAGCTTGGAAGCGATCTTGGTGCAGAACACCGGCGCGGCGACCACGCCCATGTAATGCTCGATCGCGGCCAGATCGAAGCGGGCGAAATGGTAGAGTTTCAGCCGGTTGGGATCGGCCAGCACGGCCTTGAGGTTGGGCGCGGCATAGTCCGATCCGGGGCCGAAGCGGACCAGATGCTCATCGCCGCCGCCATCCGAAATCTGCACCAGACACAGCCGGTCGCGCGGGGTGATCAGCCCCATGGTTTCGGTATCGACCGCAACCGGGCCCGGTCCCAGCACGCCGGCGGGGAGATCTTCTTCGTGGAGATAGACTGCCATGGGGCAAGGTGCTTAGGCTTATCCGCGCGGGGTGAAAAGCCCTGCAATGCCGGAGCGATGCAAGTGGCCAATTCCGATGCAGTTCCAGTTGCCTGGCGCACCGTGCTCGATCCGGTGTTGGCCAGCCCCAAGTCGCGGGCGCTGGGGGGATTTCTCAAGGCCGAGGAAGCCGCCGGCAAGGCGATCTACCCGCCGCGCGGGAGCCGCCTGGCCGCGCTTGAGTTGTGCCCGCTCGACGCGGTCAAGGTGGTGATCCTCGGGCAGGATCCCTATCACGGCCCGGGCCAGGCCCACGGGCTGTCGTTCTCGGTGCTCGAAGGGGTTCGCGTTCCGCCGAGTCTTGTCAATATTTACAAGGAGTTGCACGCCGATCTCGGACTGCCGATCCCGCCCCACGGCAATCTCTCCAACTGGGCCCGGCAAGGGGTGTTGCTGCTCAACGCGGCGCTGACGGTGGAGGATGGCAAGCCGGCCTCGCACCAGGGCAAGGGCTGGGAGGAAATCACCGATGCGGTGGTCGCCGCGGTTGCCGCCAAGGCCGAACCATGCGTGTTCCTGCTGTGGGGCAGCCATGCCCGCAAGAAGGCCCTGAGCGTACCAGGGCTGGCACACGGCCATCACCTCGTGCTCACCGCACCGCACCCCAGCCCGCTCTCGGCCCATTCCGGCTTCCTTGGCTGCCGCCATTTCAGCCAGGCCAATGCATTTCTTGAAGCACAAGGGCGCGGCGCGGTGGACTGGCGGCTCTGAACGCGGCACAAGCTCTCTCCATGGCATTCGAACTCCCTCTGACCGAAACCGCTTTGCTGCTCCAGCAATCGCTCCAGCGCTACCTGGCCGATCACCCCAGGCCCGAGTGGTCGGGGCTGGCCGAACTGGGCCTGATGGCCGTGGGCATTCCCGAGGAAGCCGGCGGGGTCGGCGGGGGTGCGATCGAGCGCGCGGCGATCATGGCCGAGCTCGGCCCGGCGCTGGCCGGAGCGGACTGGCTGGCCCACCACCTCGCCGCCAGCCTGCTGGCCCGGCTCGCGCCCGACCATGGCCTGCTGGCCGCGCTGGCTGCCGGTGAGGCCCGGATCGCGCTGGCGCTGGGCGATGCCGGCGAAGTGCCGCTGGTTTCCGGCGCGGCCGAGGTGGACTGGCTGCTGCTGGCGGGCGAAGCGCGGACCCTGCTGGTCGCGGCCGACGCCCCGGGGCTGTCACGCCGGCGCCGGGCGATGATGGACGGCTCGGTCTGCGCCGACCTTTCGCTCGCGGCCGAGGTTGAGGCCGACACCGTACTGGCCGAGGGTGAGGATGCCGCCGCGGCGCGGCGCTGGGCCATGGATGCCCAGAACGCCGCGCTGTGCGCCGAAGCCGCCGGCCTGATGGGCCGGATGGTCGCCGATACCGCCGCCTACCTCCAGCAGCGCAAGCAGTTCGGGGTGCCGATCGCCAGCTTCCAGGCGCTGCGCCACCGCCTGGCCGACATGCAGATGGCCGCGCTCAAGGCCGAGGCCCTGAGCGAACGCGCGGTCCTCGCCGAAGATGGCGAGGGCTGGGCCCGCGCGGTCAGCGCCGCGGTGGTCGAAACGATCGACGCGGTGCGGACCGTCGGCGAAGGCGCGGTGCAGCTGCACGGCGGGATGGGCGTGACCGAGGAACTGGCGCTGGGCGGCCAGTTCAAGCGCGGCCTGGCAATCGCCGCCCGGCTCGGCGCGAAAAGCGCGCACCTGGCGCGCCACGCGCAGCTCGCTTAGGTCAACACCGCCTTGGCGATCAGGTCGCGCTGGATCTCGTTCGATCCGGCATAGATCGTCGCCGCGCGGCCGTTGAGATAGCGCGGCAGCGCCGTGGCGAGCAGGTCCGGGCTCTGCCCGTCGGCCACCGCCCAGCCGGCCAGACCGGCGATCTCGCAGGCCAGCACGTCGATCCGCTGCGCCGCCTCGGTGCCCTGGACTTTCAGGACCGAGGCATAGAGCGCCAGCTTGGCGCTGTCCCCGGCGCTTTGCGCGGCGATCGACTTCAGCTCCAGCGCCTCGAGCGCTTCCAGCGTCACCGCCTCGCGCCGCAGCCGCTCGCGCAGCACCGGATCTTCCCCGGCCTCGTCCTCCAGCTTGGCCAGCTGGGCGAACAGCCCCGGGGCATAGCGCCCGCCGCGCTCGTAATTGAGCAGGTACTTGGCGACCGACCAGCCGTCGTTCTCTTCGCCCAGCCGGTTGGCCACCGGCACCCGGACATTGTCGAAGAACACCTGGTTGAGTTCGTGCTCGCCGGCCAGCGAAATGATCGGATCGACGGTCAGTCCCGGCGTTGCCATGTCGATCAGCAGGAACGAGATCCCGGCCTGCGGCTTGCCCTCGTTGCTGGTGCGGACCAGTGCGAACATCCAGTTGGCGAAATGGGCGTGGGTGGTCCAGATCTTCGAGCCGTTGAGGACGTAGTGGTCGCCCCCGGCCTCCGCCGGGGCAGGCTCTCGCTCGGCCTTGAGCTTCAGGGAGGCCAGGTCAGATCCCGAACCGGGTTCGGAAAAGCCCTGGCACCAGTAATGCTCGCCCGACAGGATCCGCGGCAGGAAGAAGTCCTTCTGCTCCTGCGTGCCGTAATGCATCAGCACCGGGGCGACCATTTTCTGCCCCTGCGGCAGCAGGTTGGGCGTGCCGGCCCGCGCGCATTCGGCGGCGAAAATGTATTTCTGCATCGGGCTCCACCCGGTGCCGCCGTACTCCACCGGCCAGTCGATCGCCCCCCACCCGCGCGCGGTCAG
>CAZNII010000020.1:30537-32099 GCA_964573075.1 uncultured Novosphingobium sp. | reverse complement strand
TCGCCGATGCCGCCCGCGCTTCGGGCCAGCACTTCGTCAACCACCGCTGGCTGGGCGGCATGCTGACCAACTGGAAGACCATCAGCCAGTCGATCAAGCGCCTCAAGACCCTGGAAGAGCGCCTCGCCGGCGACACTGCTGGTCTGACCAAGAAGGAAGTCCTGCAGCTGACCCGCGAACGCGACAAGCTCGAGCTGTCGCTCGGCGGGATCCGCGACATGGGCGGCATTCCGGACGTGATGTTCGTGATCGACGCCAACAAGGAAGAGCTGGCGATCAAGGAAGCCAACGTGCTGGGTATCCCGGTCGTGGCGATCCTCGATTCGAACGTCTCGCCCGATGGCATCGCTTTCCCGGTTCCGGCCAACGACGACGCCAGCCGCGCGATCGCGCTGTACTGCCAGGCCGTGGCTGCTGCCGCGACCAAGGGCCGTCAGGAAGCCGTGGTCGATTCGGGCGCCGATATCGGGGCGATGGAAGAAGCCCCGGTTGAAGAAGCCGTGGTCGAAGTTCCGGCTGCCGAAGAAGCCGCTGCCGAAGAACCCGCTGCCGAGGCCTGAGGCCCGGTACCAAACCTGTCGCGTGCCGGGGCCGATGGCCCTGGCCGCCAGCCTATTTCAAGAAGGACAAGTCACATGGCCTATACCGCCACTGACGTGAAGAACCTGCGCGAGCGCACCGGCGCCGGCATGATGGATTGCAAGAAGGCTCTCGACGAGACCGGCGGCGATTTCGAAGCCGCGGTTGACGCGCTGCGCGCCAAGGGCCTGGCCGCGGTCGCCAAGAAGTCCAGCCGTACCGCGGCCGAGGGCCTGGTCGGCGTGGCCGTTTCGGGCACCAAGGGCGTTGCCGTTGAAGTGAACTCGGAAACGGACTTCGTTGCCAAGAACGACCAGTTCCAGGATTTCGTGCGCAAGACCACCGAAGTCGCCCTCGCGGCCGCTTCGGACGATGTCGAAGCGCTGAAGGCCGCGGCCTATCCGGGCGGCGGCACCGTGGCCGACACCCTGACCGCCAACGTTGCCACCATCGGTGAAAACCAGCAGGTCCGCCGGATGAAGACCGTTACGGTCAGCAATGGCGTGGTCGTACCCTACATGCACAACGCCGCCGCGCCGATGCTCGGCAAGATCGGCGTGCTGGTCGCGCTGGAATCGGATGCCGCTGCCGACGTGCTCGAGCCGCTGGGCAAGCAGATCGCGATGCACATCGCCGCTGCGTTCCCGCTGGCGCTGAACGCCGAAGACCTCGACGCCGAGATGATCGCGCGCGAACGCAAGATCGCCGCCGAAAAGGCCGCCGAATCCGGCAAGCCCGCCGAAGTCCAGGCCAAGATGGTTGACGGTGCCGTCGCCAAGTTCGCCAAGGACAACGCGCTGCTCAGCCAGATCTTCGTGATGGACAACAAGACCCCGATCGCCCAGGTCGTCGAGCAGGCCGGCAAGGCCGCCGGCACCAAGATCGTGCTGAAGGACTATGTCCGCTTCCAGCTCGGCGAAGGCATCGAAAAGGTCGAAACCGACTTCGCCGCCGAAGTGGCTGCGGCTGCCGGGATGGCCTGA
>CAZNII010000020.1:28854-30437 GCA_964573075.1 uncultured Novosphingobium sp. | reverse complement strand
GAAGGGGCGCGGGCTGAAAAGGCTCGCGCCCTTTTCGTGTGAATTGTCCGTGCAGTTCTTGGCTTTGCCCAGCCATCGGTATAAGGCCGCTCAAACCTTTCCGAGAGCGATGCAAACACCCATGTCCAAGCCCGCCTACAAGCGCATCCTCCTGAAACTGTCCGGCGAAGTGCTGATGGGCAACCAGCAGTTCGGGATCGATCCAGAATTCGTCGCCGAACTGGCCAAGGAAGTGAAGGCGGCCAAGGAAACCGGGCTGGAGATCTGCCTGGTTATCGGCGGCGGCAACATCTTCCGCGGGATGGCCGGCGCGGCCAAGGGGATGGACCGGGCCCAGGCCGATTACATGGGCATGCTCGCCACGGTGATGAACGCGCTGGCGATGCAGAACGCGCTGGAACAGCTGGGCGTCCACACCCGGGTCCAGTCCGCGATCGAGATGGACAAGGTCTGCGAACCGGTGATCAAGCGCCGGGCCGAACGCCACCTCGAAAAGGGCCGGGTGGTGATTTTTGCCGCCGGCGTCGGCGCACCCTATTTCACCACCGACAGCGGAGCGGCCCTGCGCGCGGCGGAAATGCGCTGCGATGCGCTGCTGAAGGGTACTTCGGTTGACGGGGTCTATGACAGCGATCCCAAGACAAACCCGACGGCAAAGCGATATGATTCCGTCGATTACGACACGGTGCTGGCAGACAACCTGAAGGTCATGGACGCCTCGGCCGTGGCGCTGTGCCGCGACAATTCGATCCCCATCGTCGTCTTCTCGATCCGCGAAAAGGGCAACCTGGCCAAGGTGCTGCGCGGCGAGGGGACCTGCACAATCGTGAAGAAGGAAGCCTGATCATGGCCAAGTACGACAAGGCCGACCTCGAGCGCCGGATGAAGGGCGCGGTCGAATCGCTCAAGCACGACCTGGCGGGGCTGCGCACCGGCCGGGCCAACACTGCGCTGCTCGATCCGATCACGGTCGAAGTCTATGGCAGCCACATGCCGCTGAACCAGGTTGCCACCGTTTCCGCGCCCGAACCGCGGCTGCTGTCGGTGCAGGTCTGGGACAAGTCGAACATCGGTCCGGTCGAAAAGGCGATCCGCTCGGCCGGTCTGGGGCTCAACCCGATCAACGATGGCAACAACATCCGCCTGCCGATCCCCGATCTGACCGAGGAACGTCGCAAGGAACTGGCCAAGCTTGCCCACACCTATGCCGAGAAGGCCCGCGTCGCGATCCGCAACGTCCGCCGCGACGGCATGGACGCGCTCAAGGCGGACGAGAACAAGAAGGAAATCTCCGAGGACGACCGCAAGCGCGGCGAAACCGAAGTGCAGAAGCTGACCGACGACCTGATCAAGGAAGCCGATGCCGTTGCGGCGCAGAAGGAACAGGAAATCCTCGGCAAGTGATCCTTCGACAAGCTCAGGATGAGCGGGTCACGCGCCATGACTAAGGCCCGCCATGTCGCCATCATCATGGATGGCAACGGGCGCTGGGCCAAGAAGCGCCACCTGCCGCGCGCGATGGGGCACCAGCGCGGGGTAGAGGCAGTGCGCACGCTGGTCCGCGCGGCCCGCGAAATGGGGCT